>JANRMB010000311.1:0-9579 GCA_033761985.1 Candidatus Sumerlaeia bacterium | reverse complement strand
CGCCGGATTGAACTTGCCGTTAATAAAACCAAAGCAAGCATCCAAAGCGGGGAATCGTTGACGAAACCTCTCGCTGAATCCGGCGTCTTCCCACCAATGGTAACACGGATGATCGACGTAGGTGAAAAGACCGGTGCTTTGGAAGGGATGCTCACCAAAATTGCCGACTTCTATGAAGATCAAGTAAGTACCGCCGTGGCGGGTTTGACCTCCCTGATTGAACCGCTGTTGATTGTGTTTCTTGGGGTTGTGGTCGGTTTCGTCGTAATTGCCATGTTCATGCCGATGTTCAAGATGATTGACTTGGTTAGCCATTGATGAAAGAGTTGCCCTGAATTTGGAGGGAGCAAAACGCTCTCTCCAAATCCGCCAGAAGGGGAAAAGAGGAAGGAACTAGCATGGGTTTATTCAGTCGTGATAAAGTAAAGAAACCTTCCGCTGCGGATCTCAACGAAGCGGAAACCGATCTCTCTGCGGCGGTGGAAGGTGTTGACCCCCTCGCGAATTACAAACACGAAGCCGCCACGAAACCCGCAAGGCCCAAACCCACCGAACAGCAGCGAAACTATTTCAAGGCCGTTTCCCAAGACCGCGCTCGCAAGCCTGGCGGCTCCGGTGGTTATGAGGGAAATGCCACGCAACTGCGGCGGATTTTGGAGGAAACCGGTTTGGTTCCCTCCGAAGTGATCAACGAAACAATCGCCCGGGAAGGGGAATCAGCCGCCAAAGTCAAGCAGGCGTTGGTCAGCAAAGGATACTTTCAGGAGTCGGACTTTTTGGAGGCTCTTTCCGAGGGCCTTGGGATGGAGCAGGCGGATTTCTCAAACCTGCAAATTACCGATGATCTGATCGCCCAAATCTCCAAAAAACATGCCGTGGAGTATCAGGTATTTCCCCTTCGCTACAGTGAGGATGAAATTGAGGTGGCTCTCGCCGACCCCATGAACATCCAGATCACCGATGACTTGGAACGGATACTGAAGAAACGAGTGATTCCCTTTATCGCTCGCGAAGAGGAAATCGGTCGTTTCATCAAGCGTTATTACGAAGGCGATGAAATCGCCAACATTTATCAAGGGATGACGGATGACCTCCACGAAGAGGAATTCCGTAAGCGGGAAATGCAGATGATGGGAGAGATGGAACTCTCCTCGGATGAAGCAAACGTTCCGGCTGTCGTCAAGTTCGTGGACTTGATCTTCAAACAGGCGGTTCATGACCGCGCCTCGGATATCCACATTGAACCAGAGAAAAATCACGTGGCGATTCGTTTCCGGATCGATGGTGTATGCCAGGAAGTTCCCTCACCCCCCAAACGGTGGCAGAACGCGATTGTTTCCCGTCTGAAGGTTCTTTCCGGCATGGACCTGGCCGAAAAACGGATCCCTCAGGACGGTCGGATTAAGCTCAATCTTCCCGACCGAAAACTAGATTTGCGGGTCTCTCTTCTCCCGGCTATCCACGGCGAATCCATCGTTATGCGTATTCTGGATCAATCCTCGGTGATTCTGGGTCTTGAGGATGTGGGATTCCTTCCAGATAACATCAAGCTTTTCAACGATTTGATTCGTACTCCCACCGGTGTTATTTTGATGACCGGCCCCACGGGTTCTGGAAAAACAACTACCTTGTACTCCGCGCTTTCCGTGCTCAATACCCCCGAGACCAAAATCATCACCATCGAGAACCCGGTTGAATACATGTTGGACGGCGTGAATCAGGTTCAAACCAACGAAGAAATTGGTTTGGACTTCAAAACGGGGTTGCGGTCGATGCTGCGCCAATCTCCGGACGTTATTCTCGTGGGAGAAATCCGGGACTTGGAAACTGCAGAGATTGCTGTTCGCGCGGCGCTTACGGGCCACTTGGTATTCTCAACCCTGCACACGAACGATGCTCCCTCCGCTACATCGCGTCTGGCCGATATGGGAATCAAACCGTTCCTCGTGGCTTCCTCCGTACAAGCCGTTATCGCCCAGCGCTTGCTCCGCCGCCTTTGCGTGCATTGTAAACGCATGGAACACACCGATGTTTCCACGTTGGAAGCTGTTGGCGCCAAGGAAGATGAAATCGCCAACGGGATTGATGCCTATTTCCCCACCGGGTGCGACCGTTGTTCCGGTAATGGTTACCGCGGGCGTACCGCTATTCACGAGATTTTTGTGATGGATTCCAAGCTTCGTCAGTTGGTGATTCAGGGGGAAGCCTCCTCACGGTTGAAGAAACTTGCTGTAAAGCGTGGAATGAGAACCCTTCGGATGGACGGTTTCAGAAAAGTGGTTCTTGGCCATACTTCCATTGAAGAAGTAAACAGGGTAACCGCAGCCGACTAATCAAGTCTGCTTTTTTTCGAGGAATTGCCCGGGGATGCTCCGGGCAATTTCTGTTTGTGGAGTTCAAAAAAAATAATAATGCCGGTTGTCTCAGGGGAATGGGTTGCCCATGATGGCGAATCAACCTCATTGGGTGTTGATTCGCCCTTTTGTTGATGGGCCCACCGTTGAAAGGGTTAAACTTATGCATCCTGCGCTACCGAAACTTCTTGAACTTCAGGAAATGGATCAACGCTCTGCAGAATTGCAAGCACAGCTCAACCGTTACCCAAAAGCTTGGGAAGAGGTAAAAAAAGATCTCCAAAAACTGACCGATGAGTTGAAGGTCGCCCAAGACGCCGAAGCGGTTACCGTCCGGGAAATCAAACTCCTCAAACAACAACAGGCGATCTACAACGATCGCCTTAAGAAATCCGGAGATCAGCAGATGCTGGTCAAAAATACTCGGGAATTGCAGGCTGTTGAACATCAGGTTTCCACCTTGAACCAGGATCTACAACGAATTCAGGAGCGTTTGGATTACCTGAATTTAGTGGAAGAGGAGCAGGTGGCTGCTGTATTGAAGCTAAATGAATCTCTGGAAAAACTCAAAAAAACAGCCGTCGTGGAACGCGAACGCATCCGCAAATTGGTGAATCAAAAGACCAAAGAATTGGAATTGCTGAAGACGGATCGTACCAAGGTGTTGGGCAAGATTGAGCCGGATCATTTGAAACTCTATGATTCTGTACGGAAAAGAACCCCCGAAAATCCTCTGGTTCACGTAAAACAAGGGAGTTGTGGTGGCTGTTATTTCACGGTTCTAGCGGGTAATTTGGTGGAAGTTCACCGTGGGAAGGAAATTGTTCGGTGTACGAATTGTGGTCGAATTTTGACGGAGGACTTGGATTTCTCGAATGGCTAAGAAGTGGAGGCTTCAGTGTGGCTGGTGGGTGGGGGGAATCTTCACCCTGGGAGCGTTTGTTTCAATATCGGGTTGTGCATCGCGTTTAGTGGTGGATTCCGAGCCCGCTGATGCTCGGGTTCTTTGGTCCCCGGACGGCGTGGATGACTGGCGTCCTTGGCCTCCAAAAACATGGGAAGGCCAACCAACCGTCTCCCTTGCGGAAGGGGTAACCACACCCTCAGTACAAACAATGACACCGCTATCCGATACTTCCTCCTACTCGGATTCCTTTTGGGTTACCGTGGATAAAGAGGGTTTTTATCGCCCCCGCCCCCAACTTGTTCAACTTTACGCCGGGCATACCGAACGTCTGTCCTTCGTTCTGGAAGAAACTCGAGAAGCCGAGGAAAAGCGTCTTCTCCAATCGGGTTTTGTTCTGTACAAAGGGGAATATGTTAAGCCCGAAGATCTGGGATTGGTTCAAGTAGAGGGTATTTGGTTCTCCGCTGAAGAAGCTCAGGAGCTACAACAAAGAAGCGCTGGTAAAGTATTGTACAACGGTGTTTGGATGACTCCGGAAGAACGTTTGGCCCAGTATAATCAGGAGCAAAGCGCCAAGGGGTTTGTTCCCTTCAAACAACGATGGGTAAAGCCTTCCGTATTGGCTTTTGAAGAGGAAATTGATCAAGATGTGGCGGAGTTAAAGAACAACAAAACCGTTCGCCCCCTGCGGGAGCCTCGTGTGGTTGGCTCGGTTCAGGGTGATGTGGCGCAGTTGCAGGTTCACAATTCCTCGCGCCTTCCGCTTACGCTATTGTTGAGTGGTCCCCGCAGCCAGCGCCTAAGTTTGAATGCCTATGAAACCTACGGCGCGGGGGAGGCCGAGCGCTTCACCATCCTTGCCGGTGAGTACTCCTTGGCAACTCTTCCCTTGTTGGATTCCGATAAGGATACCACCGAAAGCTTGAATTCCACTGCGTTGATTGATTTTGAGTTCAAACCCGGGATCAAGTATCTGGTAACCTATGAGGAAGAGGGTGCCTCCACGGCCGGACAACTGAGTGAATACACCCGATCAACACCTGAAATTCCCAGCGAGCTTCCCACAATCCAGATTCCAGAAGTAAAACTCCCAGAGGCTCCCCAACGTCCCGGTGGCGCTCCTGGCGGGGGGGGTGGTCGAGGTGGTGGCCGGGGCGGCGGTGGTGGCGGTCCACGCCGCTAATCCCGGAGCAATTCTTTTCAATTCAGACTTAATCGCTAATTTTGCTTTTTATATCGGGGACGGAACTGGCGTCTCCCCGCTGCATGTACCGTTTCTCTTTATGAGTGGCGGTCACGTTTTCATACACGCCATCATCACGTTTAACGAGTTTGGTAAATCCGAGATTTTTAAGGTCGGCGTTGGTTTGTGGCGTGCTGAACTGGGAAGGATAGATGAGCCGTTCCACAGGGCTATCTTCGGGTGTATTCCCCACGCTCAGTTGGGCGTGGGCACAAAGGGCACCCCATGTGGTAAACTTTTGGGAGATGCCATGGTAAACTTCCACGGTGGTGTTATTTGCTGGGCAGAGATACTCATAAATCGGCATGGGGGGTGAACCTCCTTGTAACGCTGGTTGGTGAAGCTGAATCAAAAAGACTCTTCCTTCCACCCGTTCTCGTGATTCTTTGATAAATGCAGCAAAGATCGGGCGCTTTTGGTTGCGGTAGTTTTGGAGTAGAGGCCTGCCGATTCCGGGTTGACAGGGAACCGGTCGACGGTGAACCTGCCCGCCCCTTTGATTTTTTTCCGAGAGTTATGTGATTATGAGCAACTTCACCATCGTCTTCAACGACCGTAAATCCGTGGAACAGGTGGAAGAAGGCCATGAACTGGCACCCAAGTTTGACAAGGACGGGGTGATTCCCTGTGTGACGACTGATCACATCACGGGTGAAGTTTTGATGCTCGGTTATATGAACGCTGAGTCTCTTCGAAAAACGATTGAACTCGGTGAAGCCGTTTACTGGAGCCGGAGCCGTCAGGTGTTGTGGCACAAAGGCGCCACCAGTGGCTTGGTTCAAAAAGTGAAGGAAATGCGCATCGATGACGATCAGGATGCCGTTTGGCTTCGGGTGGATGTTCAAGGTGGCGCCAGTTGCCACGTGGGTTACCGCTCCTGTTTTTACCGTGAAGTTCCGGTGGGAAGCAAATCACAGGAATCACAGGAGTTGATTTTCCGGGAAACGGAAAAGGTGTTCGATCCGAAGGTTGTCTACGGAAACGCTCCTAACCCAACCAAACTGTAGGAATCTGGTTCAAATTCCAGCATACCGCGTTGCCAGCTCGTGCTCTTTCGGTCGCATACCGTAGTATGCTCCGCTTCAAGAGCCCTCCGCTGCGCCTTGTCTGCCGAAATTTGTTCCCAGATTCCACCTCCGATAGCTCCGTGAGGTTTCTTGAGGTCTGGTTCAAATTCCAGCATACCGCGTTGCCAGCTCGTGCTCTTTCGGTCGCGTACCGTAGTATGCTCCGCTTCAAGAGCCCTCCGCTGCGCCTTGCCTGCCGAAATTTGTACCCAGATTCCACCTCCGATAGCTCCGTGAGATTTCTTGAGGTCTGGTTCAAATTTCAGCATACCGCGTTGCCAGCTCGTTCTCTTTCGTTCGCGCCTTGTTATTGGTGTTAAAGATCGCCTTCAAACGTAAGATCAATCGTTACCGGAGCGCTCTTGAGCTGACCATCAAAGACGACGAGTTCCACGGTATAGGTTCCGGTTTTGAAGACGGATGCGGTGATACTGGAGGAATTGGGTGCTGTGGGTTCCAGGGCGTAATCAGTGGGTGTGATTCCCTCGCCGCGAAGGTTCCAAGTGTATGTGAGGGAGTCCCCTTCGGCATCGGAGGATTCACTGGCTGAAAGAGCAATTTTCCCCGTTGGTTTTGTGGTAGTGCCCTCGGCCGCCAGGATTTTTGCTGTGGGTGCAGTATTCGGTTTTTTCTGTAGAGCGGGGAGGATGGAAACCGCACTCCAAAGCCCGAAGACGAGTACAATGACTCCAAGCACTCCGAGAATCTGTTTCCAAGGGATGTTGGGTGCTGATCGTGTGGGGGCTTGGTAGCTGGAAACTGGATTTTGCTGAAGCGTCTCCGAAGAGCTGGATGACTTTGCCGCCGGTTGTGCGGTTTCCGTTCGTGGTGCCGTGGGATACAGATAACTGCGATCCTCTTCGGCATCCTCATCCGCTTTGGCAGAGATCATTTCTTTGGGACCACCACCGGAAGCTTGATAGTCACGTGCTTGATTCGGGGTGACTTTGGGGGCTTCTGGTGGCCTTCGTTCCAAAGTGGGTGTCACTGGCTTTGCGATGAGTGAGCCTGCAGCGGCGATTGCAGCCTTGGCGGAACTTGCCGGAGCCGCTTCAAAATCGGGGGCAAACTTTACCTCAGTCTTCGATGTACTGGTAACTTGGCGCATCCCGTGGGGAAGGGTTGGTGCCGTGGTTTTGATGACCTGAAATTGATCCAACACCACGATCAAATCATCCAACGTCCGAATCGAATTGCCATCATTCGTGTGGTGAAGCCGGAGAAGCACCTCTTCAATGGCGTGGTCGAGTCCGAGAAGGCTTGAGCCCGATCCTCCCTGACCGAACCCTCGGGAACGCTCCGCGTGGTGTTCCAAACCTGCGTCGATAGTATCGAACTGGGCCGCGCAGGCCAGATGGTAAAGAAGCTCTTTGGCTCTGATGAGGCATTCGTTCATGGGGAATCGACCCTGTACGTGGTAGATTCCCGAGGTGGAGGACTCAAACAATCGTTGAAGATAGGGGCTCTTGGTGAGGGCTTCCCCGGAGGTTTTACCGACGGGATAACGGCTGTTGAAAATGATAAGTTGGTTGGAGAATAGCACATCACGGAGGTGAATACGATCAAAGGCGATTCCGTTGATTTGCAAGTTGGCCAGCAGGCGTACCAAGCGGCGCGCGATAAGGATCCAATCCTTGGATGCTTGCGCGTGTTTACGCTGAGCGATTAGTTCAAGGGTTTCCCCCTGAAAGTGCTGCTGAATGACGAGGTACTGATCCTTATGAACGCCGGCCATGAAGATAGTGGGGACGTTGGGGTGGGAGATACTGGCGGACAGGCGCACCTGATCCCGGATGGCCTGATAGGCAACCTCGTCTTGGAGGAGGCGTTTGGGGAAGACGCGACGGCGAGCAAGCGCGGCGGTAACCATATGCTCCACCACTTGATCCTCGTAGAGAATGGTTTCGCTCACATGATCGCGGAATTTGTATCCAAAGGCCGATTCAATCATGTTTTTTCTTTCCCGGGATAGTGTTTCAACGCGTCGCCGGCCTGATCAAAAACGGGGACGTTGTCGGCTCTGGCCTGGAGGCATTTATTCAAGAAGATCGCCATCGGGGTTTCGCCCATCAGCTGGATCAATTGACGTTGGGCCTGATCTACTTCTTCGGGGAGGAGTTCCTCTTCAGACTTTCGGCGGGAGGGGTCCAGGATGGGAACGCGTGTGATCATGGTGGCCATCATGGCAGCCCAATCCACCACATCGTAGGCGGCAAGATTTGATGCGAGGAGCATTCCCCCGGGGGCATCATCGAATTGCTGACTGGCCAGATTTTGAAGGCGGTCGAGGAGTCCGCAGTCCTTCATAAAAATGAAACCGGTTTCGTGGACGGCGAAGACTTCTTTTCGCACTCGGCGGTGCGTGGCGTTTTGGCTGTGGAGAACAGCCAGCGTGGCAAGAGTTTGATATCCAATTTCATCCAGGAGTTGATTCCCGTGCGAACTGAGAATTCCCTGGGCTTCCGAGGAGTCTATGGGGAAGCCGTTTAGTTCCAGTGTAACAAATTGAACGCCGGTGCCCTCCTGCCAGGCATCGATAAGCATCGGAACGCGGGGGTCTCGCACGTTCGTAAATGTTTGAATGGAGGCAAAAAACTCGAGCGCTTCCAGCTCTTTACCTGCAAGTTGAATGGTGTGCAAATAGACTGGAGTACCCACTTCAGTGACTTGGGCAGAAACCCGCTGGATATGCACCCGAGTTTCCGGTTCACCCGTGATGGTGTAGAGATTTGTGCGGGATTCACTCATGGTAAATGGAGCCAAAGGCAGGGGGGATGGTAGGGCTTTCGGGATTCAAAATATCTCGTCCTTACGCAGGAATACTACTCCGATTGGGAAAAACAAACACAAGTGCAAAGTGAGGAGGTTCACTTGTTATCAAATACGCAAACCAACGGTTTTTATTTCAGGGTTATTTTTGGAAAATGAAGGGGAGTTGTTTGTTCCCATAAAGGCGATGGAACAAGAAGGGAAAAGGTTTGGAGGAGCGGTTGACATCACCGCCCATTTTGGGCACTCTTCACGCTTGACGGTAATTGATTACGGCGATGCACCGATAGGAGAACTCACAGGGAATGACCATGCGGCTCAAATGCTCGTTTTGCGGGCGAGACCAAACTCAAGTGAAAACGCTGGTGAAGGGACTTACTCCCAAGGACCTTGTGGCTCCTGTCTATATTTGCAATGACTGCGTGACCACGATTTACGAGCGTCTTCGCCGGGAAGACGTTATCGCTCCTTCTGCGCAACAACAAGCGGACCAGCAACAAGCTCGGATGGCCCAAAAACCCAAATCGGATGAAGACAATCTTTCCTTGGAGGAGAAGCTAAACAAGCTTCCCACCCCGGCCGAAGTTTTCCAAATCATGGAGAAATACATCGTTTCCCAGGAACGCACCAAAAAGGTGATGGCTGTGGCGGTGTACAATCACTTCAAAAGAATCTATTCTGGAGACGCGTTGAAAGACGACGTTGAGATTCAAAAGAGCAACATTCTGCTGGTAGGGCCCACCGGTAGCGGAAAAACGATGATTGCCCAAACGCTTGCCAAAATTCTCGATGTTCCTTTTGCTATTGCCGATGCCACCACGCTAACCCAAGCCGGTTATGTGGGCGAGGATGTGGAAAACATTCTACTGCGCCTTCTTCAAAATGCCGATGGCGACGTGGAAAAAGCCCAGCGCGGGATTATCTATATTGACGAAATTGATAAGATCAATCGCACCACTCAGAATGTTTCCATCACCAGGGATGTCTCCGGGGAAGGGGTGCAACAGGCGCTTCTCAAAATTCTGGAAGGAAGCATCGCGAACGTCCCCCCTACCGGTGGGCGGAAACACCCCCATCAGGAATATATCAGGATGGATACAACGAACATCCTGTTCATCGCCGGTGGGGCGTTCAGCGGACTTGTGGATATCATCCGACGCCGCACGGACTCCAAATCCATGGGCTTTGGAGCCGATGTTAAACCCCGTAAAGACGTGGATGATGGCGAAGTACTTCGCC
>JANRMB010000310.1:0-13210 GCA_033761985.1 Candidatus Sumerlaeia bacterium | reverse complement strand
TCGGGGAGTTCATAGGTGGTTTGCCACTCGGGGTGCTCCTGAAACCAGGGGTGATTCACATGCACGTGGTTCGCCACAAAGTCCTGAATCATGGCGATCCCTTGATCACGCCCCAACTGGGTGAGTTGCTGAAGCTCCTCCATGGTTCCGAACGCAGAGTTGGTGCGGTCCGAGGCGGTGGGCCACTAGCCATGGTAACTGGTGTACCAGTTGCGGGGTTCGGGGGTTTCCTGCTGGGGGGTCATCACGTTTTCCGTCACCGGGGAAAGCCAGATGGTGGTCACACCCAGTTGCTCAAAATAGCCCTCGGCAATCTTCTGTTTAATGCCCGCCCAATCGCCCCCTTTGTACTGAGCAGCGGGAGCCACTTTGGAGACATCCATCTGGGGATCATTCTCCTTGTTGCCGTTCAGGAAGCGGTCCGTCAGCGTAAAGTAAATCAATTCATCTTCGGGGAGCCGGGCGATGCCATCGCGGTAGAGCGGAAACTGCGCTGTGGCGGTTTTGCCGGAATGGGTTTTGGCATACACCAGCACCCAGTCGCCGGGGCGGGTGGGGGTAGAGTTTTGAAGTGAAAGCTGAATCTCCTCACCGCTTTCTGGAACACTCCAGCTCAGGGGGGAATCGGCCGAGGCATTCGCCGGAATCGCTGAAGCGCCGTAGAACACTTTCACGCTGGCGGGGTCGATTGCTTCATCTTCCGTCAACCCTGCGGGAATCAACCGCCCGCCGGAATTGAAGCCGCGCAAATCATACAACACCGGGCTCAGGTACTGAAGCGTAAAGGTTTTCTCGGCTTCCCCCTCCACCCGCAGGAGTGAGTTGCCGTAACCTGTGGTGTCCTGATTGGGGTTGGTGGGGTCCGCCACCCAGTCGCCGTCCACCACGAGTTTGTAGGGGTAAAGCCCGGGCCGGAGCGCTGTCTCCCCGCGGAACACCCCCTCGGCGTCTTTGGTCAACAGCAGACTGCTCTGATTCCACCCGTTGAAGTCCCCGGCCACCGCCACGGTATTCACGGTCTTCCCCGCGGGTGGTGTGTAGGAGAAACTCACCACAGGGAGCTGGTTGATCTGCACCGGGAAACTCACCGTGGCACCGGTACCCAGCGTCGCCGTCACGGTGTAAACGCCCTGCGCCAGCTTGGTGCTTTTCAACTCCACATACCCTCCGGGGAGGATGGTGGCGAGCACGGCCTCTTGCGGGGAAACGGCCACGCTCACCACGGAGGGGTCTTCGCCCTGAAGATAATGGGCCACTGGAAGGGTGGTTTCCTCGCCGGGAATCAACGTGACCCACCCGGGAGTTGTGGGGCGAAGTCCATCCGCCCAGATGATTCCCGGGGTGCTTGCAGGGCTGGAAGAGGGTTGTGTTTCCAGAGTTTGAGCCTGAAGAGCTGATGCGGCAAGCACCGCTGAGAGAGTCAGCCGGGAGAGGCGGGAGAGGAAAACCATGAAGAAAAACCTTTGGTGGGGGAGAGTGGAATTTGCCTGAATGACAGGATTGAAAGCGTTTTAGTTCCCCGATGCTTAGCGAGTCGAGGCGGGGGGAATCAAGGATAACATCGGATGGGGCGAAGGGTAACACAGACATTCCTGTCTGTGGAGAAATACCGAAGGGGCAACCCATGTGGTGGGCCGCCCCCACCGTGGCGCGGACGTCCCGTCCGCGTGTTTGCCGCCTACAGAGTATGTGATCCACCATCCGGTCCAATTCCGGCCCGCCACGCTCCGGCGTGGCACAATCCTACTCCTGCGACCGATAGCGCCAACGGCGCGATCTTATTCCAGCCTAGGTCGAAGGCCCAGGATAGATGTTCAACCCTGCTTGGGGCCAATGGCTTGGATTGATCCCGACCGTATGGAAACGCCTTTGTAAAAAATCCGTCGGAAACTTTGCCCGAGTAAACCAAGTTTGCTTTCTTTTTCCCTGGCTCTCCGATGGTTAAAGCTCCCATAGCAGGCCCACCAAAGGCCACCAACAGGTCACTAGAAGGCCACCACCTTATCACCAGCAGGCCACCAAGCGATTTCCGTCCGATTCAGCAGATTCTTCCCCGATGTAATGTTTAAAAGTCTCACTGTATTCTCCTGCGACCGATAGCGCCAAAGGCGCGATTTTATACCAGCCTGGGTCGAAGGCCCAGGAAAGTTGTCCAACCGAACCGAGGGCCAACGGCCCGGCGTCAGGCTAGCCTAAGCACTCGCTTAAGAAATCGCCCGTGGACATGGGTTGATTATGGAATCGATGAATAAGGATAAAAAATTCAAAAAAGTCGTTGCCCTATTGGTTTTATGATGAGATGTTTATTTTATGCTTATATTTTTGGAAAAACTTATGTTTCCAAATTTTTGTTTCTCGCTTTCAAGCAAAAAAGCCTTACTGAGAAGCTCAGTTTGTTCTGCTTTAAAGTTGTTTGCCGTGATGGTAAAGTGCCTGTGCTGCCTGCGGCGAATACACGAGAACAATTTGTATTCCAGCCAAGCAGCGATCGTTGGTAGGGGTATTGATTTACGGAGCGTTCAGGAGGTTCGGCTGTGAGTCTCAAACTAACTGCAACAATAAGTCAGGAATCGCCTTACTCTGTTCGGATACCAGAGGGGCTTATTCCTAAATCTGTAAAAATCGGAACAACCGAACTCGGTTTTATCGATGGTGATACAGTGCCTTCTCAAGATACAGTTGTTGTTCATGATAAAAAAGGAGAAAAACTAATATTTGCAGCAAGATATGCCAATAAATCAGTTGATATTGAAGTCGTATATAACCCAGTTAGGCAGGAATTGGCTAACACTGAGCGTGACAAATTTGGAAAACAATCATTATGGCTGACAACAACATTAATAGGCACTTTATTTGCCCTGATGATAATATTATTGGTGCAATTAGATAAAATTTCGTTATCAAGTACCGACCATGTGAGATCTATTATATCTGGTTCATTTGTCTTTATTACTCTATTCTTGCTTGCAAATGCTGGAGTTCGAGCCATGGGGCCGATGGAAGACAAAGCGTTTGATAGAATAAGCCGTCTTCTACAAATTCCCATGGGTGTTGTGGCAACTGTTGTCGGCTTCTATTTCGCGCAACCTACGTCAAATAAGTCCTTAGATGCGCCAGTCTCAACAATAGCCCCTCCAGCAAATCTCACTGGATCAGTATCGGGGAAAACAGTAACACTATCTTGGGGCCGAATTGCTCCGGAGGATGTCAAACGGATAGATGGAATAGCCATCAGAAGAAAGGTTGCCGATGGTAGTTGGGAAAACATTACCAGTGCTGAACGCTATGATACAGAAATAGTCCTTGCTAACCAACCTATCGACATCTCGGGTACTGAATATCAGATTATTACTTTCAAGGATGACCAAGAAAGTAAACCAAGTAACACAGTGGGGATTAAAGGTTCGAATTTATGAGAATCATCAATAATACTTTACAGGCGATCATTCTTTTGTTTTCATTTGTTTTTCGCTTTTTCTTCAACTATAAATTGTATTCACGGTTTTGCAGATTTGATTACAAAATTTATTATTTGATTTCCAAAAGTTGTAATGTAACTAGATTTTATTGTGTTACTTTGGGATTTTTTTGTACTGGTTGTGCAGTGCATTATTACGAGGAGGAAACTGGTGTTGAGCATCTTATCGGATTTGGTCACATGAAGATGAAGGCAATTGAACCTAATGAAGGAGTTCAGGGTGTGGTGCATGGCTCAGAGTCATTCGGTTTATCTTTGGGCAAGGCAAATCGTCAGACATTCACCACCTTAGGTTGGCAACGTATGGAGAATGTTGACATCATTCAAGAAAGTACATCGATCCGAATTGAGTACCCTAGCAGCAGTTTCTATGATGTTCGGATTGGCTCAAAATTTCCAATTTATCCAAAACAAACTCAAGGCGTTCTGCCTCTGGAATTACACAATAATGATATTCAAATCGACTGATAGGAGTAAATCTATGCTAACGCTGGTAAGATATGCTATGATCGGCCTTTTTTGTTCACATTTTTCTGGCTGCGGTATCGGAAAGACTGACACTCTCTTTCTTACGCGCAGCAATGCTGGTTTCGAAGCGTCAGCCCAACCACCAACCCTAGAACTCGCTGTCGCAAGACAGGAAGGTACCGTCGGGCCACAGTTCGAAGGTGGAAAGCAACTACCAGTCATGTCTAGCTTTCGATTTCAGAACGAAGGGTTCTTTAGCCCGAATGTCGGGTCAACCTTCACAACGGGGGACGCAGCCAAAACAATGACGGCGCTTTATGGCGAACCTACACCATACCCAGATTGGACAACACGGGCCAATGATGTCAAATCAGATTCATTCCCGGGAAATAGTGCGGTGGTTTTGGATGAAGAGCCTGAGCCGGGTCGCATATTGGGCCTATTTTTCATGCCGAAGCACAAGTATCAGACCAACAATGTAAAGCCTGTGTACTTCGGAACGGATACTTCCGTGGGCGTGAAGATAGCATGGACCGGCCTATCAGGGCAAATACCTGACTCAGCGAAGTTTGGATACAATCGCCGTGAACTCGCATTAGCTCCCATTACTCGTCGTGAAGTAAATGTGACTGATCCTAATACCAAACTTACGGACATTAAGCACGAAATGAAGATGGCGTCATTAATGGCCACTGTTGATACGGGTGTTAAGGATAAGGAGTTGCGACGGGCTAACCCTGCACTGGACTATAGTCATTTGCAGTACTTTGCAACAGGTGAAGCTGCAACGTTACTTGCCCTTCAGCAGGATGTTCGCAGGGCCATGCATGCACGCATGGACCCCGGTCGAGAGCAATATACTCAGCAGTTCGCCGGTGAAGCGACAATTAAGAATTTTGCGATAAATGCAAGTATTCTCGCCTTTTTGGAACAAGGCTTATCGGAGCTACAAAATGCCGGTGACAGTCGAGCGGGAGAACATGTCGCGAAACTTGAGGCTGTCTCCGGTTTGGTCAAAAGTAAATTTGGGAATCGATCATTTCAAAAGGTAACATTTAATGAACTCAACAATCCTCCGGATGTTGTTGTCGAATCTTACTCTTACCCTCCCAACCCACCTGGTTCAAGTAATTTACAAGAGTTGACCAGTTTGATTAGTATCGTGGGTAACTGCCACAAAGAGTCAGAAGAGCTAAATGCTTACTTGATCGCAAATCAAGACACAGCAAATTGGTATTCTGACCCATCAAGTCGTGTGTTAATGGCTCCAAATGAAATTGCTAACTTCAAACAAAAATTGCCCGAGTATATTGACATGATAGAAGAACTCACCTTAGAGTTGAGCGCAATACTGGGCAGTTACCCAGAAATTATTGATGCCTACGACTACTTTGAGTCTCGTATGCTAATATCTAAGGAGTCTAAAAAATGAATCTTGCTATCATACAAAATGATCTGGGTTATGCAGCTTATACCTATGCTGGTTCCCGTGACGATCAAACGCTTAGGGCCGCGCTTCAGCAATGGGCTCAAACGCCACGTTTAATACTCTGGGAGAATAATTGGTGGTATGGCTGGAATTAGAATCCTAAGAGGCCCGGTGCTTGTCTATTTGCTCATTTCGGTCGTATTAATAGGAGGTTGCAGTAGTAAAGTTCGCAACTGTACACCAAAATCTTGTCAATACACGGCTCAGGCAACGCGGCCCGTGGACTACATGATCAAGCAGTTTGTGACAAATACTGCTGAAGAATTCCAAAAACGTGGATACGTGGTTCGCACAGTAAAATACGTGCCTAACGATGCTGATAATCTCCGCATAGACTACGGCAACGAGAGCCTTGCAATTCGCAGACCTAGCAGTGAGGTGCTGTCAAGAGATGAATATAATAACCGGCTCAAAGAGCTAACAAAAAGCTTGGATCTCCTTCATGATCAGGGCTTTAGTCCTACTGCGATTTACTTTGAAGCTGGAGGAAGCAATGTTGTACTATCGGAAAACGGGCAATATTTATACATCGGAAATTCTGATGTTGAGCAACTTAATAGTTGGCTCGGAAGATAAGGTGATTGCAATACATACTCTTCTCATCTGTCAAAAACCCGCACTTTGCTTCGTGTGAGTTCGCCGTTGTTATTTGCTACGGAGGCAATGCGTGCTTATTATATGACACGTTGCAGCCACCACTTCGATGGCTAACCCAGCGTGGAAATCGAAAAAAACACTGACTTTTCACCAACAATATGAAGGTTTTGCCAAATAAGAGAGAGAGGCACTCGGTCTTATGGTGATTTATTCACCCCCCTCCCCCCAGCCCTTTTATCAGCTTTTTTACCGCCGTCTTCTAATGCGCTTTAGCTTGACCAGTCCCGCCTATTCGGGGCTACTAAGACGCTAGAACTACCAAAGAAGTTGTACTGGATTTGTCCGGTTTCGGCAGACACTCCCGCTCCCCGGCAAAATTTACCCGGGCAGGAGCTCTGCAGCCGTGAAAGAGAGCTTCTCTTCTTGCCTTCACCACCCCGGGCAGGCGATTCCATCCGGATGCAGTACGAACGAATTTTTTTGTAGGAGTTATTCCGAGGCGATGGCACTCCCTTCAGACCAACCCAGCCTGCGGCAGGATTTGCGCGCGTTCTTTTTTCTGGCGCCCTTTCTCGGTGTTTTCCTGCTCTTTATCGGCTATCCGCTCTTCTACAGTTTTTGGATCAGCCTGCACCGTGTAACGGTGTATTCCGACTTCTACAACATTTTCGGCACTATGGAATTCGTTGGTCTGCGCAATTACACCGACGTCGCCAGCGACCCCATCTTCTGGTGGAGTTTGGTGCTCACGTTTGTGTATTCCTTTCTCACGGTGATTCCGGGGATTGCGGTGTCGCTGTTGCTGGCGCTGTTGCTGAATCAGAAAATCCGGGGCTTTGGGCTTCTCCGCAGCGGGTTCTATCTTCCCAACGTGTTCGATATCTATGTGGTGGGGGTGATCTGGCTGCTGATCTACCGTCCGGATGGTGGCATCATTTCCCCGCTATTGCGGTTGATTGGGTTGGAATCCATCGCGGATCAGGGGATTTTGAACAACCCCAACACCACGCTTCTGGGGATCTCCATCGCCATGATTCTGAAGAACGCGGGCTTCGGGATGATTCTCTTTTTGGTGAGTTTGAACAACATCAACGAATCCATTTTTGAAGCCGCCGAAGTCGATGGCGCCACTCGCTGGCAACGGTTGTTTCAGGTCACTGTCCCCCTGTTGAAGCCGACGATTCTTTTCCTCATCATTACGGGGACGATGGGCTCCCTGAATGCCTTTGGTGAAATCTACGCCATGACCGATGACCGTGGCGGCCCCAGCATCGAGATTGCCGGAAACACACTTTCCAGCGCCCGTACCAGCGGTTACCATTTGTATAAGGTGTTTAATGAATCCATGTACGGTGAAGCAGCGGCCATCAGCTACTTTTTGCTGATCACCGCGCTGTTGCTCAGCTTTGCCAGCTACAAACTTTTGGGGACCAATAAAAAATGAAACGCCCACCGATGCCCTCGGACAGCTATGAAAATGATATGAGTAAGCTGGCAAAAATGGTGAGCATGGCGCTTTCGCTCGCTATCCTGCTCCCCATGATGCTGTTGGTTCTCCTCCCGATGTTTTGGATGGTGCTCACGGCGCTGAAGGTTCCCGGCACCGCATTCAAACTTCAGTTCGTCCCCGATACCCGCCTCTACAACCCCACCGAGCAGTTTGATCCGCTCCCCGTGGCGCAGCTTTCCCCCGATGCCGGTTGGATGTATCTGGAATACACTGTGGCTGGTGCCACCACCGTTACCGCGCAGATCAATAACCCCGAGGGCGAATTGGAAGAGATCCAACTCAGCCGTTTGGGGACGGATGTATGGGCATTGCAGCACGGCCCTGTCCCCCCCGGAGAATATGGGTATGTTTTCTCTGTAAGCGGAGCTGCACCTGTCCCCGATCCCAAAAACCCCCAACGGGATGGTCGCAACCGCGAGCAATCCATGCTCAGTGTGGAAGCCGGAAAAATTGTTCATGCACCCGAACCCAAGTTCACTGCGTTCTCGGATGGCGGAAAGCTGAAGATTGAATTCCGTGAAGAACCCGGGAAGGAAATGGGTCTTCAGTTGTTTGAAGTCGATCGCTCCAACCCCGACCGCCAAGGGACACTCTACTCCCCCGTGGGTGAGGTGATTTCCCTGAGTGAATCAACTGCCGGCGTGTTTACAGGAGAAGGTGAGGCACCCACCGGAATCCTTTACTTCCGATTGGTGGAGACACTCCCCTTCGGTACGGCACTCGGAAAAATTTACACGCTGGAAAACTTCAAGGCCATCGTCACCAATCCCAGCTTCAACTTCGCCCGCTACTTTATGAACTCGCTGATCGTGGCCACCGGAGCGGGACTGCTGACGGTGATCATCTGCACCATGGCCGGATATGCGTTTGTCCGTGTCCCTTTTCACGGGCGCAATACCCTCTTCGTGGTTCTGCTCTCCAGTATGCTTGTACCGGGGATGATCTACATGGTGCCGCAGTTCAGTATTACACTGAGCCTCGGGTTGATGGACTCCTACGGCGGCATGATTATCCCCCACTTGGCGAATGTGTTCGGGTTGTTCCTGATGAAGCAGTACATTGAACAAATCCCGAGCGATGTGTTTTCCGCGGCGGAAATTGATGGCGCCAAGGATCACCAGATTTTCCTCACCATCGTGATTCCCATGTGCCTCCCGATTATTGTGACGCTGTTCCTCCTCACCTTCGTTGGTCAGTGGAGTAACTTCCTGTGGCAGTTGATTGTGAACACCGGCTATTCTGAAGTGCTGACGCTCCCCGTGGGGTTGCAGCAGTTCAAAGGGCAGAACGCCAACGAGTGGGAGAAAATCATGGCCGGTGCCTGCTTCTCCCTCATTCCCATCACCATTCTCTTCCTCTTCCTGCAGCGGTACTTCCTGGAAGCCGTGGCTGCCGGCTCGGTGAAGGAGTAACCGATCATGATCAAGACAACCACTCCTCCGTCCCCCCTGATGCCCCTGCTTTCCTTTCTCATCATTCTGGCGTTGTTCTGTGTCCCCGTTGGATGCGGCAGCGGAAAACGAAGTGTCGAGGATGGCGTCACGCGTATCGAAGTATGGCATGGTTTCACCTCGGAAGAAACCGATCTTTTTCACTCCCTGATGCAGGACTTTGAAGCCGAATGGGAGAAGAAGCATAACGAAAAGTTGGAGATTGATATTCGCTTCGTCAGCTTTGGGGACATGTTTACCAAACTCCGCACGGCGGCGCTCGCCAACTCCACTCCGGATATCGCCTTCATGGATACAGCGAAGGTGGTGGATCTGGCGTTTGGTCAGGCGTTACTCCCCATCGATCAACTCGAGGGCTTCAAAACCCGATACGGAACCATCGACGGGGGCCGCTCAGAATTTGTTGCCGCTTCCTACGATGCCGCGGTGATCAACCGCCTTGGCGAAGTCCATCTCTACGGTGTCCCCGTTCAAACAACGACCGTGGCTCTTTTTTGGAACAAGGAGATGTTCCGGCGCGAAGCCCAGAAACTCCTCGCCGCCGGTTTGGATCCCAACCGCGCCCCCAAGGATTGGGACGAGCTTGCCCGCTACGCCGAAGTACTCAGCAACCAAGAGGAAGGTCGCTACGGATTCGGTACCCACAGTTCCATGTGGTTCAACTTCCCCATCTTCAACATGTACGGGATGGAGTTTGTTGAGTACACGGAATCCGGTGAGGCGAAAGCCGCGTTCAATACTCCCAATGGCCGTGCCGCCCTTCAGCGTCTTCAAAACATCGCTCTTTCCGATTGGGAAGGGGGCGCGTGGCAACCCAATGGCACTGGTCCTGATGACGGATTTATCAATCAGCGCTACGCCATGATCATTAGCGGCCCCTGGCAGGTACCCAACTTTACCAATTCGGGAATCGATTTCGACATCGCCCTGATCCCCGCACCCACGGAGGCGGAAATCAAGGAACTCGGTTTGCAACCCGTCGATCCCACGCTGGTGGAGGAAATCGGCTCTGCGGGATACACCGCCTCCAACCTTGGGGGACAGACTGGTGTGATTCTCCGCAAGTCGCAAAACCCCGAGGCTGCGTATGAAGTCCTCGAATTCTTTACCAGCGAAACCATTCAACGCCAGTGGTGCAGCACCCTTGGCCAAATCCCCGTGCGCAAAGCCGCTTGGAAGGATTTGGACATGAGCAAATTCCCCTACATGCGCACCTTTATGCAGCAAATCCGCACCTCCAAACGGATTCCCCAAATTCCCTACTACGGCATTCTGGAAAGCGATTTGTTCAATCCCCAGATTGACCTGCTGATGCGCGATAAGCTCGAACCCGAACAAATGCTCGACCGCATGGAATCGGGATTCAAGGATCGCATCCTCAAGAAAATAAACGTCAAGTCAAAGTCTTAGTATTGGCTACAAGTATTTCAATTCAGAAAAAGTTCTCTCCATGGCTTCAGTAACTCTTTCCCACGTTTTTAAAATCTACGACAAGAATGTTGTGGCGGTTGATAACGCCTGTCTTGAAATCAAGGATCATGAGTTCATGGTCTTCGTTGGCCCCTCCGGTTGCGGAAAGTCCACCACACTCCGCATGATTGCCGGGTTGGAAAGTATCTCCAAGGGGACCATCAAAATCGGCGAACGCGTGGTAAACAACCTCGGCGCCAGTGAGCGCGATATCGCCATGGTCTTCCAAAACTACGCCCTCTATCCACACATGAGCGTGTACAAAAATATGGCCATCGGCTTGATTTGGCGGAAGTATCCAAAGTCGGAAATTGATGCCCGTGTGCGCGAAGCCGCCCGTATTCTGGGCCTTGAGGAATACCTCGAACGCAAACCCAGCCAACTCTCCGGGGGCCAGCGGCAACGCGTCGCCGTGGGACGCGCCATCGTTCGCAAGCCTCAAGTCTTCCTCTTCGACGAACCCCTCTCCAACTTGGACGCCAAGTTTCGGGTGCAAATGCGTCAGGAAATCAGCAAGCTCCACACCACGCTCAACACCACGATGATCTACGTCACCCACGATCAAATGGAAGCCATGACCATGGGCGATCGAATTGTGGTGATGAAGAGCGGTCTGGTACAGCAAGTTGCCGACCCCATCACGCTCTACAACAATCCCGTGAATATGTTTGTAGCCGGATTCATTGGCACGCCCCCCATGAGTTTCATCAAGGGGACACTGCACGAGGAAAGTGGTCGGATGGTCTTCAAAGAAGGCCAATTAACCATTCCCCTCACCGAGCAAAAGGCTGCGCTCATGCGTACCAAATCACCCAAAAACAACCAGGTGATCATGGGCATTCGTCCCGAGCATTTCTTCGATCCCCAAGATGTGTCCGTTCAACCACACTTCCACGCGTTGGAAGCCAAGGTGGAAATCGTGGAACCCACCGGCGCGGAAACGATTCTTTATCTCACCACAGAAAACAATCGCTTCACGGCACGCGTCAGCCCTGAAACCACTGCCGAGTTTAACACCACTCAAAAATTGTTGCTCAATACCGCCAAGGTACACCTCTTCAATCCGGAAACCGAGGAAGTGTACGCCTAACCAAAACGCGCGATTAGCTCTTCGCAGTCGACCAGGTTTTCCAGCTTCCCGAAAGATTCCGGACGTCTGAAAAGCCGTTCTGCAGAAGAATGCGATTCGCGTAATAGGAACGAAGTCCTGTGGCACAATGCACAATCAGGGGAACCCCGGTGGGAACCTCACTGATCCGCCCGCGAAGAGTATCCAGCGGAATATTCACCGAGCCGGGAATCGCCCCTCCCGCGCACTCTTTGGGGTCGCGCACATCCAACACCACGGCACCGGTTTCGCGCCGAGCGGCTTCCACTTCATGCCACTGAATTTGTTTCAGCAACCCCTGGCGTATATTGCTCGCAATCATCCCCGCCAAGTTTACCGGGTCCTTGGCGCTCCCCAGCGGCGGCGCGTAGCACAACTCCAACTGCGCAATCTGCTCCACTGTCATTCCGGCGGCAATCGCGGTAGCCAAGACATCGATCCGTTTTTCCGCGCCATCCTTTCCAACAGCCTGAGCGCCGAGTAATACACCAGTCTCGGTGTTGAACAGAATCTTGAGGGACAGAGGAAAAGCTCCGGGGTAGTAGCTCGCATGCGAGGCCGGGTGCAGGTGCACGGCCTCGTAGGGGATGTCCTTCATGCGCAATGTTTTCTCGTTCAACCCCGTGCAGGCTGCCGTGAGTTCAAACAACCGAAGTGCTGCGGTTCCCTGTGTCCCCCGATAGGGTGACACAGGGAGCCCGAACAAATGATCTGCCACCAATCGCCCCTGACGGTTTGCCGGCCCTGCCAGTGGAATCTGTGCTTTGTCCCCCGTGGAGGGATCCCACACTTCCACGGCGTCTCCTACTGCGTAGATCGAGGAATCACTCGTCCGCATAAAGGGATCCACCAGAATCCCCCCGCGCTGACCCACCGAAAGCTCGGCCATACGTGCCAACTGCGATTCCGGTTTCACCCCCAACCCCAGGATCACCAAGTCCGCGGGAAGCCGTGTCCCATCCTTCAGCACCACGGTGGAGGCATGCGCCCCCTCTTCTGGTTCCGCAAAATGATCGAGCCCATTTCCCAGATACAATTCAATACCGTTGCGGCGAATTTCCGCATGCAGGTGCGCCGCAATCTCCGGGTCCAGGGCAACCATCACCTGCGGGGCCATCTCCGCAATCGCCACATCCAAGCCGCGGTGCCGCAGTTGCTCCGCCACTTCCAGCCCAATATATCCACCACCGCCAATCACGGCGCGTTTTCCACCGGTTCTTTCCAGCCACGCCAAAATGGCTTCCATGTCTGGAATATTCCGAAGAGTAAAGTGCCCGGGCCGATTGATCCCCGGAATTGGTGGTCGCAACGGTTCCGCACCCGGCGAAAGAACCAACACATCGTACGATTCCAGAAATGTTTCGCCTGAAGCAAGGTTCCGCACCGAAACGGTTTTCTCCGCTCGGTTGATCCCCACCACCTCATGTCCAATCCGCACATCCAGATTCAACCGCTTCCGCAGAGACTCTGCCGATTGCACAATCAGCTTCGATTTGTCGGCAATCTCCCCCCCAATATGGTAAGGGAGCCCGCAGTTGGCAAAGCTGGGATACGGCCCCCGCTCAAACACCACGATGGTGCTTTTCTCAGAAAGCCGCCGGGCCCGGGCGGCACAGCTCATTCCTCCTGCAACTCCCCC
>JANRMB010000309.1:0-6397 GCA_033761985.1 Candidatus Sumerlaeia bacterium | reverse complement strand
AGTGCTTCCCTTTGTGCAATTGGTCGAGTCGGTTGGACTTACGCTTCCCATCAACAGTGAAAATCTGCTGGGACTTCGCAGTCTCAGAATGCAGTCACCGTTGCACCCTTCAACAAAAACACTCCCCGTTGCCGGGGAGTGTTTGAAAAAGGCGCTTCAGGAATTGAAAGCCTGATTACTTGAGTTCCGCCAAAGGGCCTTTCAATTCCAGCCCGGCAACCTTGATGAGTTCCTTGCGGGTTAGTTCCTGAACTTCGGCCTCATGTTTGGCCTTCAACTGACCGCGAAGATAATCACGCAGGTCTTCCAAGGAGGGGTCTGGAAGCTCGCGCTTTTCACCAATCCAGAAGGTCAGGATTTTATCGCCGCGCAAAATGGGGCCGTACATGGTGTTGGCGCGCCCATCCACCAGGAAGATGTTGCCGATTCCATCCAGGAAGAATTGGCTCACGGAGCCGATGTAGCCCCCTTTATCCGCCAATTCATCCTCGCTCATCACCTTGGCCATGGCCATGAATTGTTCCTTGGATTTCAATTCGGCGCTAAATTTCCGAGCCAAATCTTCCACCTGCTTTTCAACCTTTGCCTTCCCTTCCTCGGTTGATTGGTCGGCGGTGGGGTCGGCGGATACGGTAATTTGCCATGCTTCCGCTACAGGAAGATTTTCAATTTCGGCTTTCACGATCTCATACTCGGCCTTGAAATCCTCTTCGGTTGGGGCAAACGGATGGACCGTTTCCTTGTTATAGGCGAGGAATTTTTCATAGTGGAAGGGGGCTTCCACCAATTGCAGGCGTTCTTCCAGCAGCGGAGATTCCCCCACATTGCTCCGCTCAATATCCCAATTGGTGATGGCACGGCCCACCATGGGGATGCGGGAAAGCATGGCGCGGCGTTGTTCCAGCGTTGTTTCAGGGGTCAATTCCTTGCTAAAGTTTGTGGCAAATTCAGCACCGGTGTAGAGCACATCACCCACGGAAAGGATTGTTTTTTCGGCGTTCTCTTCCAACTCCGCAACGGCCAGTAATTCCATATCCACGGGGATTTCCTGGTACTCCTGCCACAGCTTGGCAATCAGTTCTTGGTACAACTCGTTGCGTTTGGTGGTTTCCACGCGATTGCGGACTTCATCACGAACTTCCTCCAGCGGTTGGAAGCCCTTCTCCTGATAACTCACCCGTTGAAGAATCTGGAATCCGTGCTTGGTTTCGAAAGGCTCGGAAAATTCGCCGTCCTTGAGCTTGTGGAAGGCGTCCACAAATTCGGGAAGCAGGGGGCGTTCGTTCTTTTCGGGCATCAATTTCACCGGAGCCGCTTTGCTGGAGTTTTCTGCAAACTCTCCCGCCACTTCGGCGAAGTCCTCGCCCTGTACCAACCGGGAGTGGGCTTCAATAATCTTGGCCTGCACAGCGGCTTTTTTCTCTTCATTCATCGGTACAAGTAGTTTTTCACCGGGAACCAGAGCCTTGGCGGGCATTTCTGCACCGGATTCATCCTTGGTGGCTTCCCCACGGGGGCGGCGGGGCATTTCGAACGCTAAAATCTGGGCGGCGGTGGCGGCATCACCGTTCACTTTTTGGGCAATGCTTTCCAAGCTGTCTCCTTCCAGCACTTCGTATTCTTCATAGGTGGAAAGAAAGATATGGCGCAGTTCAAGAGTTTCATCCCGTTCCAGCCGGGGGGACTTAATCGCCTCATACTCCGCCACAATTTCCTCCTCCGTGACATTCATCGGGTTGAGGATACCGTTATTCTCCAGCCAAATCAGTTGTTTGAGGCGGTCGTTTTGATTTTTGAGGAATTCCTTCTCGCGGTCGCCTAATTCAATCCCCAACTCCGCCGTGCGTTGCTGGGCGGCTTTGTTGATAGCGTACTCCATCGCCACTTCTTTAATGGTCTCGGGCTTCACATCATCCAGACTAAAATCGATGGAGTTAATCCGGCCAAGCATGGTTGGTGGGTTGTACCGGATGATATTCGTCAACTCCCCGGCGGTGTAATCGCGACCAAAGGCAGAGAAAATGACGGTGTCGGAGGAGATTTGCACCGCTCCCGGTACCATCACATCAAGACCGGGGTTCTCCATCGGGAGGGGTTGCCCCTGCACCACCGGCTGCAAAACGAGCGCCGAGGCAATCATCAGGGGGCAAAGGACTTTGGTGAAAAGATTTCTCATGGGGTGCATACGCTTGGGTTCTCGCTTCTGGAGTAATGGACTCGGAGTGGTTCCGCCTTCCGCTGAGGTGGGAACGATGGCCTTCTGGGAAGACAACCGAACAGGCTTCTCCGTTCCGAGTCGAGGGTAACCACTGAACAATGAACGCGATTGCAGCGCAAAGGTTTGTTTGAGGGGGGAGCGGGTTGAAGGGAGCGCGGGCATCTTGCCCGCACAAAATTGGTTTGACTCAATAAGTGAGTGGCGATGGTCATATCTCCATGTCCTCTCCATTCTTTAATGAACTTGATCTACTTAAAAAGCATAAACGGAATCTACCACACTGGCAGCAAGGTGAGGTTTGGCAGTTTGTAACATGGCGTTTAGCTGACTCTCTTCCTTTGGAAAAGCTGAACCAGTTGCGGTTGGAAAAACAATTATGGCTTCGGCAACATCCAGAACCTTGGGAACCGGATACTGAAATTGAGTATCATCGACTTTTCAGCCAGCGAGTTGAAAAATGGTTGGATGCAGGCTACGGTTCTTGTGTCCTAGGCGAACCTGCTTCCAGTTTAGTTGTTGAGGGCTCGCTTCATTTTTTTGACGGAATCAGATACTCACTCGGACCCTATGTTATAATGCCAAATCACGTTCATGTCCTAATTCAACAAAAAGAAGGTTGGCGCATAGAAGATATTCTTCAATCGTGGAAAAGTTATACGGCAAAACAGATAAACAAAATGCGCGGAACATCCGGTCCTTTTTGGCAATTGGAGTATTGGGATCGAATTGTACGCAGCGAAGAACAGTGGCATGCTTATCGACTTTATATTGAACGCAACCCAAGAGGATTACAAATGGGAACGTTTATCTTAGGTGTTGGCTCAAAGAGCAATCCGTTGTGAAAAAGAGCCCGGGAAACTTGCTCACACCGCTATTGTTTGATTTACAACGAGCGAGACGCTCGTTCTCCCCTCACACCGCCGCGTTGCCTGCCACGAAACCGCTGCTCCAGGCCCATTGAAAGTTAAACCCTCCGATGCGGCCATCAACATCCAGCACTTCTCCGCAGAAGTACAGCCCCGGAACGCGTTTGCTTTCCATGGTGCGCCAATCGATTTCCCCGAGCGCGATGCCCCCGGCGGTGGTTTCCGCAAACGGGTAGCCCCGGGAATCCTGCAGCGCAAGTGGCAACCCGCCGAGGCGCTCTCCGATTCGGTGGCGTTCCTCTTTGCTGATGGTGGCCCACCCCCCGACCCCTTGGGCGTAGAACGCCGCAAGCGCTTGGGGGACCTGGGCGGTGAGGAGCTTTTCCAACGTGTTTTTGGGGGGCGTGGTGGTTTGGTTTTTCAACCAGGAATGGGCTGCCTCCAGAGAGGCAAACCGGGGAATCCGCAGTCGCGCCTGAAACTCCTCGGCGGGGTGCTCCATCCGGGTGCGGAGCCAATGACGCGAAAAATCCAGCACCGCCGGACCGCTAAGCCCGAAATGCGTCAGCAGCATGGAGTCCTCCCGGGAGTACACCACTTTCCCGGTTTTCACCTGAACCAAATCCAGCGCGCCGCGCCACGTTACGCCGCTGAGTTGCTGCAACTGCGCCGCCACGGGATCCCCACCATCGGTGACGAGCGGCACCAAGCTCGGGGTGGTGGGAACAATTTCATGGCCCAATTGCCGAGCCCATTCCAAACCCCACCCATCGCTTCCGGATTTGGGAAGGCTTAGGCCACCTGTCGCCAATATCACCCGGCGAGCCAGCACCGGCCCCCGGTTATTCTGAAGAATGCGGAATCCGCCGCCCTCCAGCGGGATGATCTCCTGCACGCGTTCCCCGGCTCGGAGTTCCACATTGAGTCGCGCCACTTCCTGCATCAGAGCCTCCAACACCGTTTTGGCGGTGTCGCTCACGGGGAAGTATTTGCCCCACGGTTCCTCGCGTTTGACCTCCACGCCGAGCCCCTGCATCCACTCGAGAACCTGATGCTGATTGAACCGGGTGAGGATGTTCCGCACCACGTTCGTGGAGCCGCTGGTGCAGTAATCGGAGGACCCAACTTTATCGTTGGTGATGTTGCAACGGCCACCACCGCTCACCAATATTTTGGCACCCGGGCGGCGAGCGCCGTCGAGGAGCAGGATTTTTCGGTGAAGTTGTTGGGCAAGGTTTTCACGACCGGCAAAGATGGCCGCCGTCAGGCCGGCTGCTCCAGCGCCAATAATGGCAAGGTCGCACTGTTCGGTTTCGGAGTGTTCCGGAGTGGTTGCTGGGGAATCAAGCACGGGCGCCCAATTCCGTCAATACGCCGAGCACCATCTCATCGGTGATGTCCGTCACGGTTTCAATCTCACCCAACCGTGTGGGTAGAACATACCGCACGGTGCCGCGAAGGGCTTTTTTGTCCACCTTGGTGCGGTCGAGAAGATCCGCTGCTCCGTAGATGCCGGGAATGCGCACGGGGAGTTCCAGGCGCTCCAGCAGATGAACAAGACGTTGGTGGTTGTCTTGATTCCAAGAAGACTTCCCGCGCCGCAGCGTGAGGAGCGAGGCCGCCACCATGCCGATGGAAATTGCTTCGCCGTGGAAGAAGTGCTCGTAATGGCCCACGGCTTCAATCGCGTGGCCGATGGTATGGCCAAAATTCAGAATACGCCGAAGTCCATCCTCGCGTTCATCCTGGGTGACGACATCGGCTTTGATTTCCACGGAGCGGCGAACGATGTGTTCGCGGATTCCAATCGCTTCGGGGTTCAATACGTCTCCGGCGTTTTCCTCCAACCAACGGAAGAACTCGGCGTCGTAGATTACGCCATACTTCACCACTTCGGCCATGCCGGCACGGATTTGTTGATCGGGGAGGGTTTTGAGAGTGTCCAAATCCGCGAGGACAAGGGTCGGTTGCCAAAAGGCCCCCACAAGGTTTTTCCCTCGGGGAAGATTGATCCCCGTTTTTCCACCGACGCTGGAATCCACCATGGCCAGAAGCGTGGTGGGGATTTGCACAAACCGAATGCCCCGCAAGAAGCTGGCGGCCACGAAGCCGACCAGATCGCCAATCACTCCGCCACCCAACGCCACCACGGCGCTATCGCGGGTAAAGTTGCGTTCGGCGAGTTCGTTCCACAAACGGGCCAGCATCTCCGCGGATTTGCTGGTTTCCCCGTGGGGAATGATCACGGTGTCGCATTCATAGCCCATTTCCCGAAGTCTTGACTGCACAGGTGCCGCCCAATGCGGGGCCACCAAATCATCGGTGATGATCAGGCACTTTTTGCCGGGCATGGCGGCACGCAACAACTCGTTGGAAGTATGGAGAAGGCCGGAACCCACGTGAACGGTATAGGCACGTTCACCGAGATCAACAAAGACTTGTGAAGGCATCAGTCGGTAGGGATTCCGGGTTATTCAGTTGTCGTTGGGGCGGCGGGCGCTTCCGTGGCGAGTGCAGCGGGGGCTTCCACGGCAGGAGCTTCGGGGGCAGCGGAGGCGGCCGGGGCACCAGCAGCATTTTGTCTCGCGGCTTCTTCCTGCGCAGCTTGGATCAGCATTTGTTGAAGATCAACAGTCTGGCCGTCATCCGTAGTCCCCACAGTTCCACCAGAGGCGGGAATCGTGATGGTTTGGCCAGCCGCGGGGGCGTCCGTTGTGCCACCGGCAGCAGGAACGGTGATGGTGGAATCAGGAGCCGCAGCGGGGGCGATCTTCACACGGTTGGCATTCACGGCATAGTTGGCGAGCAGCGTCAGAACAAGGCTCAACACAAAGAAAATCATCATCCCATACTGGGTAATCTTCGCCAGAGTGCGTTCCGCCTGGGTTGCCCCCAGGGTATCGGAGATGGCACCGGCAGCACCACCGCCACCGATTCCACCCAATCCGCCGCCTTTTTTGGCGGGTTGAAGCAGCACAATAAAGATCAGGCCAAGGCAGAGAAGCACATAGATGGCACCGAGTAGAATGACGAGAACGTTGAGCATGGGAGCCGAGAGAAACCCACTTTCCACAAAATTGGGCGCTAACGGTTCTTCAAGGTGGGGTGGTTGTCAAGGCCATGTGGTATCCTAACCCCATATCAGAATCGCAAAGTCCGTTGGGTGATTACTCTCCTCAATCTTTTCGTTTGCCTGTATCCGTGCCGTGGGCGAAGGATGACGCCGTTTCCGAGTTGTGTGCCCAAGGTAGTGATTCCCTTCATGGTTGAAATGGTTCTCCGCGAGCTTCAACGCAGTCATATTACCCCTTTC
>JANRMB010000308.1:0-13511 GCA_033761985.1 Candidatus Sumerlaeia bacterium | reverse complement strand
GTCGTAAGGCTGGGTGCTTCAGAGGAAAGTCCGGGCTCCACAGGGAACAGTGCTCGATAACGTCGAGGCGGGAAAACCCGACGGAAAGTGGAACAGAAAATACACCGCCCAAGGTTTACGGCTCCACCCGTAAACCCGGTAAGGTTGAAAAGGTGCGGTAAGAGCGCACCGGCGTTCTGGCGACAGAGCGGCCTGCAAAACCCCACTGGGAGCAAAACCAAATAGGTGGGAAGAGTCGTCCCGGCTCGTTGCCCCTCAAAAGGCTGAACTCACGGGTAGGTTGCTTGAGGCGATTCGTAAGAAGCGTCCCAGAGGAATGATCACCCCGGTAACGTGGCAACACCGCATCGGACAGAACCCGGCTTATCGACCGTCCGCATTATTTTTCCCTCCTACACTATTGGCAACCATACGACCTTTTTCGATCATTGCCATTACTCTCATTCCCGGCATCAAGCTCTCCTGTTCTTCCAGCTTCAGGAGAACCTCCACCACACGGATATCCACGCGCTCCCCGGGGCGATCCATTTTGTTGGCCTTACTTCCCACCCGGGGAAGAATGCGCTCCACCACTGCAAAGCGTTTTTGTGTACCAAGGGCGTAGTCTGTGGCGTAGGCTTCTGCTCCCGGAGTGAGATACACGGCATCGCGTTCATCAATTTCCACCCTTACCATCAACTGGGAAAGGTCGCCGAGTTGAAGCAGAGGCTTATCCTGTTCCGGTGTGTGCAATTCACCAGCGCGGGCTTGAATCCGGAGAATCGTGCCATCCTGAGGTGCGCGAATCTTTCTCCGCTCCAACGCCACACGGGCCGACTCCTGTGCTGCTTTTGCCTCCTGGTATTCCTGAGCAGCGATCTCCAATTCATCTTGCCGTGTCCCTCGTTTCAATTCATCCCAAAGGGCAGTCTCCAATTCCAAGTCCGCAACTGCTACCCGGTATTCCGCATTCGCTTGATCCATTTCCTCTCGCGAGATGGCGCTTTTGTCAAAAAGTCCGGCTTTTCGTTCTGCAATTCGTTTCAGGTTGTCACGATTTGCTTCCGAACCTTTTACACGTGCCTGGGCTTGAGCTAATTCCTCTGCGGAAGGACCATTTTGTAAGCGCAAGAGTTTGAGATAAGCTGTTTGTACCCGATTACTTGCGATGACAAATTCCTGCTGCTGAATCTCTTGATCGAGTTCCACAAGAACTTCACCCTGCAACACCGTTTGGCCTTCTTCAATCAGTACTCGACGGATGATGCCGGATTCCGGAGCTGAGAGTTCGATGATCTCCCCGCGTGGTTCCACCAATCCCAAACCAGCAATATGATTGTCCGCAAGAACGGCCATACCCCGATCTTTGGGATCCTCGGGGAGAATTCGTTGCGCCTGCAAAACTTCTGCTTCGCCACTTACATGAATCTCATCGGGTTTGCTAACTCCATTTTGAATCGCCAAGGTGCAGCATAAAGCACCAAAAACCAAAAGGATGATTGTTCTTTTCTTGATCATGATATACTCTTTCCACGAAGTAAAATCGGCCTAAGCCGCATGTTCTGTTTGAGGGATAATGAGTCCGTCTTCGATGTGTAGGATTCGGTCTGCCAAATGAAAAACCCGGCTATCATGGGAAACCATCAATACGGTGCATCCCTGTTCTTTGGCGAGAGTACGAAGGATCTCTGTCACCTTTAGTCCGGACTGGGCATCCAACGAGGCTGTGGGTTCATCTGCAAACACAAATGGTGGAGAACCCGCCAAGGCTCGAGCCACAGCAACACGTTGCCTCTGTCCCCCGGAGAGTTGCTCCGGAAGATGCTTTAGCCGTTCCCCAAGGCCCACTTTATGAAGCATCTCTCTTGCGGTTGCGAGCGCCTTGCCAGTGCTCCACCCTCGAAGGCGTAACGGGAAGGCCACGTTCTCCTCAGCATTAATGGCACCCAGAAGGTTATGGCCTTGAAAGATAAATCCGATTTGTTCCAAACGAAATCTTGCAAGCTGTGATTCCTTGATCTTCCCCAGTTCCGTGTCCCCCAACCAGATCTCTCCGGTCGTGGGACGCAGCACGCATCCGATGATCGAAAGGAGGGTTGTTTTTCCACTTCCCGACGGACCGGAAAGATACACAAACTCTCCGCGTTCCACCGTCAAATCAATCCCCCGAAGCACATGTGCGATGATGGCACCTGAACCGAAGGATTTTGTCACTCCCATGCAGCGTATTCCTGAATTCATTTTCATCACTCTTTCAACGGAAGATCATTGCGGGTTCCAGTTTGCGCAGCCGAAGGACGGATGCAAAGGAAGCCACGATACATATCACAATCATCAACAGACATAGCTGCACCACTGTCCCCAAATCCATCAACATAATCACGTTGGGCGCACGCATCATCGTTGGTATCCAGGAGATCACCGCTCCTCCGATGAAACTCCCCACAATACCCAGGATGAGCCCCTGCATCATGACCAAAATCGCCAAGTCCCCATTCCCCGCGCCGATGGCTTTCATTGCTCCGTACTCCCGAATCGAGTCGTTAACCGAGGTGTACATCATCAAGGATACAATCACCAAACCCACGAACAATCCCACCACGGCCGACACCAGCAAAATCGCGCCGGCTCCAGCGTCCACCAATACATAATGATGCACCCGAGCCGAGTATTCTTTATGAGTCAGCACCTCAACTTCGGGTAACATCCGTTGGAGTTTTTGCTGCACTTCCGCCGCCATTTCAGGATTGTTCAAACGCACCACGAAGAAGCTTACGTCCCTTTCAGGCATGCCTAAAATCAGTCGCGCAGTTTGCGGATTCGTCCACGCAAACTGCGGCAACCACGTCAGCATTCCCCATGTTGTTCCCACCACCCGAACCTCATGCCCGCCAATCTCCCGAATACTGCCCACATTTGTGGAACCAGTACGCTCGCGAAAGGAATCCTCCACAATCACCGCATGGGGAAGATGCAACGCCTCGCGCTCTCCGGAGACCAAATTCCAGGGGCCCAAGCCTTCTGCATCCCGTTCGATTCCCACCACTGTTACCGATTCTCTTTTCCCGTTTTTCCCCAATACTTCACTCGCTCCCACCACAACGGGTTCCACCGACTTTACATCATCAATCGCCAGTAATCGTGGGCGGATGGTTTCCGGTAATGGGCGTCCTTCGCCGAGTAGCTTTACCCCCTGCGGAAGGATCCATAAATCCGGATTGGCCTTCGCTTGAAAAAGCTCTGCTTGATAAGTGGCACCACCCAGCGCGGCCAACTGTTGGCCAGCGAGGAGGATGGCGAATAGAATCCCCGCAAGCGCACCAATCGTTTTGAGTTTTCCGTGGATCAACATGGAAACTGAGAGTGAAAACAGCATCAAATAGCGAGACATCATAATTCCTTTCAAAGAATGAACATTCATTCAGCAAATTGTTCCAAAAAAAGGGGGAATTTTTTCCCACCTCGATGACTGCATCGACTAACCCATTACTTCTTCAACCGCTCGCGCTTCGCCATGGCTTCCAAGCCATCCAGCGTGCAATCAATCAATTCCAAGTATTTCTTGTCCACAACATCCTCGGCCATCCCTTCCATCAACGCCAAATAATCATTCCGCCACAACATCGGATACTCGGCAATACCCATAAGCAGAGCAAGCAACTGCCGTGGGTCGTGTGATTGAGGCAACAACCCTGCAACTTGACACTCCTGAATCAACCCGATGCTCACGATTACGTCCTCAACCATCTCCTCAACCGGGGGAACTACTTCGGCTATGATCCATTTCAGAAAATATCGTAGCTTACTGTTTTTTGCCAACTCCAGATGATAACCATGCATTAGGTGACGGAGTTTTTGTTTCGGATTCCCGCCTTGCTCTCGAAGTTTTGCTCGGTGTTCTTTCAAACCGGAATAGTGAAACGCCACAATTTCAGAAAACAGATTTTCTTTTGTTTTGAAGTGATGGCAAATGAGACTCGCGGGGACACCAGCCTTTTGGGCGATGCTGGACATGCTGACACCATCGGGGCCGTGCTCCAGAAACAATTCTTCCGCGGCTTCAAAAATCGCCTGTTTCTTTTCAGTGGATTGAGTCACTGCGTTCACCTCTCGGAATGGACTGAACATTCATTCAGCGGCTTGGTCAACTGGAAAGTTTCTCCCCACGTCGTTTTTCCCTACATCTTCGCCACCCAGCGTCTCTCCCGGTGGGATTGCAGGGCTGCTTCCAAAAACTCGTGGGTGAGCAAATAATCCTCGCCGGTTGTTGAAATGGATTTATCCCCACTGATGAGTTTTCTCATGTCCTGAATCAAGCTGACTCCCGGGCTTGCGGAACAATCGGCTAACTTCTCGTTATCCTTTTCATCCAGAAGTTTCACCGTTGTTCCTTCAATCACCAGTGAACCCTTTTCCCCTTCCAATCTCCAGGTACCCATCCAACTTGTCTTTGCCGAAGTGCTTGCCACTCCACCCATGAAGCCAATCTTCACCCCGTTTTGCATGGTGGCCAGAATTTGTGAACCCGCATTTGTTGGATGCCAACTCCCCACCGGATTGTAGGAATGGGCCAAAACTTCTTTAAATTCACTCCCACTAAAGAAGCGGAACAAATCGAACAAGTGAATCAGAACATCCTCCAAAAAAGGATGCTCCATGGCACTCCAATAAGGTTTGTCGGTATGGAGTTCCTGAAAGAGTGTCCCTTGAATGGAGCACAGTTTTCCCATGCGACTTAATAGTATCCAATCTTTTGCTTTCATCATCACCCCAGCGCGACGAAAGTTTTCTGCGATGAGCAGAGGTACTCCAGCAACTTTTGCTTCAGCCACGATCGTTCGGCACTCCTCCATCGTGGGTGCGATGGGTTTTTCGCACAGGATTGGAATTCGGTGGGCAATTGCCACGCGGTTGATTACCGTATGAACTTCCGGCGGGGTGGTATTAACCACGAACTCCGGCTTTTCCTTCTGGAGTGCCTTTTCCAACGTGGGGTACCACCTGTCCCCCAAGTACAATCGATTTGGTTCTGGTTCAGAGCGGTTTACAACCACCACATTCCCCTCGCCAAATTCCTTGTGCAGGCCATGGTACCAGCCGCGTCCCCAGGAGCCAAAGCCCACCAAAATTACTGTTTTCATTTTATCACCCCAGATACTTTACAAAAATTTCCCGCATTTGTGCCATTCGGTCCGGGAACGTCCGGATCATTGTTTGTGTATTTTCTCGTTGAGTACTCATGGCAATTGCCAACGCTGATTGTGCATCGGCGTCCTCGGGAACGAAGTCTTTGCTTGTTTCAAAATGGAATCGAATCGCCCGCTGAAACAACCGAAGCGCATAGTAGTGTTCCAGAACTTTCTCTCCGTCCCTGCTATTCAGGGCGTTGCGGTCGATGGCACGCTCCAACGCTGTTTTGGTACGCGGAGTGACAATTGAACCCACATCCGGAGCGGTGAGCTGGAAAAACTGCGAGAGAAATTCCACGTCAATTAAACCACCAGGGCTTCTCTTTAAGTCGTAGAGACTGTTCCGGGGAATTTTCACCTCGGCTTCAATCCGTTTCCGCATGGTGGAAATTTCTGAACGAACATTGAAGGCGCCGCGGCGGGATTGATAGGCACTCCAAACCGCGTCATGAACCTCCTGAACAATCTCCTGTGTCCCCAAAATGGGGCGAATTTTTGTGGCGCTTTGGAATTCCCAAAGCCCGGCGGATTTGGCATAGTATTCACGCATGCGCGAAAGGTCCGTCATCAGCGGAGAACTGATGCCATCGGGGCGTAACCGGCAATCGGCCTTCCAAAGTTGACCGTTGGGGCTGTGGGCATCCAACGTCTTCAAGATTTTTCTCGCTGCTTGTTCCAACGCTTGGCGCTCACTGGAGTACGGCGAACAATCCTCGCACACAAACGCCAGATCGATGTCCCCAAACGGGTGAACCAAGGCTCCCCCCATGCTCCCCATGCCGAAGACCCCCACTTTCCGGCGGAGTTCCTCTGGAATAAACAAGTGCACCAACTCCAAGATACAGTGGTCCGCAAGCTCGGTTGTCATTTGCGCTGCATGGTGACTTGTTTCAATCCCCGTGCTTTCGCGAATCGCCAAAAATACCGACTCCTTGGTTCTGTAAAGGCGCAACTCCTCAATGCGTTCCTCACCGCTCTTGCGGGAAACAAACGGCGGCACGGAGCGATTACTGGCCAACACGTCGCCTTCCAACACCTCGTCCAGCCAATCCGGATGTGCCGCCAAGGTGCGTGCCAAGAACGGACTATATCCCAAACTGCGGATCAGCAACCGCATGATGGAGGGGTGGGCGATGATCAACTCATAGAACGAACTAATCGCCCGGTGCGACCGTAGCAAATGGTTCAAGTGGTGAATCGCGTTGATGGGGTTGGCGGCAAAACTGAGCTCGTTCATCAGAATGGGAAGCAAATCCCCGAACGCCTTCTGACCCCGTGCACTGATTGCCATATCCTTGGTTCCCAACGCCAATTCGCGTAATGCCCGCACCCCTTCCTTGGTATCCATGCGGTATTTTTTCAGATGCACAAATGCCTGCTCATCCGGAGCCTCACGGTTTTCAATCACGTCCTGAAGACTCAACTCTTCGCGGGTGGAATCCTCGATGCCGAAGAATAAATCAAACTCCTGCCGCACCCGACGTCGTAAATCATCGAGTCGTTCGGTGAAGCTCTCCTGGGTGGCAAAACCCAACCGCACCGCCAAGGCTTTCAGCTCCCGGGGTGATTCCGGCAACTCATGGGTTTGTGCCTCATCCACCATCTGAATCTGGTGCTCCACCCGCCGGAAAAACCAATAGCTCTCCTCCAACAACTCCACCTGTTCCTGAGTTAAAATCCCTTTCTCACCAAGCAAATGCAACCCTTCCATGGAAGCACGAATCCGGAATTCCGGCATCTTGTTTCCCAAGAGCAATTGGTAACAGGCCACAATAAATTCAATCTCCCGAATTCCCCCCCGTCCCCGTTTGATGTCAAGTCTCCGTCCCTCTTCGGAAAGACGCTCAAAGTCTATGCGCCGCTTCAGTCGGGCGACTTCAGGCAACAGCACATCGCGCTCATTGTTGGTGAACACAAACGCCTGCACCAGACTATGGAAACGCACCGCCAATTCCGGATCACCGGCCACGCAGCGGGCTTTCACGTAGGCCACCTTCTCCCATGCCAACGCCTGCGTATAGAAGAACGCCGAATAGCTGGCAAAGCTGCGGGCGATTTGACCTGCGTTTCCTTCGGGGCGCAGTCGGGTATCCACCCTGTAGATGAGCCCCTCGTTACTCAATTCTCCCAGATAATTTGCGATGGAAAACGCCAGCTTTCCATAGAACTCCTGATTACTAACTTGTCGAATCCGTTTCCCGGTGCTGGATTCCACCCCGGTGGTTTCGCCTTCATCGTGATAAATGAAGTTCAAATCAATATCTGAGGAGAAGTTCAATTCACGCCCCCCGAATTTCCCCATGGAGATCACACAAAACCGTGACTCCGGAGCCACTTCGGGGTCGCTCTCACTTTGTGGAACTCCGTAATAGGCTTCCAAATCCTTGAGGCAATCCTCGTAGGCCAACAAGCACGAGGCTTCGGCCAGATCGGTCAACTCCTGACACAATTCCTGAATCGAGCCATACCCCAACAAATCCCGAATGCCGATGCGCAACAACTCCCGTCGTTTGTACAAACACAAATATCCCCGCCGTGATTCCCGCTCCGTTTGTGTGCTCACATAATCAAACAATTCTGTGGTGTACTCATCCAGAGTCTTCAATTTCCGGATGTTTCCGCGCTTCATCACCCATTCCAAAAATTCCGGATAAACCGAAATGATATCCGTAAACAAGTTCGAGGTGGCGCACAAACTGGTGATAAAGTTCAGGTGCTCGCGATCCTTCAAGCACCGGTCAATTTCCATCCCCGCGTGAATACTCCCGGTAATCAACCGATCAAAATTGCTGAGCCCAAACTCAGGATCAGCGGTCAAGCTCACCGCTTGGATGAGATTCTGAATAAACACCGGCACATCGTCAGGATTGGGAATGTACTTCAGATAATGTTCCATCCGCTGAAGAATCCCGTCGTACTGCTCGGGAAGCCACTCATAACGCTCCAACAAATGAAGCGTAAAATTTTGCCACTCCTGAGTCGTGTTCTGTTCTGATTCCATGGGGAAACCTCCGGGAAACCAACCTGATGAGTGGTGGTATTCCCTCAAGAAAACGGCTTCGTTAACCAAAGGGCAAGGAAAGCCCGCATACAGGGTGATGCGTTGCTGAAATGAGAAGGGACAAAATTTGGATTCACCCAAATGAACAGGATGAAAACGGGTACTGTACCCCTCATGAATGATTTACTCTGAAGGCACTGTAAGTAAAGACGGCCCAGCGGGCCGAATCTTCCCAGCCCCCGACGCAGCGATAGCAAGTCGGTGGGAAAGTTTCGGATTTGGAATGCAACCCCGAATGGGGTGCCACCATGTGGGCCTTTGATGTGATTGGATTTGTACAACCCACTACGGGGTGGGGTTTCTTTTTTCGGCGATGTTCCCACCGACTCACTGCGTTCGTCGGGGGCGGGGAAATGGGCGCCCGCTGGGCGCAAAGTCGAGGAGTTGTGGTCATCCTGAGAGATAGATCTCTTCGAAAAAATGTCCTCCCCCGAGACCTCTTCCGTACACGACGATCAATTAGAATGTATCGAGTACGGCCGTTCGTTACAAGTATTGTAAGAATCTGTATCTGTGAGTGAGGCAAATTGAAGTCGGGGAAGAATCTGCTGAATCAGACGGAAATCGCTTGGTGACCTGCTGGTGATAAGGGGGTGACCTTCTAGTGACCTGTTGGTGGCCTTTGGTGGGCCTGCTGAGGGAGCTTTAACCATCGGAGATGAGTCGATAGTAGCACTTTATGGATATTTGGCGGATTCGATAGGAAACCGATTGGGCGTGAGGGAAAAAGCTCCATTTCATGATACTCCACACAAGAGGTTGTAGTTTCTTCCGCAGAAATCTCTTCATGTTTTTCTAATCGTTTTGACACCGGCCCGTTACTTAAGGATTTTAGGCGCCAATTCAAGGAAATCAATTTTTCCCACTTTGTTTGAGGCTATTTGCTATGAAACGAACTCTTGTTCAACTCGGTGTTGCTGCCGCCCTTTTCTGTTCCGTTTTGGGGTGTGCCAAGTCCTCCGGAGTACTTTCCAAGTATCAGCCCGGTAAACCCGAGCCCCGCCCTGAAATCCCTGCTCCCATGCGGGAATTCCGCGCTGCATGGGTTGCCACCGTCGCCAATATCGATTGGCCCAGCAAATCCACTCTTACAACCGAGGAACAACAAGCCGAGGCCATCGCGATTCTTGATCACCTCGTGAGCTTGAACATGAACGCCGTGATTCTTCAGGCGCGCCCTTCTGCCGATGCGTTGTATGCCAGCAAGTATGAACCATGGTCCTTTTTCCTGACCAATGAACAGGGGCGTGCTCCCGAGCCCTACTACGATCCGCTGGAGTTCTGGGTGGCGGAAGCCCATAAACGCGGCATCGAACTTCACGTGTGGTTCAATCCGTATCGCGCGTTGCACCCCAATCAAACCAACCGTGGGGGAGAGTTCTCTCCGGATCACATCGCAGTGAAGCGCCCCGATATTGTGCATAAACTTGCCGATGGCACATACTGGATGGACCCAGCCAGCCCCGAGATTCGCCAGCGCAGCATCGACGTGGTAATGGACGTGGTGAAGCGGTACGACGTGGATGGTATTCACTTCGACGATTATTTCTATCCCTATCCGAGCTACAACAACGGGGCGGATTTCCCCGATGACGCGTTGTGGAACGCCTACGTTGCCGGGGGTGGAAAGCTTTCCCGGGGCGATTGGCGTCGTGAGGCGGTGAATACCTTCGTGAAGGACCTCTACACGGAAATCAAAGCAGAGAAAAAACACGTCAAATTCGGGATGAGCCCCTTCGGCATTTACCGTCCTGGATACCCCGCTTCGATCAAAGGGTTCGACCAATATGATCAATTGTATGCCGATGCGTTGCTGTGGCTTCAGGCAGGCTGGGTGGACTACTACACTCCGCAACTGTATTGGCCCACTCGCCAAGTTCCCCAAAGCTTCCCCGTGCTGTTGGGCTGGTGGGAGGAGAACAATACCCTCAATCGTAATATGTGGCCCGGTCTGGCCCCCTACAAGGATCTGGAAAACGGCGGAACGGAGACCTTCACACAAATCATGATCAGTCGCGGAATTACGCCGGATTCCCCTGGTCAGGTGATGTTCTCCATGAAGTCGCTTTTCAATGAGCAGGTGGCGGAAACGCTTCGCAAAGGGCCCTATGCCAACGAAGCTCTTATCCCCCCTTCCCCTTGGCTTGATGCCAAAGCTCCCAAAGCTCCTTCTGGAACTGTAACCAAAGAGGGAACAAATATGGTGGTTTCCATCAAACCGCAGGGTGAGGAATCTGCCTTCCGCTACATTGTTTATGCGCAGCGGGGAACCGCTTGGGAGCACCATATCCTGAACCGCGACGAGTTGACCTTCACTCTTCAATCCGGTGGTACCCGCACTGAGGTGACGACCAAAAATCAGGGGCTTGAAGTGGAAACCAAAGAGGTGCCGGTCACGGAAATCACCGCCATCCTCGTCTCCGCAGTCGACCGCGTCGGTAACGAAAGTGTTCAATCCATTCTCGCGCTCCCCATTAACTAATCGACTCCCTTTTTCAACGTCCGGTGTTCCTGTATGGGCACCGGACGTTGTGGCTTTACCAAAACTTCAAAAATCAAAAGCTTCCCTTGCTTGACATGATCAATCCGGGGTTGCTAACGCATTCTTTATCATTTTGTTACAGGTAGCACCCGTATGAGCGTTTCTTTTCACCGCGCGTATTCCTTTCTGATCGCCGCATTTGGCCTCTTTACCTTAATCGGTTGCGGGGGGTCTGAAAGCAGTTCCGAAAGTGCCTCCTCTGGGGCCGATAAAATTAAAGTCGGTCAGTTCTATGCGCTTTCTGGTGAACAGGCAACGTTTGGGATTTCTTCCAAGAAAGGCTCCGAGTTGGCCTTTGCGGAAATAAACGCTGCAGGTGGTGTTCGAGGCGGTGCCCAGTTGGAGCACATTACGTTCGATACCCGGGGTATTCCACAAGAGACGGGGAACGCTGTAACGCGATTGATTAACAACGAAAAAGTGGTAGCGCTTCTCGGTGAAGTGGCTTCCTCCCTTTCCGATGCCGGAGGTCAGGTAGCTCAAGAATACCGCGTGCCAATGATCACCCCCGCTTCCACCAACCCGAAAGTCACCCAAATCGGCGACATGGTTCACCGTATTTGCTTTATCGATCCCTTCCAAGGATTCGTGGTGGCCAAGTTCCTCAAGGAAAACAAAAACGCCACCAAGGTTGCCGTGCTTTTTGATCAGGGGCAGGCGTACTCTGTGGGGTTGAAGGATGCGTTTCTGGAAGCCTATCCCAAGATGGGGGGCGAAATCCTTACTGTGCAAAGCTACAGCTCGGGCGATCAGGACTTCAGCGCACAACTCACCAACATTCGTGATCTCAAGCCCGATGCCATCTTCATCCCTGGCTACTACACGGAAGTTGCCAACATTGCCCTTCAGGCCAAGCGCCTTGGAGTAAATACCATCCTGATTGGTGGCGACGGCTGGACATCTGAAAAGCTGACGGAAATCGCCGGTGATTCCATCGAAGGGGCCTACTACTCCAACCACTATTCCCCCGAGGATTCACGCCCCAAGGTGCAGGAGTTCATCAAAAACTTCAAGGAAGCCTACGGTGGGGAAACACCCGACGCCATGGCGGCGTTGGCTTATGATTCCGTTTACATCCTGGCCGATGCCATGAACCGTGCGGAATCTTTGGAGCCCGATGATTTGGCGGCGGCGATTGCCTCCACCAAGGATTTTGACGGTGTAACGGGCAAGATCACTCTGAACGCCGAACGCAACGCAGAAAAAGACGCCGTGATTTTGCAGATTCAGAACGGTGAATCGCGCTTCGTTACCACAGTATCCCCCAACTAAGCATCGGAGCTGGTATGAAAGCGTTCATTGAAACGCTCATCAACGGGCTTTCGCTGGGGAGTGTGTACGCACTCATCGCCCTTGGGTACACCATGGTGTACGGGATCCTGAAGTTCATCAATTTCGCCCACGCCAACGTCTTCATGATCGGGGCGTGGCTCTCCTATATTTTGGCCTCGAAAAGCGGATTCGTGAATCCCGAGGACCCGAATCTTTTGGCGATTCCTTTCGTCCTCTTGGGCTCTATGCTCATCTGTGGTGTTTTAGGAGTCATGATTGAAAAACTCGCCTACGCTCCGCTGCGAAAGGCGGAACGACTCAACATCCTGATCACTGCCATCGGGGTGAGCCTGTTGTTGGAGAATGGGTTGCAGTTGGACTTCCTGTTCGGAACACAACCCGTGGGGATGCCCGTACTGTTGGAAAATTCGGTGGTGGCGACAGTTGCCGGTGCGAAGGTTTTCCTGGTGGATGTTTTGGGGATTTCCATCGCCCTCGTGCTGATGACCTCTCTGCACACGCTGGTCTTCCACACTCAAATGGGGAGCGCCATGCGTGCTGTGGCCAACAGCCCGCAGAATGCAGCTTTGATGGGAATCAGTGCCGGGCGGATTATCGGCATGACGTTCTTTCTGGGGTCTGCGCTTGCCGCGGCGGCGGGGTTTTTCTACGGCATGAAGTACAGTGGTTTGCAATCGCCGGGGAACACCACTTGGGTGTTGCTGGGGATCAAGGCTTTCGTGGCGGCGGTTGTGGGGGGGATTGGCAACATCAACGGAGCCGTTTTGGGGGGATTCCTTATCGGCCTTATTGAGATGTTCGGTGTGGCGTACCTCCGCCCCGAATATAAGGACGTGTACGTGTTCGCCATCCTGATTGTTGTCTTGCTGGTAAAACCCACGGGCATTTTGGGGAAACCCGAGCTGGAAAAGGTTTAACCTCGTCATGGCCCAACGCGTCTCCCAAATTCTTCCTCCTCTTCCCCAAGAGTCTGGTAGTACTGCCTGGTATTGGGTGAACAGCCTGCTCCCAATTCTCCTGGGTCTTGCGTTTGCCTATGGGCTGCACATGTTGCATGTGCAAAATCCCCGTTCCTTTTTCTTGAAGATTACCAGCGATGTGGGGATTGCGATCATCCTCGCCGTCAGCCTGAACATTGTGAACGGCTTCACGGGTCAGCTTCACTTGGGTCATGCGGCGTTTATGAGCATCGGGGGCTACACCTCGGGTTTTGTAACGTATTACGGATCCATGTGGTTGTTTGAGTCCACGGTCAAGATACCGGTTTTTTTAGGCAAAGGGGAACTTCTCTTTCTTGGGGGAGTGGTTCTGGGCGGACTGGTGGCGGCGTTGTTCGGCTGGTTGTTGGGGCTTCCTTCGCTTCGGTTGCGAGGGGATTATTTGGCGATTGTGACGTTGGGGTTTGCTGAGATTGTGCGGGTGATTTTTCAGAATACCAACGATTTGA
>JANRMB010000307.1:0-12534 GCA_033761985.1 Candidatus Sumerlaeia bacterium | reverse complement strand
TTACTCACGCCACACCTCTATTTTTGGTTCTAATTCTAATAGAATTTACGGACTTGGTATTTGCCCTTGATTCCATTCCCGCCGTGATTGCCGTAACTCAGAATGAATTCATCGTTTACACCTCAAATGTTTTTGCGATCTTGGGGTTGCGAGCGCTGTACTTTGCGCTTGGCGGAATCATGAATTCCTTCGAGTATCTCTCCTACGGGCTTGCGGTTGTGTTGATGTATGTGGGTGTGAAAATGCTGATCTCCGAATACTACAAAGTCCCCACACTAACTTCACTGGGGATTATCGCGTTTTTGATTACCGTTTCCATACTGGCGTCCTTACTATTCCCCAGTAAAAAGCAGGCCGGATAAGTGCCACGTCTTGTTGCCCACATCTGTTATTTTTTTGTTTGGGCAAGTTTTTGGTTTCCCCTGAATCACCCAGGGGAAGTTTACTCTACAAACAACTGATTCCGAGTCAGGGATTGAAGTACCCTCTCGGGATTTTCATGCGGTGCCGAAACTGGCTGAGTGATTCAGTCTCTTCGGCATCGGATGTGAATTCCGCGGGTTCTTACTCCCCGTCGCTCGGCTTCCACCCTCGACCCTTTTCTTTACGGAGTATAACACCGAATGACCAAAATTGAAACAGAGCAGCGCCCCGGCCTGAACTACACCGAAACTATCGTCCGAATTCCCTTCGGCGAATCCACCCTCGAACTCCGCACTGGCAAGTTAGCCAAACAAGCCAACGGTTGCGTATCTGCCCAGATTGGTGGTACTGTTGTTCTTGCAGCTGTTACCGCCGCCACTGAACCCACGGACAAAGACTTCTTCCCCCTGATGGTGGACTACCGCGAGAAGTTCTACGCTTCCGGCCGTATTCCTGGCGGATTCTTCAAACGTGAATCCCGCCCCAGCGATCTGGAAAGCCTTCGCGCCCGCCTTACTGACCGCACCCTTCGTCCTCTCTTTCCCGAAGGTTTCAAGAACGAAGTCGTCGTTTCCCTTACCGTCATCGCCATGGATAAAGTCAACTCCCCTGATGTTGTCTCCATGTGCGCCGCCAGCGCCGCCGTACACATTTCCGACATCCCCTTTGTGCGCCCTATCGCCGGTGTTCGCGTTGGGATGAAAGCTGGGAAGTTCATTGTCAACCCCGCCCAAGCGGATCAGGACGAACTCGATCTCAACCTCATCGTGGCCGGCCATGCCGGAGCCATCAACATGGTGGAAGCCGGTGCCCAGCACGTTTCCGAAGAGCAGGTTGTTGCCGGTCTTGAACTCGCCCACCAACAAATCAAGCAAGTCTGCGAAGGCATCGAAGTTCTTCGCCAAAAAGCCGGTAAAGCCAAGTTTGCGTTCACCCCGGAAACCAAAGACCTTGATCTGGCCAAACTGGTGGAATCCAAATCCGCTCCTCATCTCAAGGAAATCGCCGCCACCTACGACAAGCAGGCCCGCGAAAACCGCGTGAAGAAAGCCATCACCGAAATCACCGCCGAACTCGGCGAAGCCTACGCTGAACGCGGAGCCGAAATCGCCGCTGTCTTCAATCACCTTGATGAAATGGCGATGCGCAAACGCGTTCTTTCCGAAGGCGTCCGTGCCGACGGCCGCAAAACCAGCGAAATCCGCCCCATCTGGTCGGAAGTCGATGTCCTCCCCTCCGTACACGGTTCCTCCCTCTTTACCCGTGGTCAAACCCAGGCTCTGGCCGTGTGTACCCTCGGCTCCGGCGACGACGCCCAAATGGTGGACGACGTCAATGGCACCATTGAAAAGCCCTTCTTCCTCCACTACAATTTCCCTCCCTTCTCCGTGGGTGAGGCTCGTGCACCCAAAGCACCCGGACGCCGTGAAATCGGTCACGGTGCCCTCGCAGAGCGTGCCGTAAGCGCCGTACTCCCCAAACAAGGCGAATTCCCCTACACCATTCGTATGGTGGTGGAAATCCTCGAGTCCAACGGCTCCAGCTCCATGGCCACCGTTTGCTCCAGTTCCCTTGCCTTGATGGATGCCGGTGTTCCCATCACCGAACCCGTGGCCGGTATTGCCATGGGCCTTATCGCTGATGAAACCGGGAAAAAACTTGCCATCCTCTCCGACATTCAGGGGATCGAAGACCACTGCGGCGACATGGACTTCAAAGTCTGCGGTACCGCTCGTGGCATCACCGCCCTCCAGATGGACATCAAAATCGAAGGCGTTACCAGCGAGATGCTCGCCAAGGCCCTCGAACAAGCCCGCCAAGGCCGCCTCTACATCCTCGGCAAAATGGCTGAAACCATGACCTCACACCGTGAGGAAATGAAGCCACAGACCCCCCGCATGACCGTCGTCAAGATTCCCCAAAAGAACATCGGCGATATCATCGGTTCCGGTGGCAAAACCATTCGCTCCCTTCAGGAACAAACCGGTGCCAAGATCGACATTCAGGACGACGGTACAGTCTACATTTCCGCCGCCGGCCAGGATGCTGCGGAACTTTGCATTCGCCTGATTGACGATATCATTCGCGAAATCGAAGAAGGCGAAGTCCTCACCGGTAAAGTCGTCCGCATCGTGGAATCTGGCGCCATCGTTCAGATTACCCCCACCAAAGACGGCATGATTCACATCAGCGAACTCGAACACCACCGCGTCGATAAAGTGGAAGACGTCGTCAACATCGGCGATGAAGTCACCGTCAAAGTCGTGGAAGTCGATAAAGTCAAAGGCCGCATCCGCCTCTCCCGCAAAGCCCTCCTTGATAACCCGAACCCCGGCGGTGGTCGTGGCGGCTTCAATGGTGGCGGCGAAGAAGGTGGCGATGACGAACGCCGCGAACGCCGTCCCCGTGGCGACCGTGATCGCGGTGGAGATCGCGGTGGTGACCGTGGTGGCCGTCGCTTCGACCGTGGTGATCGCCCCGAACGCAGCGAACGCCCCGAACGTACCGAGCGCCCTGAGCGCACGGAAAAGCCTGAGGAATCCGCCCCCGCTGCGGACTCCGGCAGTGAAGGTGGCGAAGGCACCCGCCCCCGCCGCCCCCGCCCACCGCGCCGACGCGAGGAATAATTCCTCCACGGCGTTGGGTCCTCAACACCTCAAACTCAATAACAAAGCGCTCGGGAAACCGGGCGCTTTGTTCTTCTATGACCTTGACTTTGCAAAATAACCTATCATACAGAAATAAATTTTCCGGCTATTGACGAAATTGCCCTAATATTTAACAGATTTTTTTGCTAATGTGACGCAACTCCAGAAAGTAGTGTTGGTCGATTGCGACAGTTTTTACGTCGGCATGTGAATCCATCCTAAATGAAAGTAAGCTATCATGGAAATTATTAAAAGTCCAACTTATCAAGAGCAGGCATGGAACGCTGATAAGGCAAACTTGACACCGGCGAATATGAAGCTCGCACAGGCTATTTTTGATTTCGCTGCCTTAGAACTTGGTTCTGAAGTTCATCATCGCCCTAATAAGAATAAACAAGGACGAGATCGGGAAACTATATTTCGAGTCAAAAGTGTAGAAGGATTCTGGCTCGTCGTAAATACATCCAAAGGGAGGTTGAAACTAATCTTTCCAGACAAGGATGATCTTATTTCCTCAATAAATGAAATTATTGTAGAGTATGCTCAGTGGGAACGTAAAAGAGAAAAGCGTGCCCTCATTTCAGCTGAAGCAGGTATCGACCAATTTCCAGATGTTCGATACTTGATCGATCAAGTTCACTCGAACGCACTTGACTACTATAGTCGGACGAGTGATTTCACACAAACCTTGCTTATCCATTTTGGAGAACCCTCCGGTGGGCAAAAACTTCAGGTACCCAGCAAAGAAACTTTTCAAAAACTGCTGATTAATGATGGCCGTTGTTGCGTTTGTAATGGCAAAGAACGCTTAAGTGTATACCAGTTGAAGGAAGATTGGAATTTGTTTTGTGACCTGCATCATCCGCAGGCAAGTCAATGGATTTCATTTGGAAAAAAGGGTGTTCCATTTTCAGTTAGAAAACATGTCTGGAATCGAGATGGTGGTAAGTGTACTAGTTGTGGTTCAACCTACTTTATTTCTTTTGATCACATGATTCCAGCCAGTCGTGGTGGAAAACACCCATTCACAGGAAGCAATCTGGAGACGAATATCATGCTTAAGTGCCGGAAATGTAATCTTTCTAAATCCGATAGCCTGATCCCATAGATCTTATGGATCGCCCCTGTCACCGAAAACACAAAGTGAATATGAGAGAAAACAAGTAAGTGCGATTGTTCATAAGAATTTTGGCGTACCATCGCCCGTGCAGATCAGTGTGTACAAAGACCGGATGATTATTTGGAATCCGGGAGAGTTGCCTGCGGACTGGACACCAGAGCGACTGAAAACCAAGCACCCTTCAATTCCATTCAACCCAGATATTGCCAACACGTTTTTTCTTTCGGGTTTGATCGAGGCATTGGGAGGGGTATTGAAAAGATTTATTCTGCCTGCAAAGAGGCCGGAATGCCTGAACCGATCATCAAGCAGGATTCCGACGGTCTTTGGATCGAGTTTTTCTACCCCAGGTAGGATGACAAGTCTGATTGAAACCACGAAGATGGGGATGAAAAAGAAGAAAATGGGGATGAAAATCGTGAAGGTGGGGATGAAAAAGTGGGAAATGGGGATGAAAAGTTGGATAGAAATGAAGAGCAGTCGGGTGAAAAAGCCAAGAGGTTGGTTGAAAAGTTGGGTGAAAACAAGGCGGCGATTGTAATACTGATGTTGAAAACACCCGAAATTACGGTGAATGAGTTGGGCGATCAATTGGAGATCAGCAGAAATACGGTGGATAGAAATATTCAGAAGCTCAAAAAGGATGGGGTTCTTGAACGAATCGGCCCGGCGAAGGGCGGCTATTGGAAAGTCAATCTTGAGATGTTGGATGAAAAAAAATGATGAATCTCTACACCGAAGTCGCTCTGATTAAATAATCAGCCAAAATCTCAAACTCAACAACAAAGCGCTCGGTAAACCAGGCGCTTTGTTTAGGTATCGATCAATCTTTGTGAGAACCTTTAAGTCTGATTCCCCGTCGTTCCCTCTTCCGCCGGCTTGGGTGGAGTGAGGCTCAACCGGCGGATGCGGAAGTCGTCCACGGCGGTGACGCGCAGCTTCCAGCCGTTGATGTCCAACTCCTCGCCCCGGCGCGGCGGGCGACCCAGAACGTAGTAAATGTAGCCGCCAAGGGTGTCGCAGTTTTCCCGCTCCAAGGAGAGCCCCACCTGTTCTTCCAGGTCGTCGAGATCCACCAGGGGGTCGAGAATATAGGCATCGCCTTTGGAGGTGATCAGATTCTTCGGACGTTCCAATTCGTCCTCCACCTCGCCCACGATTTCCTCCACAATGTCCTCGCGAGAGAGCCAGCCGGAAGTTCCGCCGAACTCATCGAACACGATCGCCACTTGTTTTTTGCTATTCATCATCAGTTGCAAAACATTGTCCACGTGGGCCACTTCCGGAACAAAGAGGGGCTTGGCAATCAGCGATTCCAACGACTCCGGCATTTCATCCAGTTCCAGCACATCGTACACGTTGATGTAACCCACAAGATTGGTAACGTGGTCGTAGTAGCAGGGGATGCGGGTGTAGCCAGCCACACGGCAGAGCTCCAGAAAGCGCTGCGGGGTGAAGTCCTGAAGGCGGATGGCGGTGACCTGATTGATGGGTTTCATGATTTCGCGTACCAGAGTTTGATCCAGTCGCTGAATCCCATGGATCATCTGTGCTTCGGAGCGTTGCAAGGTGGAGACCCGCACCTTGTTTTGATTGGCTCCCGAGGGGAGTTCCGCCGCCTGACGATTCAGCGCCAACCGGAAGAGCCCTTCCGACTCAAAAAGGAACCCCATGGGGCGCATCAGATGGAACGGCCGCGCGAGGGGATCGATCAGGGCATAGAGGCGTTCCCAGATGGTATTCCCAACCACAAAGACGATGGGGATTTGTTCTTCGCGGTCCACAAGCCAGTAGGGGAGCGCGCCTTCCAAAGTGAGGCGTTTTGGCATCCCCAACCGGGAGACAAGGGTAACAAGAAGCAGAACGAGAAAGGCGGTTATGGTGAGAACCAAAACCCCGGTGAAGGTGGAACCCACCTCCTCTTGAAGCAGTGTTTTCACCAAAAACAGGGAGGCGGTTGTCACCATCCCAAGCGAGAGAAAACGCACCAACTTGGTGGTGGCGAGAATGGTACGAAGGCGTTCAATTACGGTGGAAAGCGTCTCGGGTTTCAAGCGACCCGGTGTTTCCTCTGCTTTGGCCAGAAAAGTGGAAATACCCAACATCTGCCGAGCCTCTGTGCGTTCACACCAGAAACGAAGCAATAATCCAAAGACGATTGTGAGTACGGTGATGATCAGCATCGGATGATTTGGAGAAGGGCGTTACGAATTCGCCTGCTCCGGTTCCTCCTCTGCAGGGCTGATGGAGCCCCCTGTTGATTGCTGGAGCAGGGCTTTGGGGGTGAAGAGAAGGGTTTTGATGCGGTTGGCCTCCACCTCGCGCACCTCGAAGAGGCCGATCTCCTCGAATGGCACCTGCGTTCCCTCCGTGGGGAGGCTTCCGAATTCATGCATCACCAATCCCCCGATGGTTCGGGCGATGGTTTCATCAAAGCTGGTTTCCAGTTCCTGATTCAGTTCCCAGACTTCCACCCGACCGGAAATCAGGTGGCTGCCGTCTTCGCGGGCTTCAATCCATAACTCGCCGGATTCTTCATCTTCCTCCAGCAGTTGGTTTCCCATCACCACTTTGAAGATATCTTGGAGAGTGATAATCCCTGCGGTGCCGCCGTATTCATCCTGCACGATTGCAATATAGGCGCGGCGTTTTTTCAGCTCTATAAGAAGCTCGGGAAGGCGAACCGTGGTAATTGTTAAAACCGGTTGGCGAAGAAACTTCCAAGGTTCGTGATTCTTCCGAAGAAGCACTTCTTTTGCGAGGAGGAACCCCTCAATATGGTCAAGATTTTTTGAGTAAATGACAACCCGGCTGTGGCTTGTTTTGCGGAGGAATTGGTGGACTTCCTCTGAAGGGGTGGAACGCTCCAACCCAATAATTTCCGTTCGGGGAGTCATCACATCCCGTGCCGTGGACTGCATAAATTCTCGCACGGAATCGATCAATTCAACTGCTTCTTCCTCCACGACCTGTTCAATGGAGTGAAGGAAGGGAATCAGTCGAAACTCCCGCTCGTGAAGGGAAAGTTTGTGAGCCATGGCTGTGGCGTTCCCCGGGAAGCGGAGAAAGGTCAGCATCACCACCTTCAGCGGCCACACCAACACATAAATCACAGGGCCCAAAATCCCCAACACAGGTTTCGGATGCACCATCCCGAGTTGCCGAACAAGCAAATCGAAGAAAACAAACTGTACCAGCAGAACCACAACGGAGGAGAGCAGGGTGTTAAGCTCGATACTCCAAGGAAGATTTCGGGCGCCCCAACTGGCGAGGAAAAACAACCCAAGAAGATGAAAGAATAATCCCCCGGCCCAGCATAGACGCTCAAATAGCCTCGCCCCTTCAAAGCCTCCCCAAGTTTTGGCGCGATCCCAGAAGTAGGCCTGCTCCTGATCCTCACTGGTTAATTGAGTCATGGAGCCCAGGGCGGTTTGCACCAGAAAACAGAGGCTCCCCATGATGGTGGCAAGCAGGCCGATCGAAAGTGCCACAAGCGCCGAGAGCCGTACGGGAGCGGCAGATTCCACTACATCATAGAGAATGGAGGATTCGGAAGCGCCCAAAAGTCCGGGTATCCCAAACACTACGAGGAATAAAAGAAGAGAGGAGCGGGCGAAAAACGCCGAAGGAGGGTCCGTATTCACGAAATCAGAAGCTACTGGGAGCCACAAAAAACATAAGTCGCCATGAATTGGTGATACGGGTTGTGGAAGAGATCGGTCAAGGCTGTTCTTACGCCCGGCATGCTCAATTGGCCTCACTCCACCAGGTAGTATCGTCATCCAGACCACTCTTGGACTTTTCCATCACCAACTGCCAAAGGTAAACCGTGGCGAGAGTTCTGTACGGAGCCCATGGCAAGGCAAGATCCCTGCATTGCTTTTGGCTGGGACGCTCGGGAAGATCCAGAAACATCTGCATCCCCACACGGATGCCCAAATCCCCCTCGGGAAAGACATCCCCCCGCCGAAGCCCAAAGATCAAAACCATGTTCACCGTCCAGGGGCCGATGCCCCGGATGCTCCCAAATCGCTCATAGAACTCCTGGTTGCTCCATCCTTGAACCTTCTGCGGCGTCAAACGCTCGGTTGCCCAGTAATCCGACAACTCCAACAAGCATTCCGCCTTCGCACGGGATAGCCCCAAGGATTTCAGTGTGGGGGCATCGAAGGATTGAATCAGTGAAGCCGTAAGTTTTCCGCCCTCTGCTATTTCCATCCGGAGGCGTTTCATCACCGAGGAGGCCGCCTTGGTGGAAATCGATTGGCCAACAATCGAACCCGCAAACAGATCGAAGGAGAAAGGTCTTGAGGGAAGTGGGAACGGATGATGGCGCTTGGCCAACGGGCGGAAGCGTGGCTCCAGTTGGCACAGCGCCTCAATTTCCGCAGCGGGTTCCTCCGGGATTACGGCATCAACGGATGATTTCATGTGAGAAACAATTCCTCCTGAATTTTTGGAATGATGCCCTTCCGATGAGCCTCTTCAAAGAGCAATCGAATCGCCCGTTCCCCTTCCACTCCGTAATCCATGCTGAAGGAATTTACGTACAACTCAATGTGCTGACGTTGCACTTCGGGGTTCATTTCCTGGGCATGCAAACTGATGAACGGTTGAAGCGCCTCGAGATGATCCCAACCGTACTGAAGGCTCGACCGAATCATTTTTTCCACTTGGAGGGCAACTTCCTTCCCCAGGGAACGGCGGATGAGAATCCCCCCCAACGGAATGGGAGCACCAGTTTCGGATTCCCACCATTCGCCCAAATCCACGAGGGAGCGGAGCCCGAAGTCGCCAAATGTAAATCGGCTTTCATGGATGATTGCCCCCGCCGCCACTTCGCCACGGACAATTGCCGGCATGATCTCGTGAAACGGCATCGAGACCAGATTGATGAGTTGGGGATTCCAAAGTCGAAGGAGGAGAGCCGCGGTTGTCAACTCACCGGGTATGGCAACCGGAAGCGCCGATAATTCATCGGCGGAATAATGCCGGGAACTCACCAACAACGGACCGCACCCCCGGCCCAGCGCACCGCCGCAACGGAGAAGAGCGTAATCCGAGAGCAGGTGGGCTGCCGCGTGAAAGCTCACCTTCACCACATCATCCGTCCCCCGGCGGGCGCGTTCGTTCAAGGTTTGAATATCATGAAACTCCACGCGGGGGGGAATCGAATCAGGAAGGAAATTCTGAATCCAAGCGCCAAAAATCATCGTATCGTTAGGGCAGGGAGAAATCGCCAGTTGAAGTTTGAGGAATGTCATGAGTCCAAACCCTTCAGTCGAATAGGCTCTTTTGAAACAAGCTCCGTCAAAGCATCCGCAAGAGAGCGAAAACACTTGGAAAACTCCCAACGGGATTTATCCCGCTCGCCCAGCCAATTGCTGATGGCCCGGATCTCCACAAAACGAGCGCCAAACTGTTGGGCCACATAGGCAAGAGCTGCACCTTCCATGTTCTCCAAGGCACCGGGGAATTCCTTGCTCCTTCTCACTGCAATTTCTTTGTCACCTGATACCGCATTTACGGTGAAAAAGGGACAGAGGGGAATTCCCAGAGCTTGCGAAATGGCTTCGGAAGGGACAGAGGAAACAGGGACACTGTTCCATGGTTCGGGTTGTTCAGGATAAAGGGGAATCCCGATTTCCTCCATCGGGTGAGTGGAATCAGCAGTTAGAACACCACAATCCGCCAACCACTCCTGCGAGGCGACACAGGATTTGCCCAACCGAAACCGACCGGTCTCTGGTGCGCCCGCAATCCCTACATTCAGAATTCCCGGAAGCGGAAGTTGCTGACCGACTCGTGCCTCCAGAGCGCGAGTTAAACTCATCGCCGCATTCAAGGTCCCGATCCCTGTGATCAAGACACCGCCATAGGAGTCCAGTGTCCCCTCGGAGAGATGCTTTCTTACTTCTGTCCATTCCAGTTCCGTGGCGAATACCAGCAGCCACTCAGAGGAGTTTATGGGTGGGGTGGGATTCATCTCAGTTTGTCTCCTCTTTTCGTGCTGGGGTGATCCCCAACTGTTCAAAAAAACGACTCACAAAAATTCGTGCTTCCTCTTTGGTGGTCAATTCTCCCTCCATCTGCAGGTCCTGTAACTGATGAAGAAGTTTTTTGAAAACTGGCGAAGGAGTGTAACCCATCTCAATCAATTCTCGCCCATTCAACAACGGTGGAGGGACGGGGTTCGCCAAGGCCTCCTGAAACTCCAGTTGTTTGCGGCGAACAAGATCCCATGCCGTAAGAAGTTGGTGACATGCCATGCAATCCGCAAAATGCACATTCAAATCATGCGCAATTGATTCCTCGGCCAAGAATCTCCTCAACGTGGATTTGCTCCAATCATGCGCATTCATAAATCGCATGTGGCGCTCCACTACCTGAGTGATGAGCGTGCGTTCCTCCACGGAAAACTTCAACCGCCGGAGAATCCCATCGGCAATTTCCGCTCCCACGTACTCATGCTGATAGAAGGTGATTTTGCCCTCCTCAAATTTGAATGTATCGGGCTTCCCCACATCATGAAGCAACGCCGCCCAACGGCTTACCTTGGTACGCGAAGGCTCCACCTCGCAGGCGAGCAACGTGTGGGAGAGTACATCCCCCTCCGGGTGGAATGTTCTTCCCTGTCTGACACCATCCATTTTCAGAACTTCGGGAAAAAGGTACTCCAACAATCCCAAGTGCTGCATGAGTCGAATCCCGCGCGAGGGGTTTGGTCCGCAGAGAATCCGGGTCATCTCCTCCTGAACGCGTTCTCCACTCAGCAGTTTGGTGGTGGAAGCAAGCTCCCGCATGGCATTCCTTGTCTCGGGGGACACCTCAAATCCAAATCGGCAGGCAAACCGTACGGCACGCAGCAGCCGGAGAGCATCCTCCTGAAACCGTTGCAACGGATCTCCCACGGTGCGCAGTACACCTAATTTCAGATCTTCGATCCCCCTGTGAAAATCCTCCACCACTTCACGCACGGGATCAAAGTAGAGAGCATTAATCGTAAAGTCGCGTCTTCGGGAGTCTTCTTCCTGTGTCCCCACTTGAATGGAATCAGGACGTCGCCCATCGGTGTACGTTCCATCCTTGCGAAGCGTTGCCACTTCCAACTTGGCATTTTGCACAGGGACAATGGAGATTCCGAAAGTTTCGCCCACAAAAGCCGTGTGCCCAAAGAGTGCCGAAATTTCCTCGGGTAGGGCATCGGTTACCAAATCCAAATCCTTAACCAATCGCCCGAGTAGCGCATCCCGCACACAACCGCCCACAAACCACACTCGATGTCCCGCAGCTGAAAGTTTGCGGGCCACAGCAAGGCATTCCTCCAACAATTCAGGGGAGGGAAGCAATTCCTTGCGGAAGAGTGAATGCGTGCTGCGTGGGATTGAGTTCATGGGGACACAGGAGTTGGAAAGTATCGCTTTATTCTGAGGAAGGGAGCTTCAATTGCTATTTCCGTCGTTCGAACCACTATGGCTAATACTATACCAGAAAGAATAAACATAGTCATGGAATAAACAAGAGGTGGATAATTCGTCATGACTCTACTGAATTCAATACGAATCAGTTGATAGATCATTTCATGGAAAAGATATGCTGAAAAACTATACTTTCCTAGCACACGGAGCGACCTAGACTCAAAACATCGAGCGCAAAAACTACCTGGGATTGCTGAGAGAATGGTAATCAATAAAACGCACGCGAACTGAGAAACAATTGATACACCGAATGCCTGATTCCATTTGTTCTGGCCTAGATATTTCCCTTCCTGAAAGAGTAATAATTCCTGCAAAATGAGGACTCCGATTACTCCCATTCCCAAAAAAGGAAGTGCTGTTTTGGCGTACCGTACCATCAGTAAATGCCAAGGGTGATTCTTGGTTTGCCAAACAATCGCCACAAGAGAACCCGATAAAAGTCCATCCAATCGCAGGGGAGTGCAGTAATCCACTAATAATACCGTATTCCCCAAGCCGAACAAAAACGAAGCACGGAATAGAGGAACGAGACAGAGGTAAATAAGAATGATTCGTTGAAGAGTTTTCTGAGAATATCTTGCCACCAAAACCGGCCATACAAGATAGAACTGCTCTTCAATGCTCAAACTCCAAGTCACTACTAAAAACCCGTGTTTGGCTAATCCTATCCCATGGGCAAAATTGGAAAGAAAAAGCCAGTACGAAAATTCACCCCAAGAGAGCATCGTATAACGGTAATGCGTGGTGAACCAAGTCCAGTTCGGTAAAACAATCAGAGCCAATGCCAAAAACGTATAGTAGAGTGGAAGGATCCTAAGTGTACGCCTGATATAGAAATTCTTGATATAGCCGACCGCTCCCTTGG
>JANRMB010000306.1:0-4169 GCA_033761985.1 Candidatus Sumerlaeia bacterium | reverse complement strand
GTTGATCTATGAAGACCAGTTGAATGCCGTGAAACGCGACAGCGAGAAGGTGGGAACCACCGGCGCCGGTGAAATTGATTTGGCCTTGCTGGTGGATGGTCTTCAGGCGGAGCGCGAACAGGGAATCACGATTGATGTGGCGTACCGCTACTTCTCCACCGACCGCCGCAAGTTCATCATCGCCGATACCCCCGGCCATGAACAGTACACCCGCAACATGGCGACAGGTGCCTCCACGGCAAACTTGGCGATTCTGATGATTGATGCCCGCCATGGGGTGCTGACTCAAACACGCCGACACAGCTTCCTGGTATCGCTGTTGGGTATCGAACATGTGGTAGTCGCCATCAACAAGATGGACTTGGTGGGTTTCTCCGAGGCGCGCTTCAACCAAATCCGCGAAGACTATAAAAAGTTTGCCGCTCCCCTGAAGTTGAAGAATGTAGTCTTTATCCCTGTATCCGCCCTCAAGGGGGATAACGTGGTGGACCCCAGCACGAACATGCCCTGGTACAAAGGGCCGACTCTGTTGCATCATCTGGAAACAGTGAACATTGTGGACGATCGGAATTTCACCGATGTGCGTTTCCCGATTCAGTATGTAAACCGCCCGAATTTGGATTTCCGTGGATATTGCGGCACTCTGGCTTCCGGGGTGCTCCGCAAAGGGGACGAGATTGTGGCGATCCCCAGCGGCGTGAAGACACGCATCAAGGACATCGTGACCTTCGACGGAACTCTTGAGGAAGTCACTCCCCCGCTGAGCGTGACGATTGTAACGGAAACGGAGATCGACATCAGCCGTGGTGAGATGATCGCCACACCGGCAAGCATTCCCCAAGTTAGCCGTGAAATTGAAGCCGTCATCATCTGGATGAGCGCCGAAGCACTCGACCCCGGGCGCCCCTATTTCTTCAAGCAAACCACCAATGTGGTGAGCGGGCAGGTTTCCCAAATTCACTTCACCGTGGATGTGAACACGTTGGAAAAACACCAGGCGCAAAAATTGGAACTAAATCAGGTGGGCCGCGTGCATCTTTCCCTGAGCCGCGCCATCCCTTTCGACGCCTACTCCAAGAACCGCACCACGGGAGCGTTTATCGTCATCGACCGTTTGACGAACGTTACCGTGGGAGCCGGGATGATCGTAAGCGGATTGGAAAACGATCCGGATCGTCGATTCTGGGAGGAAGCCGCCAGCACCGTGGTAACGGCGAAACGGATTGAGCGTGTTTCGGCATCGGAACGGAAAACCGTTTATCAGCAAAACCCGACGACGTTGATTCTTTCGGGTCTTCCGGGAAGCGGACGTACCGATGTGGCGATCGAACTCGAGCGTCGACTGTTTGAATCCGGGAAGCTGGTATTCCTGCTCGATGGCGGCCAGGCAAGTGCCGAGGAACTGGGGCGTCAAGCAGCTCTGCTCAACAAAGCAGGGCTGATTGCGTTGATCGATGCGCCGTTCTCAAACCGGACGGAACGCAACGTAATCCGCAAAGGGCTCAACCCGGAGCAAGTGCTGGAGGTTTCCTTCACCACCAGCGAGGCCGTCTCCAAACTTCGCTTGGAAGAACGCAACGCGGTGATCAATTCCGCAGAGTTCGTGGGGTATGAACCGACGCGCGGCGCAAATCTGGAACTTGATCTTGCCGGGTTGACGGTGGAACAAGCCGTGGACCGGGTGATGGGATTGCTCGGGTAACTGGAAGAACCTCAGCGCCAATCAGTGCATTCGCCGGAGATTTCAAATCTCCGGCGATTTTTTTTTGTAACATCCTCCTCCCCTGTTCCGTATCCTTCCACAGAACGCACTGAACCGGTTACCGTTCCACCACCACTTCTCTCCAAGGAACTCATCATGAACTCTTTTCTCCGACCCCTTTCCACGCTGCTTCCGGTTTCTGTTTTGGCAACAGCCCTCGTCTCCCCCGTTCTGGCTCTGGACCCTCTCGCCGTGGGCCCTGCGGATAGTGAATTCGTGGCCCGTGTAAGTGTGAATCAGCTTCTTCAACAACCGCTGGTGAATCAACTGATCGACATGAACGACCGCCCAAGTATTGAAACCGGCGCCAAGTTTCTCCAACACCTCACCGATGTGAACGTCTTCACCGATCTCTACGAGGCGTGGCTCTTTGCCCGCATTGAAGACGAGCGCAATGTGGTGCTGCTGGTACGCGGCAAGTATAACCAAACCAAATTGGTGGAATTGCTAAAAATCAATCCCTCCTACAAACTCAGCACCACCGACACCGTTCCTGTACATTACTGGGACGACCCCGAAGAAGGCCCTCGTTGGGCTGCTTTTGTGGAGGATTATGTGGTGATTACAGGAGCGGAAGCGCTGATGACCCAAGTAATTACCCGGCGTAATCTCACCACTGGCGGCTTCAAGGAAACACCGACGGCCGCGAAGCTGACCCCGGAATTGAACAAGCTGGACTTCTGGTGTGTGATTCAGAGTGATCGCAAAAACGAGATTGAGTTCGGGGCCATGTCCGCGGCACTGGATCTTCGGTATGCACTCCTAACCGCCCACCAAACGGATGCCGGACTGAATTTAGGGCTCACCGCCGTGCCGCGAAATCCCGCTAGCACCGCCGAGTATCGCACCATGGTGGAAGGAAGCCTGGCGTTCTCTCGTCTCTACGGGAAGGAAATGGAACCCGCCCGGTTGTATGCAGATCGGTTGACAATCGACGAATATCCCGATCATCTGAACCTGAGTGCGACCTTCACCAATGCGGAAGTTTTGGAAGCAATCCGAATTGGTCGGGAACTCTGATTGATTCAGGTGACGCCATGACTCCCCCACCGGTTGAACTGATGTCCTCCGCTCCTCCCACGGGCCTCACCCCTCCGCATTCCGGAAGCACTTCCAACCGTGCTTCCGGAACTTCCCATTCAACCCCACAACTGGCGGATTTTCCAGATGAAACGCTGGTGGTTCAATACCGCATGGCAAAACTGGGGGCGAAGTCAGCACAAACACATGCCGTGGCGGAGGAGTTACTTCGCCGTTACCAGAATCTGGTTTTTGGCACCGTTTTTCGGCTGGTGAGGAGCGTGGAGGAAGCGGAGGACCTGACTCAGGAAGCGTTTCTCCGGGCTTTGCAAAAGCTCGTTTCCTATGATGTATCGCGCCCCTTCAAACCATGGCTTCTGCGATTGGCATGCAATTTGGCAATTAGCAAACTGAGAAGCACCAAGCCACAGTCTTCTTTGGAAGAGGAAGGAGTACCAGAATATCCCGATCCGCAAAACACGCCGGAACGGGTTCGCCAAAATCTGGATCATCGGCAACGGGTGGAATTGATTCAGGAGGCGCTCAGGTCGCAACCCTCAGACATTCAGGCGGCGTTTCGTCTTCACTATCAGGAGGGTCTTACCCTGGAAGAGATTGCCCCGATGATTCAGAAACAACCCGGGGCGTTGCGCGTGGCGTTGCTTCGGGCACGCACCAAAATCCGGACGCTTCTACTCGGCAAAGCACCCGACCTTTTTTCCACCTCAGAACAGGGAAAGGATTTCTCCTCATGAAAACCCAGGACATTATTCACCAATTGGAATCCGCTTTTGACGAAGGCCGTTCAATCTCTCCGGAACTCCGCGCCCAGGCGTTGAACATTCCCGAAGCACGCCGCGTTCTTGAGGAACTCGACGCTATGCAGGAAGCAATAGAACAGGAGCCGATGGCTGTCCCATCCGAGGCATTCGCACAGCGACTTCACAGCGCCGTGCATCAAGCAGTAGAGGAAAAACTCACCCCTGTTGCACACCGCGCCCCACGGGTTTATGTTCTGGAGTGGGCGGTGGGGATAGCAGCAGTGGTGATCCTTTTCGGCATGATGGCCTTGTTTCAACAGGGGACGCCAAGTGATTCTGGAACGGGGACAGTGGCAACAACTGCACCGGTGGAAAAAGATTCCAACGTGGCAGTGGTCTCCGTCCCTCTGCCCCATCTGCGCTTGGGGACGGAGTCGCTCCGTCCTCGCCGGGCACTGGAGCTGAAAGGTCAACGCATGGCCGATTCTGCAGGGCGCTTGCTGGCTCTCCCCGTGGAACTTCTTCCGAATCTGGCATATGTTTCCCAACCCGAACCAACTCCCAGTGGTAAGGCTGGTTGACTCTCTTCCCAAGAAAACCCGAGTTGTGTTTCATCCAAAATGGAG
>JANRMB010000305.1:0-13031 GCA_033761985.1 Candidatus Sumerlaeia bacterium | reverse complement strand
TACGTGGGAGCCGACACCAACGGAACGCTCCCCGGCGATAACACCCTCGGGCCAGACCTCGTTGATAAAGACCTGACGATTGAATTCTGGCTCCGTTGGGATGCGGCTCCTTCCACTTCCAGCGTGGAAATTGGTCTTCGCAGCGGGGCCAAACTGCGCATCACCCGGGATACCGTAACTCCGGCGAACGATCAATTCGCCATCTTCGCCACTCACGGAACATTTGTTTCCGCACCGGGATTCACCAACTGGGACGCCGTGGGGACAGAGGAAGCTCCCCTGGCGGAATGGATTCATGTGGCTGTGGCGATTGACTCCACCGGAAGCACTTTCGATGTTCCGACTGGTCACCATAAATACAACCCCGGAACCGTCGCCCGGTTCTACCTCAATGGTCATGCTGTGGGAAGCGCCCCGCACACCGTCCCCCTGGATGGCACCCTGGACTTCCACTCCGAAAGCTCGCTGCTGACGATTCGAAACCTCTCAGGCTCCGTAACCATTGATGAAGTCGCCATCTGGTCCGCGGATTTGAGCGTCGGCGGAACGGTCGTAAGCCCGTTCTCCAACGGTCGAGGTGTCGGGGTGAGCTCCATCTCCGACTGGTCCACCTTCGAATAACTTCCCCCTCAAACTCAGGACTATCCCCAACCTGCCCTTACAGGAGGTTGGGGAAACTTACCGAACGGAGAAGAACATGCGTGCATTTACTTTGGTGGAACTGCTCATTGTGGTGGCGATTATCGCCATCCTGAGCGCCATCGCCGTTCCCAACTTTTTGGAGGCTCAAACCCGAAGTAAAGTCACTCGGGCTCAGGCCGACCAAAAAACAATCGCCACGGCATTGGAAAGTTATGCCGTGGATCACCAGCGGTATCCCGAGTATGGGAATCCCCGCGACTTCGCTCTCTTCGCCGGGGAGCCCTTGGTTTTCCTTCCGGTACGAATCACCACTCCAGTAGCCTATCTTCAAACCCTTCCGGCGGATATCTTTCCGGGTAGGCGTACCGGGCTGATCTCGAGCCCAACACTCCCCTACTTCTACATGCACAACCGCGACACGGTGTATCTTGGAAAAACCCAAGCGGCCGGGCATGTGGCGGATCATTATCGCGCCCTGACCGGAAGCACCCGGGAAGCCCAGTGGACGGTTTGGTCGTTCGGTCCTGATCTGAGGGATGATCACGGCGTGGTGTTGTACGATGCCACCAACGGGACGATTAGTGCAGGGGATATGATGCGTTTCGGCCCCTAAGCTCAGGGTGTTGGCAATTCACGCAAACTCGGTGTTGGGCTACGGTCGAAAGGAGCCTGCAACGTAGCTCCGCTACGCCTTGCCCCCTTCGCCTTGCCCGCCTTGATTTTGCGCGTTTGCCAACACCCTGTGGGGCGGTTCAGGCATTCAGGATGATTCACAATTCATGCAAACTCGGTGTTGGGCTGCAAAACCCATAAGCGCCAAAGGCGCGGCTCCATACCAGCCTAGGCCAACGGCCTAGGTAACCAAACGGCCTCGAATAAACCGAGGGCCAACGGCCCGGTCTCATATGGAATCAAAACATGCCCCTGTCCCATAGGCGGTATGGAATCGAATTCGATGAACGGCATGTATGGGATTGAGTTCAGGATGACACCGGGCCGTTGGCCCTCGGTTGGAATTTTGCGAACGAAGACCTAGGCCGATGGCCTAGGCTGGTATGAGACCGCGCCGTTGGCGCTGGATTATCCCAAGGCGCCGATAGTGGATTTTACCCGATGGCCTCGGTGTTGGGCTACGGTCGAATGGTGCCTGCAATGGTGCTCCGCTACGCCTTGTCCCCTTCGCCTTGCCCGCCTTGATTTTGCGCGTTTCCCAACACCCTGTGGGGAGGTCGAAGCATTCAGGATGATTCACAATTCACGCAAACTCGGTGTTGGGGAATTAATGGCTCTGAGAACAATTCCCTGAATCTCCAATTAGAGGATGGGGTGGGGGATTTATCTTGCATGGAACATGCACCCATAAAAAGGACTGAATGGGATTCTGATGCGCAACTTTCGTGGATGGCGAAAAATGATGGGTATACTGGGAATTGTCCTGATTCTCCTCGGGGGGATGATTGTAGGTTGCCATACTCTGGCGGAACGCGAATCTCCGCGATTGAAATCTTTCCTGCCGCAGCAGGTGGCTTCGCAAATCGTTCCGGAGCGGTTGCTATCGTATCGGCAATCCGGAGAGGAAAGCGGCCAGCGAATCATTTTTGTGCATGGTTCACCAGGAGACTCAAGCGCTTGGTTGTCGTTCCTGGAGAATCCAATCGAGGGGGCTGAGGTGATTGCCGTGGATCGGTTGGGGTATGGGCGTTCGATCACAGGAACCACAGATTCCGGAAAAATGGATCGTTCCGTGGCGTTGAGCTATGCAGACCAAGCCGAAGCCTTGGGAGGTCTCTTGGTGGAACGGGATGGCCGATGGCCGATTCTGGTGGGGCATTCCCTGGGGGGGCCGATTGTGGCGGAAGCAGCGGCGCAGTTCCCAGGAAAGGTGGAGGCGATTATGATTTTGGCGGGGTCGCTCGACCCAGCCTATGAGGAGCCCCGGTGGTATTCCCGGGTGTTTGCTCCAGGCGTTACCCGGTGGATTCTTCCGCGCCCGTGGAGGAACTCCAACAAGGAGATGATGGTCTCTCTGGCGGAAACAACGAGGCTGCAGACTCGACTGGGATTGATTGAATGCCCGGTGATTGTGATCCATGGCGAAGGGGACTCGCTTGTACCGGTGGGGAACGTTGAATACCTGCGCCAAAATCTCCCAGTGCATGAGGGTCACGAGTTTTTGGTGATTCCCAAGCAGGGGCATTTTCTCCCATGGGAACAGGAGGAATTGATTCGAGAGCGGTTGGCCCGGCTTTCCCACAAACAATGAAACCTCCTTACCGTAAGAAATTACCCTTCATATTCAGAAACTCGGCGAAGCATTGTAAATGAGCATAAACCTAGCGGTTTGAGACTTTTGGAATCTATCGCAAGGGATCATTGAAAATGAAAAATAGTGGCATTACGGCAGTGAGTTGGAGAACGAGCCGAATTCTGATGGCAACAATTTTGGTGCTGGGATTTGCCGCCTGCGCCCCCAAATATGAGTACAAACCGTATGATCCCGTGTTGGAATCCCGTTTGGCAGCGTTGGAAAAAGCACTGGCGGAACAGAATTCTCCGGTTGTTCAACAGCAAAAAACGGAAGAACAGCAACGATTGGAGCGCATTGAAGCGCAGTTGGCGACGATCAATCTGGCGCTTACCAGAATGCTCGAAAATGCCTCGGTTTCGGAAAAAAATGCCTTCCTTCCGAAGGAAGCTCTTACAACTCCCTCGATAAAACCTGTGGAGACTCCCGCTGCTTCAGTCCCTGCACCCGAAAGTGAAGCGGTAAACTTGATTCAACCCTCGGAGGAATTCCAGTTCAACGGGTGGTCGGGGATAGAAAAGAGTTACGGAAAGAAAGCGCTGGAAAAATATGAAGGGCGGGGAAAAGAGAAGCTGTTTGCAGCCAATCGTGAAGACCTGATCGGAAAACCTCTGGAACGTCGGCGATTTCTGGGTCCCACTGGTGAAATTGTGAACCTGGACGATTGGCGCGGAAACAAAAACGTGGTGCTGATTTTCCACCGGGGGTTTGCGGGCCAAGTGTGCATCGGTTGTTCCGTCTATACCGTGAGCCTTGTAAAAGCGGCCAAGCAATTTGAGGACGCGAACACCCAGGTATTCATCGTGTATCCGGGAGATTCTCGTTCCGTTCCCGCGTTCTTGGAGGCGGTCAAGAATGTGGATCAGGGAATTGAAATCCCCTACCCGATTTTGTTGGATGTGGACTTGGGCGCGGTAAAATCCCTCATGATTGAAGGGGCTTTGGCAAAACCCACGGCGTTGATTGTGGGCAAGGATGGCGTGGTGCGTTATGCCTACACAGGCGATGCGATTGACGACCGCCCTTCGGTGCCGGCATTGTTGACCAAGCTGCAAGAAATCAATTCTCAGCCCTAATCAATCCATTCACCGAATTCAGGTAAGGAAGCCATGGCCAACGACGAGACGATGCCGATTATTGCGGATCTGGAAATTCAGGAACTCATCGGCGAAGGGGGAATGGGGAGCGTTTACAAAGGCTACCAGCCCCTGCTGGATCGCACCGTGGCGGTGAAGTTCGTGAACACCCGCAACGCACGGAATCCCCAGCAAACGCTGGAGCGGTTTCGGCGGGAAGCGCGAATTTTGGCAAGCCTCAACCACCCGAACATCGTGGGCTGCCACAATGCCGGAATCACCGAGGGCGATGAGAAATTCTACATCGTCATGGAATATGTCAACGGTCCGGATTTCGGGGATTTCCTGGATACCCACGGCGCTTTGGCTCCAACCATGGCGATCAAAATCATCCGCGATGTGGCCGATGCCCTCCGTTATGCCCACGAGCACCAAATCATTCACCGGGACATCAAACCCGCCAACATCCTACTGCAATCCAAAGAGGGAAGCAGCACCAGCATTACAGGACTGCCTTACACCCCCAAATTGGCCGACCTTGGCCTGGCGAAGTATGCGGAAGCCCCAAACGGCCAAACCGAACTCACCGCCATGGGAACGGTCATGGGGAGCCCCGTGTACATGGCGCCGGAGCAAATTGAAAATCCCGATGCCGTCGATTTCCGAGCGGACATCTACGCCTTGGGTTGTGTCCTATATCATGCCCTAACCGGCCGCCGACCCTTTCCACAATCCACCGTGACGGATGTGATTCATCAAAAGCTGAGCTTGGGAGTCCCCAACCCCTCGGATGTTTCGCCGGATTTATCGCCCGGATTGGTGGAATTGATTAAACAGATGACGGCAAAATCTGCTGGCGATCGTCCCGACTCCTATGAGCAACTGATCCAAAATTTGGACAAACACCTCAAAGGCGACGCCATGACCATCAAACCAGAGCAACAAAACACCCCAAAAAGATCAGGCTTTTCCGGCCTTTTGAACGGATTGGTGGCAACAATTGGAATCCTGATGGCAGTCATTGGCATCTTGGCGAGCCAGTCTGGAGGTGGAGAGTCCGACCCCGCGAAGCAAGAACAGAATGTTGTGGCTTCCGCCGAAAATGAATCCGTTCCATCCACAACCAAAAAGGCGGAGCCTCAGCCTACTCCAGCCCCCTCCCCCACTCCCGAGCCCACACCAATCCCCATCCCAACGATCGACAAAACGATATGGAATGAAGACGGAATAGCCCTCTTCAATCAGGATTACCTGACGCGTCTGGAGGGATGGAACACTCCGGAATCGGGCTCCTTTGGGGCTGCGGAAGATAGCACCGGCATTCTGGGGACCGGTGATGAGGGACTGTTGATTTATGGTTCTCAGCCGGAAACTCCGTGGCTGTTACTCGGTGCGTTTCGCCCCCTTTCCTCGGAAGAATTTGGCATCGTCATCCGCACGGTGAACGGAAGCGAGTATCGATTCCTGATACAAAACTTGGGAAGTAATTACTTGGTGAGGGCAGTGCGCATGGATCCCGAAGGAATCAACACAGCCATTACTCCCGGGGGAACCTACAAACCCACAGCGGAGAGTGAATCAGCGCCCACCATAGGATTCAAATTAGCGGCTTGGGGAGACACCGCACAGTTTCAAGTGGTGACGGGGCCTGATTTTCCGGGAATTGTACTGGATTCCGCTCCGAAGGAGATTGGGATTTTCAAAAAGGCTGGGGTATTGGAAGCATTGGACTTTTCGATTCATCATCCCATGGTCACCCCGTAATCTACCTGATTAGTACATCGCTTTTGAGTCCGAATAAAAGAGGAGATTCATGCATTCTTTCCGCATCATCTTAGTCGTTTTGTGGGTAACGTTGAGTCTCTACACGTGCTTTGTCATCATGAATCAGGGGTTGAATTTACTGCCCATCTTCTTCGGCGATATTCTCAAGTTGGGATGGCCTGGCCAATTCAACTTGGATTTTTTGTGCCTGCTGATTCTTTCTGCTCTTTGGGTTGCTTGGCGGCACAACTTCTCCCCGGGCGGATTGGGATTGGCGGTATTGGCGTTAATTGGTGGAGCCTCCTTTCTCACGGTCTATCTATTTGTGTTGAGTTTCCAAAAGAAAGGGAACGTTCGAGCAATGTTGTTGGGGAAAAGGGAGTAGCGGACAGTTAGCCACAAAAACACAAGAGGCACATCGTTTCCCCGATAGTCGGGGACTAATGCCGAGAGGGACAGCGGTGATCGCTGGGGATGGAGGGCAAAGTCATTACGCCCAAGCCCCACACAGAACCTCAGCCTGCTCGAGCACTGTTTCCGTTGCCTTGGCTTGAAGATCAGGCGGATAGCCCCACTTGCGCAGGATTCGCTTCACGATAACACGAAGTTGCGCACGAACATTTTCACGAAGCGTCCAGTCGATGGTGACGTTGCGTTTCACAGATTCAACCAGTTCCCGGGCGATGATGCGGAGCTTCTCGTCACCAAGTACCTTAACGGCACTGTCGTTCACCTCCAGTGCATCGTAGAAGGCAAGTTCGTCGTTGTTGAGACCAAGCTTCTCTCCTCGCTCACCGGCGGTCTTGAGATCCTTGGCGAGTTGGATCAACTCCTCGATCACCTGAGCTGTTTCAATGGCTCGGTTTTGGTACTTGCGGATTGCGGCTTCCAACATTTCGGCGAAGGAGCGCGCCTGAACAACATTCGATCGGCTGCGGGTCTTGATTTCGCCGGATAACAGCTTGCGCAACAGTTCCACGGCGAGGTTGCGGCGCGGCATGTTACGCACTTCCGCAAGGAACTCATCCGACAGAATGGAGATATCCGGCTTCCTGAGACCAGCAGCGGCGAAGATATCCACCACTTCATCCGAGGCCACCGCTTGTGAGATGATCTGACGGATGGCGTGTTCGAGTTCCTCGTCGGTCTTCTGTTCGGTGGTGGCACCTTTCGAGAGCACCGCGCGCACCGCTTGAAAAAAGGCCACATCGTCGCGAATGCGGAGAGCTTCCTCATGGGGCACGGCCAGAGCAAAGGACTGAGTCAATTCGGTGACAGCGCGAAGCAGCCTGCTCTTGCCGTCCTCCTGTGCAAGAATGTGCTCTTGCGCAGCGGGTAGCAGCCCCAGCCGGTCTTGCGGCGTTCCGTTTGTCCATGCGGACCAGTTGAAGCCATGGAAGATACCGAGGCAGACCTCGTGCTTCTCCAGCATGACGGCGACCGCTTCTGCCTGATCGATGGCCGTGCGGCCTCTGCCACCGCTCTCCGTGTAAGTGGCGAGGGCCTTCTTCAGTTCATCTGCAAGGCCAAGATAATCCACCACAAGACCGCCGGGCTTGTTGCTGAACTTGGCTGTCGGAAAATGCGAAACATACAATACTGGATTTCGGGAGACTCTCATCGGACTCTGCAAAAAAGAGTATTCGTTGGCTTATCAGCGTAAGTGAAAATTGTTTATTTAAATTTAGACTGGATATTCCCCAGAATGCTCTCAAAGTTAGACTGAATGTAAGCAGCAGCCGTCTCGCTCGAAACATTCCAATGAGCGGCTAAGTTTCCATAGACCAGTCCAACACTCGACGGGGTGCACACCTGGTCGTGGACCTTTGTGAATGGCCCATCGCTCTCGACCAGTATCCTATCCTTGGGCGAGTGTTCGATCACTCGTTTGCCGCTTGCGCTAGAAAGCATAGAAGGATTGATGGATACGAAATGCCCCTCAGCGAACACGTCTTCCAGTACCTTTATCGAGCCAGAGAACCAATGAAAGACTGCCGCCTTGATACCGTGTCGGCGAAGCCCTCCCAAAACATCGGCCTCAGCTCCTCTGCTATGCAAAGTGACGAAACGCGGGCGGTCATGAATTGCGCTAAGAACCTCATCAAAAACACGCTCTTGAATAATCTTCGATGCCATTCCTTGGTGGGAGAAATCGAGGCCAATCTCTCCTATGTAATTTGAGTGATGAGCCATCCGCTTGAACGCATCCAACTCGCGAATGCCATCGACTGCGAAGAGTGGATGCATCCCCAGAGCCGCAGAAACGAATTTGTGTCCGCGTAGCCTTTGGGAAGCGATTTCGAAATGAGAAGGAAGGTTCGTAACCGCCACCACACGTAACCCCCTCTTTTCACACTCTCGGACAACGTCTTCAGGCGAGGGAAACTGGTCAATGTGGCAGTGAGTATCAATCAACATCCTCTAATCTCTTTTTTCAGAAATTTCGAGCCGCTTGCCCGCAGCCACGTGAGAACTTCAGAGCGCATTCGTTCCACCAACTCTATATATTCGGAAATGCTTTCAAGCGGGAGTTGTCCATTTCCAAGCAAACCTGCTGCTATCTCGAGCTTAGAGTCGCCTCTGCGTAGAAAAGCGACTAGCGCCAAAAGATCCGCGTTTGCGCCTGCATCAAAATCAGATACTTGTTCTACAGGTATTCCGTAGACCTCAATATCCAAACCTCGCTGATAAAGTGCTGAACGGCGGAAGAGGCAAGGAATGCAAACGCCGCATCCCAGAGGCGCTTTGCCCGAAATGCCTTTCATATTGATCCAATGCCCTCTTCGCGAAGACTTGGCGCATGATCGCGTGGATGAATAGGCTTCGCTGAGTAGAAGTTGATCCCTACACTCTTCTACCATCTCGCCCTTGGTCTTTAGCTCATAGGGGTTTTGGATGTGATTGATCACTCCCACCCGCCTGAGAATACTGTTGAGCCCCGTCAAGAAGTAAGGGTGAACCGTCCGGGTGCTACAGGATCCACGGCGTGCGGGGGTCAAGGGAAAATTCAGCGCGATCGGTCCATTCTCGGGAATCAAGACTGGCGCGTTTGGGCCGAGAAGTTCTGCAAAGTAACATCCAAGGGCTATGAATAGGAGCGAACGGCTCCGGAAGTTTGTGTCCGCGCCACCTGACGATAATCCGACTCTAGTTTGAGCGAGTTCAAAACGGTCGGGGTATCTATTGCGGAGGAGCTTCTGCAAATTATTCTGATCCGACTTGGGGCCGGAAACGTCACCGTCATAATGGCCAACCAGCAAGAGCTTCTTGGTAGAGTTATCGTGGAGCCAGTCCACTGCGCCAATAAAGGAATCCAAACCTCCCGAGAAAAGGCAAACTGCGTCACCGGCTGCGCGCTTGAAACGAACCTGTCTACTCCTCTGTTTCTTCTGAACCAAGCGCTTCTCGCCGTGCCTGAAAGAGATTTCCCAGCGGTCACCAGTTAGAAAGCCAATGCAGTCAGACAAGTCATCGGCGACTTCAGTCCATGTATCGACGTGCTCGACAGGAATTTCGATGGCTAGGTGTCGAGTCCACTTATCCTCTTCCGCTTTCCGATCCACAGCTTTGTCCGCTGCGTATATGCACGAAGCGATACACAAAAAATCTTGCGCAATATCAGGAACGGCCCGCGAAACTCTCAGCAACCCTGAAGCATTAACATCAAGCACGACATCTTCTGCCTGTCCCTCGAAATGAAGTGAGAGTGAAGCGCTCTCCTTCACTCTATCAGAATTAGGCGAAACACTGACTGCAATTTCTCGTCTCATGGTTACTCCTCTCCAAAGATTTCTATTGTTTCGGCCACGATGCGGTCCACAACCGCCGCCCCATCTGGGCCGTTCCAATCCACTGTAGAAAGTAAGCGATTGGCTTCAAGTGCTCGTATCTTGGCGTCGATGAAGTCTCGAATTTGTCCCGCCATGCTTTCAGCTTTTTCAAATCCATGCGTGGCGAGAACGCCTTGGTAGCCCACGGTCTTGAAGACCTCGAAAATGTAGTGGCCGAAAAAGTCATGAAGCGCGCCGTCGATATTTTGGGCGGCGTTCGTTACCGACTCGACCAACCCGTTGATTCCCTCCACACCCTCCGACCATTGGAGCACCAGTTCCATGAGCGCGCCACGTAGCGCGGTTTGCTCAATCAGGCTGGCAGGGCCGCCGAGAAGATCAGCCAGTGCCAGCGCGACTTCATCCGGAGACTTGCCCGTAAGGTCAGTCAATCCTAGCTTCGCCAGCGCCTCCCGAAATCCTGTGGTCCTGACATCAGTCAGGAAGCCACCAATCCCGCGTGCGACCGTGCGCGCTGATCCACCGATTCGACGCGTTCCGCCACTGCCACCCCTCCCTCCGCCACCTCTGGATCGCCTAGCTGTTCCGCCTCCTTGACTGGAAAGCGGTGATCCAAAACCCAATTGTGGCGCTCGCGCCATCTCATCCACAAAACGGCTAACGATTGAACCTACCTTCTGCGGCGAAACGTGCCCATCGCCTCCCGCTCGAGTGGTTTCAGTTTTTGCCGGCCCCCAGTTTGGCGAGCCCGAATAGTTGGTTGACGTACCCATCAGTTATTTCCCCTTCTGCTTCAGAGCTTTTTCAAACGAAGTTTTCCCGTCATGGTTATCAGCAACAATGGACTGACAGGCCCTCCCCAAGGCGTTCGCCTTGGAAGCGGTCGTAACGATATCAACAGCCAAAGCGGCTGGCAGGTCCGCTTTCGGAATCCGGGCAATGACGGCCTTAAACTCCGTAGCAAATTGCTCATCGATTTCCGCGATCTCCATCAAGGCTCGGAACGCCTTCACTTCACCGCTTGATCTCTCCGCATGCGAAACAAGCAGTTGCGCCAAAATCGAACGATCCGAGGGCTGAAGCTGGTGGATGTCCATGCGTCCTTTGGCGTCACCCATCCCGCTCAGCACCTTCTTCAGAACCTCACGGACGATTGGCGGAACCATCGTCATCCCGCTCATCGTTGAACCCAGACGGTCCCGCGTGACCCACATGTAGTCGCGCAAATCAACATCTGCTAACGCTGGCTCCATCGCAAGCCAGCGGTTCATTGGAGCCCAATCTGCGGAGCCTTCTTTCGGTATCGATGCTGTTGTAGCCGTCTTGGTGTCGCGCTTCGGTTCCAGGTCTGCGAGAATTCCGATCAAGCCAGTCTGCCCATCCATGCCCGCGAACAACTTATCGAACAGCTTCGGTGCTGCGTATTCCAAAAGCATGAGCTTTACCAAAATCTCGTCTTTCACCTCGTCGAGTTTGGCGACGTCGGCCAGCTTCCGCCGCAGGAAGAATGCATTCAGAAAGCGTTTCACTTGCCGTGGATTGCCCTGAAGCACATCCGTGACCTGCGAGGCGATTCCCGCCCCGATGCGTAGTGACTCCGAGAGTTTGGGCGGTAAAGTAGCGTCCTTCAAAGCCTCCAACGCATTCGTCTGGGCAAATGCGCAGTAGCGATCTTTGGCCCGCTGATTCCGCGACTTCTCGCACACCCGGCTGAAGAGCTCTGGCTCCAAATGGCGTTTACAAAACAAAAGCGTGAGATATGTCTCAATCTCGGAGGGGGACAACCGGGGGAGTCGATACGGGATCTGGATGAGCTTCTCCAAATAATCGTCCACCAACCGCTCGCTAGGATCGGACTGCCCGTCGGCTGATGGCTTCAGGGTTTCGCGATAGCGCCAGGCTACCGCCTGGCGGATAATCCGCCGATCTGCACCGATGACAAAAGCCGTGTTCGGCACGTTTAAGAAGAGTTTGATGGCTTCCAAATTCTCGATGATCCGATCCGGGGAACAGCGGTCTAGATCATCGATCAAAACGACCAGCGTCTTGATGTCGCTTTCGGTGAGCATATTCGCGAAATCGTCGCGAAACTGGCGAATGTCGGAGACCGCTTCATCCGGGTTCGTCTCAGCTCCTTTTTCGAGCGCTTCCTTGATAACATCTGGCGCTGAATCCTTCGCTCCCGCAAATGCGCCTGTGGCCATGGCGGGAAGGATTGCCGCGAGCCCGACCCCGCCCGTTGCCGCCACCACGCCGCCCGCGACGGCTCCGGTGAAAAGCATCCTCATCGCGCGCATGCAATCCACCCGCTTGAGCAGTTTACCAGCGCGCTCCTTGAGCTTCGGGCCAAAGCGCTTGTGGTCGCGCAACGCCGTCAGGATGGAACTAAGAAGCGCGGCCTTCGCATCGTCATAACCCTCAAAGAGCCAGCCGTTGAAATATAGAACGGCCACACCCTTGTATGGGTTGGCTTCCGCCCCCTCACCTAGGGTTTCCTTCTCAAAGTCATCTTTTAGCATCTGCATGATGCTCGATTTGCCGCCTCCCCAATCGCCATAGACACCGATGGTGGCCGGCAACACCGCCGGGTCCATAATGAGTTCTCGGATCAGGTCGGCATGGACGCGAAAGCCAAAAAGATCATCAGATGTTTCGTTATCAGACCACATTTTATTTCCTTGCACCTTTACTATTGAGTCTAAACGCAATAATCCTTATTTATTAGTCGACTTTATAGAACTCGCATACATTAGTGAATTCCTGAGCAAAAAAAGGTCAACGCCAAACAGTCAGTGCTATGAGACTTCTTGGCCATCTTGTACACCTTGGTTCGGTTGATTGTGGAACAGAAACCATGGATACAGAAACAACATTGATAGCTTGGATGCAACGGAAAGAAGAGAAGCAATGAACCATTTCAGCCTCAATAAACGAGCGTTCTTCGTCGGTTTAGAGCCCCACCGCCCTATTTGAGCCCTATTTCACCCTCTCATCCCCCAATCATAGCACCATTCAACTCCCATTCGAACCGAATCAAACCCGATAACCCGCGCAGAATTCGGTTCAAATAGGGCGAATGAGAGACTCACGGATTGAATTCGCCACAATTTCACAAGGGGCGTAATGTAGGGGGAAACTTCTGGGTTTCCTCAAGAGGCGAGGGTAACCGCCGACGGGGACGTCGGCGCTAACGGGGGAGTTGAAAGCGCAGACGAGACGTCCGCGCCACGGTCTTCACCCAATACCACTCGGTTTTCGTGCTGGAAACCGAATGGCGGAGGCCCCGTGACCGAATCGTATTGGAATGGTAATGGGCTGGATATGCTCTATGAGAGGCCCATGGGAGCACCTGCGTAGGGTGAAGAACAATCTGGACGGTTTGAAGAGCTTCTTGTGGGTTTTTCACCCCCCATGGGAGAAACCCTTGCGGCTCACCAAATCCCATCGCTAGTG
>JANRMB010000304.1:0-8892 GCA_033761985.1 Candidatus Sumerlaeia bacterium | reverse complement strand
GGGGCCATAAGGCTGTGCGAGCAGAAATCCGCACCGACCACATTTTCTGGCTTCAGGCCGATGAACCCAACCCCGTGATTCAGCGCTACTTTGCCTTTGTGGAGCAGCTACGGCAAACGCTGAACCAGGAGCTGTTTCTCGGTGCCTTTGAGTTCGAAGCCCACCTCGCCACCTTCCCCGTGGGCTCCTACTACAAACGCCATTTGGATTGTTTCGCCGAGCAACCCCGCCGCGTGGTGAGTTGCATTCTGTATTTGAACAACGATTGGCGACCGGAGGATGGCGGAGCCCTGCGGCTCTACATTCCGAAATCGGAAAACCCCCGTCCCGATGCCCCCGAAGAGGAGGCTCTCGACTTCCTCCCCCACGGTGGCGGCTTGATGATTTTCCTTTCGGCGCTCTTCCCCCACGAGGTTCTGGAAACCCGCCGCGAACGCCTCAGCCTGACCGGGTGGCTGTGCTTGAAGGGGTAGGCAGGCGCCCATCCCCACACCCCCTATGTTATCGCCATACATCGCTTTTGTGTTGCAGAACTCCTTACTGTTGAACTATTTAGCATACTAACGTTGATGGTCTGCGTTTGTTTTCTGGAGTAACGCAACGCCGCCGCTCGTTCAACTGGATGGAAGAGGAGTAACCACGATTCCCATGGCGGAGGCTGGAGGGCTTGTTCCCATGCACTTGAAGGATACCGAGCGGATTCACAAGAGCGCCAGAAAGGCCCTTGCGGATTCCCATGAGTTTATTCTGCCGGCCACGGATGAGGTGCTTCTCGCCGCCAACTGGCCCAAGCGAAATCCTCTTTTTCAAACTGTTAGCATCAACAAGGGGTTGTACATCCTGTTTTTTGTGCTGCTCACCGTGCTGTTGAGCATCGGCCAGGTAAAGATTCTGCATGCGGATGAAGCCGGGTTCTCCATGTTTGAACGCATGACAACCGGGCGCGGGCCGTTCAATGCCCTGAGTGGTGGGCTCCCGGGAGAGGATACCGCCTCTCTGGCGCGGAGTTTGGGGGCGGAATACCACGAAATTCTTACCACTGAACGGATTCTTCAGCGGGTGCAGCAGGTGAACTCCAAACGGTTTTTGGGTCCGCTGGATTGGGGGATGAACCTGTGGGTGGGGGATTACACCATCGTTTTCAGTTACCGGATTTTCCTGAATATGGCCATCGCCACGGTGATTGCCATTGCGCTGTATTCCTCTGCCCGGGCGCGGCAGGCCGGGCAGATTATTCAAACGCAGAACGATAACCTGAGGCAGTTGATGGATTCCTTGAAGATGAAGATCTTTGAGGCCGAACGCTACCTGGATGAGCTCACCAAAGCCCAGGAAAGCCTGCTTCAGGCACAGAAGCTGGCGAGTATTGGTCGGCTTTCCGCCACGCTCGCCCACGAAATCCGCAACCCCATGAGCATCATCAAATCTGCCGCCGCCATGGCTGCGGAGGACGAACCGGAAAAATCCAACACCCATGAGGCGCTTTCCCTCATCATTCAGGAGACTCGCCGGTTGGACGGCATCATCACCGATCTGCTGGACTTCGCCCGCCCCAAACCCCCTTCACTCAGCACCCTGGATTTGAACACCTGTATCCGCAGTTGGGCATTTGGCTTGAATGAGGAACTTCACCACCATGGCATGGAACTCACGCTGGTGTTGGAGCAAAACATCCCCTCCGTTAAGGCCGACGCCGATCAGTTGTATCAGGTGTTGATGAATCTGGTATGGAACAGTCGGGATGCGCTGATGGAAGCCCATACGCCGAACCCGGAAATCCGCGTGCTCACGGATACCGCCGGGCCTTCCACCGTGACGCTCACCATCAAGGATAATGGTCCGGGGATGGATGAAAAAACTCTGGAGCAAATCCGCGAGCCTTTCTTCACCACCAAAACCCATGGCACCGGGCTTGGTGTTCCCCGGGTGGTGCAACTGGTGGAAGGAATGCGCGGGAGCGTTCTGATTGAAAGTGCCCCCGGGCGCGGTACTACTGTTACTCTGGTTTTACGTTCGGCTGGAACCAAATTGGCCGGAATAGCAACCCCCGGTGAGACAGATTCCTTGCCCTCCTCCCACGATTGGATGACGAAGTTGGAAGAAGTGGGCGCAAAGGGCTGATACTCCCCGCAATACGCGCCTTCTTGCAACATCCCCGATACTCACCCATCACGGTTCCCCTCCTCTTATGAGCCCTCGCCACCGCCTTCTTGTTGTAGATGACGAACCCCGCATTTGCCAAATCCTCTCCATGCTCACCCGCCGCTGGGGTTATGAAGTCGCCACCGCCAGCAACGGCAAGGAGGCCCTGGAACTCGCCAAGGAATTCATCCCCGAAGTGGTGATCAGCGATTTGAAGATGCCGCAGATGGACGGCGAGGAACTGCTCCGCGAGCTCAAGCTCCGTTTCCCGAGCACGCAGGTGATCATCATCACCGCCCACGCCACGGTGAAAAGCGCCGTGGATGCCATGAAAATCGGCGCCTTTGATTACATCATGAAGCCGTTCGATAACGATGAAATCCAGATGGTGCTGGAACGCGCGGTGGAACACCGCACCCTGAAAGCCGAAAACCGTTCGCTCCGCGCCGAGCTCAACGTGCGCTATGCTCCGAGTAAAATCATCGGCACCAGCGACGCCATGCTCCGCGTTCAGGATATGATCGACCGCGTGGGGCCTACGAAGGCAACCGTTCTGATTCTTGGTGAAAGCGGCGTGGGGAAGGAACTCGTTGCCCGTGCCATTCACCAGCGCAGCGCCGTGGCAGAAAAGCCGTTTGTGGCGCTCAACTGCGCCTCGCTTTCCGAGACGCTTCTGGAAAGCGAACTCTTCGGCCATGAAAAAGGGGCCTTCACCGGCGCCACCCGCACCCACCATGGCAAGTTTGAGGAAGCCGATGGCGGCACCATCTTTCTGGACGAAATCGGCGAAACGAGCGGGAACTTTCAAACCAAGCTGCTCCGCATTCTTCAGGAGGGAACTTTCACCCGTGTCGGGAGCAACGAGACGCTGCGCACCAGCGCCCGGGTGATTGCCGCCACCAACCGCGATCTGGAAAAAATGGTGGAACAGGGCTCCTTCCGCGAAGACCTCTACTACCGCCTGCGTGTGGTTCCGCTGGAAATCCCTCCCCTGCGCGCCCGCCGGGAGGACATCCCCGTTCTGGCCCGCCACTTTTTGAAAACCGCCTGCCAGGAAAACGGCCTCCCCCGCCGCGCCCTTTCGGACGATGCCCTTGCGGCTCTCAAAGCCCACGATTGGAAGGGCAACGTCCGCGAACTGGAAAACACCATCGAACGGGCGGTGATTTTGACTCGGAACGAGGAAATCAACGCCGATGATTTGTGGCTGATCCCCTCGGAATCCAAGGCCCCACCGAAGAAGGAATCGGAGGACCCCACCTCGGACTTCCTCGATCGCTCCCTTGCGGATTTTGTGGAGGAGATGACCAAGGTGCACATACTCAAGGTTTTGGAACTGAAGCGGTGGAAGAAGCAGGAAGCCGCCGATCACCTCGGGGTGGACCGCGCCACACTTTACCGGATGATCAAGAAGTTCGGGATTGATCAGTAAACACGGCGTGGGGCATTGATTGCCCCGACCTGCGGGAACGAAAACCAAATGCTCCCGTTTTTCCCTTGTGTGGGGGGCGTGTTTCCCCATACTCCCCCGCAATTTCGGCCTGAAATTTTTTCGACCATACCAAAAGGATTCCCAAACCACCCATGACGACCGCCTCCCCTCAAGCAGAAGCCCCGGTAATCCAGCCCACCACTCCCGCCACGCTTCTTTTGGAGGACGGCACCAGCTATCAGGGTATTGCCTTCGGCGCCGAACGCAGCACTTCCGGCGAAGTCGTGTTCTCCACTGGGATGGTCGGCTATCCCGAGGCCCTCACGGATCCCAGTTTCTATGGTCAGATTTTGACGCTCACCTTCCCCCTCATCGGGAACTACGGCGTCCCTACGGCGGGAGAAAATCACCCCCTCGCCGACGTGTTTGAATCCAGCAAAGTGCAGATTGCGGGGCTTTTGGTCTCGGATTACAGCGTCCGCCACCACCACTGGCAGGCGTTTGAAAGCCTCTCCAACTGGCTGAAGCGCAGCAACGTTCCCGCCATCATGGGTCTCGATACCCGCGCCATCACCAAGCGCCTTCGGGAAAAAGGGGCGATGCTCGGCAAGATCATCGTTCACGGTGAGGACGTCCCCTATTACGACCCCAACAGCGATCAACTACTGGACAAGGTAAGCATCAGCGAGCGCATCGTCTATGGCTCGGGAGACAAAACAATCGCGCTGCTGGATTGCGGCTGCAAGGAAAGCATCGCCCACAACGTATGTGCCAAGGGCTTCCGCGTGGTGCGCCTCCCTTGGAACACCGACCTCAAAACCGAGCAATACGATGCACTGGTTATCAGCAGCGGCCCCGGCGACCCCCGTCTGTGCAATCAAGTGATTCACCAAATTCGCCACGCCATCCGCGAGGACAAACCGATCCTCGGTATATGCCTCGGGCACCAGATGCTCGGGCTTGCCGCCGGCGGCCAAACCTTCAAACTCAAGTACGGTCACCGCAGCCAAAACCAACCCGTGCGCGATGAACTCACCGGCCATTGCTACGTCACCAGCCAGAATCATGGTTTCGCCGTGGACCCCGATTCTCTCCCCAGCGATTGGAAGCCCTGGTTCACCAACCTGAACGACGGCACCAACGAGGGGCTTCGCCACGTGAGCAAACCCATCCGCAGCACGCAATTCCACCCGGAAGCCAACCCCGGCCCCGTGGACACGGAATTTGTGTTTGATCAGTTCCTGCACGATATTCACAAACGGTAAATGTTCCTTCCCATTCACCTGAAAGACGAACACATCCCCACGAATGAACCTTGTGGAAGCCCTTCAGGATTCAGGGTTGTTGGGGTGTTTACGTACCCGGGGCGTCTCCTCGGTTATCCGCTTACCCCTCAAATAGAGTTTGAATCAACACCTTGATTGATTATTCTGGTTTGTGAATTCCATCAAATTCGCCTGAAAGGCGAAAACATTCTCCAGCCCGGGGCATCGCCCCGGGTTACAATCCGCCCCTTAAAATGGAATCCTGAAGGGATTCCACAAAATAATCTCAATCCCACACATACTGCTCATCTATCTTCACCTGATTTTTCTTACATATCTCACGAAACTCATCCTGAAAACTTATGGTGGCATGGTGTTCCTCTTGGTTAATGATATAACTCCTTAGTACTTTTCCATGTGAATAACTTATGGAAAAACCTCCATATCCACTTTGCCAGGAAAAATCACCCAATTGTTGATATTCTTTCTTTATCCATTTTGATGATTCCTTTTTGAGATTCATCACCAATTCTTTGAGGGCGATGTTTTTTGAAAGTGAACAATAAACATGAACATGATCCTCCACACCACCAATTTGATAGGGTAAACATTCCATTTGTTGAGCAATTCCAGCAAGATACGAATGTAATCTTTCTCGGATGGCTTTATCTTTTAACCATGGTGTACGCCCTTTTGTTGACCATATCAAATGCATGGAGTTGTGTACAAGGGATTGAGACATAATCGAAGTTCCTTGTGGAATCCCTTCAGGATTCAGGGTGGTGGGGGCGATTCATTACCCGGGGCGATGCCCCGGGCTGAAGGATGTTTATGCCTTTCAGGCATGTCAAATGTTGAGATAAAAGGAACCTACAGATGGATGGGTATTGTGGCAACCTAGAAAAGGCTTCGAGTTTTTTCGGTGCGGGGTTCTTGGGGTGATTGCGTACCCGGGGTGTCTCCTCGGTTATACGTTTACCACTCAAATAGAGTTTGAATCAACACCTTGATTGATTATTCTGGTTTATGAGTTCCATCAAAATCGCCTGAAAGGCGAATACATTCTCCAGCCCGGGGCATCGCCCCGGGACACCATGCGCCCCCCTGATTGAATCCTGAAGGGATTCTACAACAACCAATCATTCCAGAGGCGGAAAGTCCTCGTCGGCGAGTTCCAGTTTGGGGTCTGCCAGCACCCAGGCTTTTCGGATGGCCTCGTAGGGGAACCCCTTGCGAGCAAGGTGTTGCACGGCGCGGGATTTCAGCTTCATTTCGTCTTCACGGGTTTTCGGGGGTTTTTGCAGACGCAGCCAGCGTTGCAGCACCTCGGCGGCGCGCTGTTCCTCGGGGAGTTCCTGCTCCTGAGCCTCCACGGTGGTTTCTATCAGGGGCTCGGGGAGGCCTTTTTCCCGGAGCTTTTGGTTGATGAGGAGCCGCCCGGCACCCCGGCGGGCCAGTTGACCGGTGTAGTCGGCGGCAAACTGTTCGTCGTTGAGGTGGCCGAGTTCTTCGAGTTCGCGGAGAACGGTTTGCACGTCTTTGGAAGGGAATCGGCGTTTGAGGGCTTTTTCCAGTTCGGCTCGGGAACGGGGTCGGAGGCTGAGAAGATCCCAGGATTTGGTACGGCAGGCGGCGAGTGAATTGCGGGATTCCCACTCGGCAAGTTGTTCGGGGGTGATCCAATCGCCTTCGCCAATTCCCAGCAACGCCCAAACGGTTTGCATCAGCACCACTTCCCGGGGGCCCTCGGGGGTATCCAGCACCACAAGGACCTTGGGGGTTTTTCCCGGTTTCTGGAGGATGCGCTTGATCCGGTGCGTCATCATCTTCTTCCTTGTGCGGGTTGGTGGGGTGAGGGCAACTAGTGCGTTGAGATTCAAACGGCGGGGTAGCCAGTGAACCAATCGAAGGAAGCAGAACAGGAGAGCCTGATCAAACGCAAGTGGCGTCGGTATTACCGGCGGGCGCGGGTGTACGTTCCGCTTTCGCTGGTGGTGCTGCTGGCCATGGTGGTTTTGTTGCCCATTCGTGGGGCGTGGCTGGCGGGTTTGGTGGAAAAGGAAGCCGCCAAGGCGTTGGGGATTGGCGTGGGAATTCGCGCGGCGGAGGTTCACCTGTGGGAAGGGCGCGTTTCGCTGGAGGGCATCGTTCTGGTACCCGGACAAGGGGAGAGCGCCATCCGTGTGGAGCGGCTGAATCTGGAGGGAACGTTCGCGGATTTAATCGCCGGCGACGGGCGCTTTCCCCGCCGTGTGGCAGTGCAGTACGGCACGCCCATCAAGGTGGAGCAAACCGCCGAGGGCGAAGTGGTGCTGGATTCCGCCTTGCGTGTGTTGATCCACACCATCTCCCAGAATCTGGGGAAAGCGGAACCCAAACAAGATTCCACCGGGCGCGGCACGCCGGAAGTGGTGGTGCAGAACGTGCCGTTTGAGGTGACGACGCCGGGGAATGCGGAGCCGGTTTCCATCCGGGTAAATCGCCTCACGCTTGATCCACGCGCCAATGAACTGGAGCCCTTCGATGTGCGGGTGGAGGGTCTCTACAGCACGCCTCTTCCGGAAAAATTTACGCTCCTCGCCAGTTATCTTCCCGAACCCGGCACCGCCACGGTGAACCTGAGTTTGGGGACACTGGAGAAGGAATTCGTTCTCCCCGGGCGGAACATTCCCCTGATGCTCAGCACCAACGGCGTGCAGTGGGATATCTCCATCAGCGGGCTGAACGAGGAGAACCAACTGTTGAAGTCGAGTCTTCTGCTGGAACGCGTAACGGCACGCCACACCGTGGCGGGTGGGCGCTCCTGGACGCGACCCGAGTTGCGTCTTTCGGTTCGCAGCACTCTGGCCCGGCAGGGAAATCCTGTGCGTGAGTGGAGTGCATTTGTGGAAAGCGAAGGAGTGGATTTCAGTGCCGAAGGGGAATTCCTCGCCGATGCCCCGTGGACGGGTGAGGCGTTGGTGCAACTGCGCAAAGCCCCGCCAGTGATTTGGAACCTCCTCAACGATGAATTGGTAACACAGGGATATTCCGTGGATACGGAAACATCTCCGTCCCTCACGATGAGGGTGGTGGCCAAAGGGGACTTTACCACACCGGAGGCGCTGGAACTTACCGGCGAAGCCGAACTGCGCCGCCTGCGGGTGGCAAGCCTGACCACTCCCTACGACTTAACGGTGGATGTGTTGGACGCTCGGTTCAACACCGAGAGTTTGCATGTGGAACGGCTGTTGGGAGATTTTTCTGATCGAGTACAATTTGAAGTCAAGGCTACATTAAATCAGTATCGCAGCCAGGAACCCCTTCTGGACTTGGAGCAACTATATCTGAAGGGCGACCCCGGGAAGAGCCTCATCGAAATCCGCGAACTCTCCTCGCACTTGCGGAAAATTCTGGACCTCAGTCTTCCGCTTCAACTTAACCTCAGCGCCCGCATTCCCCTGCTGATGCAGGAGGGGCGCCCTCTGGTGAAGTGGCTCGATCCCGGGTTGCAATTCGCGGGGTTGCTCCGGTGGGATTCCTCCACGTTGCGCATCACCGAAACAACGCAGCCCATTCGCATCGATCCCGGTCAGTTTGAATTCACCGAAACCACCGCGGCGATTAGTGCGCTGCAAGCACGGGTGGAGGACCTTCTGGTAACGGCAAACGTGAAGGTGGAGTCGCCCTCCGGAAGGTGGATTACCGACTCCACCTGGATTGCCGATGTGCGCTGCCAAGGGGAATTGCAGCGCTTGATTTCCCTGATTCAAGAGCAGATGGCGCTGCCGTTTTACGTGCAGAAATTCACTGGGACAATTGATTCAGCCCTGAATGTGCGGGGCGATATTCTCAATCTTCGCCAGCCGGATTTCCTCCTGAAAACAACGCTATCGAACGTGGCAGGCACTGTCCCCATTCCCTACAGTGAATTGCGGATTGCCAACGGGGAGCTGCAACTGGAGTTCACCCGCGACCGCCTTTCCATTCCTCTTCTTCGGGGGACACTGAATGAAAAAACGCAACTTCAACGGCTCTCTTTGGAGATTACCCCCGAGGCGATAACATTACAAA
>JANRMB010000303.1:0-11792 GCA_033761985.1 Candidatus Sumerlaeia bacterium | reverse complement strand
GCCTCCAGCAACCGGAGCGAAAACGCCAAATATGTGGTGTATCACGATGGAGGCGTCAGCACGTTGGAGGTTGCCCAGGATGTCCTTGGAGGACGCTGGAATTATCTCGGCTCTTTTTCCATGACGAATGGCTCGGCCAAGGTCGTACTCTCCAACAACTCCACCACCAACGCGGTTGTCTCAGCCGATGCCATCAAGTTCGATCAGGTGAAGTCTCTTACGGCCCCCACGGAAGTCATCGTGGATAACGTCGCTCCGGCGTTTACTTCCTCCAGTAATTGGGCGCCCAGCACTTCTTCTCCCGGATACTACGGCACCAACTACCATGCCCGGGCAACGGCTTCGGTTTCCGACGCCGCCCGATGGACCGCCACTCTCCCTTCCGCCGGGAGCTACGAGGTCTTTGCCCGTTGGGTAGCCGGAACCAACCGCTCCACCTCTGCCCCCTACGCCATTACCCATACCGGAGGGAGCACCACCGTCCGGGTGAATCAGCAACTCAACAACAATCAGTGGGTATCCTTGGGGACGTATTCCTTCAACGCGGGAAGCGCAAACGTAACGCTCTCCTGCTGGACGACTCTGGGATTCTTTGTGGTGGCCGATGCCATTCGCTTTGTGAAGAAGTAAGCCGTTTTCCAGTAAGGAAAGAAGAGGGCTGGATGCTTGAAACATCCAGCCCTTGCTTTTTGCCTTACTTGTTCTTCGGTTTTGCGCCGGAAGATCGCTGCAGCGGAATGCCGTTCAGCAGGATTTTATCTTCGGCAAGGTGCTGACTAAACAGCTCGCAGGCTTTGCGGAATTCCGGGTATTGCTCCAATGCCTGTTCCAGAGTCAGTGGATCGGTGAAAGGTTTGGCAGAGTTGGACTGCTCAACCAAAACCTCGCCCATGTCATGAATCTGGGCGGAATACTCTTCATGGAAGGGGCTGGTCTGGCCATCATCGGGGAAGGACTCGAGTTCAATGTGCTCGAACACTGCAGGCGTTGGGGTGGGTATCGGTAGCCCGGGAGTGGGCTCCGTGAGTTCCACCATGAGCGGTCGCCCCCAAACGGAACGGGCTTCCTTGCGGAGAATCAATACGTTCTCGGGTTTCTCGAACTGGGCTTTCATCACCCGATCCCTTGGGTGCAACGCAATCCGCAGGGATTGCTGGGTAGCCTCCACTTGCGGGGCATTCTCCAACAGGGGGCGCAGTACGGGAAGCTGAGCCGCAACCCGGTTCACCCATTCCTCCCGACGCTGTGCTTCTGAGGTGTGAATCACTTCCAAGGTGGGAGCAGGGGCCTGCTCCGCTTGATAATAAGCCGACTCTTCCTCAAGAGCATCGATGGGGAGAGCATCGCTCAGAATGGGGGCTGCGGCAAAGGAACGGGCTTGATGCGTGGGCATCGCCATCCCCGATTGGGGCATGGAAAGGGTTCCACCGGACTTCGGCGAGGCCGAGGAAGCACCACCGCCACCAGCCGCCGGAGCACCACTTGCGCCACCACCGGGAATGCTGGAGCCCAGTTGCGTATCGAGGAGAAGTCGGGGATCGACCGCCGTGAGCTTGATGAGCGTGAACTCCAGAAGAAAGCGCGGCGGCACAGCGCCACGAATTGTTGTCTCCAACTCGATGAACTGCTGAACCACGTTGAGCAGGTAGGGAAGGCTGATGAGCTTGAGAGTTTGCTGAAGGTCTGTGTCGCGGGCATCCAGAATGCGCACGAGTGAAGGATTGGCGCCCGCCTTGACAAGCATGGCATCCCGGAGAAATCCAAGAAACATCTTCACAAACCGCTGCAAATCCCGTCCGCGGTCCACCATGGTACCTACCAGCTCCAGGCAGGCGGAGACATCACGGCGGGCCAAGCCGGCGAGCAATTGGTGAAAGAGATCAGTTTCCACCACGCCGAGAAGGCTGCGGGTTACTTCAAGGCTGAGTTCATCGGTGGTCAGAGAGATGAGCTGATCCAGAAGAACCTGCGCATCACGCAGCCCCCCTTCACTCGCCAGTGCAATCGCTTTGAGCACGGCTTCGCGCTCGCCATCCGCCACGCGCACATTCTCTTTCTGAAGAATCGCATCAAGGGAATGCACGATGTTCTCGGGATCGATGCGGTCGAAGTTCAACCGCCGACACCTGGAGATTACCGTCTCCGGAATCTTTTCGGGGTTTGTGGTGGCCAGAATGAACACCACGTGATCCGGTGGCTCTTCCAGGCTCTTCAACAGGGCGTTGAAAGAGTGGGTGGAAAGCATGTGTACTTCGTCGATGATGTAAATCTTGTCTCGGGCGCTAAACGGGGAGCGGCGGAGGCCCTCCAGCAACGCTTTGGTATCATCGGCTTTGGTGTAGGTGGCGGCGTCCACTTCGATGACATCCAAGTGCGTACCGTTGGCGATTTCCAAACAGTGACTGCATTTTCCACAGGGTTCAGTGGTGGGGCCGTTCACACAGTTGAGAGCTTTGGCAAAAATACGGGCCGTGGAGGTTTTTCCGGTTCCACGTGGCCCGCAAAACAAGTAGCCGTGGCCGTTGCGATTTTCCCGAATTTCATTCTGCAACTGGCTGACCACGGATTTTTGGCCGATCAAATCGGCAAACACCTGAGGACGGTAGCGGCGCGCGATGACTTGATAGGAGGAATCGGCCATGGGAAACGAGAACCTGAACAACGGTGACAAACCGAAAACTAGGCGAAAGGTATTGGGAAACTCAAGGACGAAAGGGAACTTTTTTTGGTCTGAAGTACTCGAATAGTTCATAACATGCTTGAGCCCCTGTTGATGGCCAAGGATGTTTGATCCAGAATTCTTTCACAAGGGATGCACCCGCCTCCCTTGGAAGAAATCCCCCGAGGAGTCATTCCCCATGAAAACAACGTTGCGCACTTCACTCGCTCTTTCCGCACTGCTGCTGGTTTCACCGCTTGCCGCCGATGAAGTGATCTTCAAAAGCGGGCTGACTTCCAAAGGGCGCGTGGAACCCGTTTTCGGTTCCCCAAGCAAAATTGCCTTCATCAGCTCCTCGGGTCGGATTGAAATCAACCGCACCATGATCAGCAAAATTGTGGAACAAACCGATGAAGTGGATTACACCCTGATCGGTGACCAATTCTTCGATGCGGCTGATTATGAAAAGGCCATTGAGTACTACCAAATGGCGGTAAAGGCGAAAGCCACCCACCAACCCGCTCTGGATGGTTTGGAGAAAGCACGCGCCGGAATTGCCAATCGCCGTGAACAACAGGTACTTCAACAGCGCCAGGAAAACAGCACCCAGTTGGAAGATGCCCAAAAGCTTATTGCCCAAAAGAGCTTCGCCGCCGTGGAGCGAATGCTCAACGATATGGAAGGTCGCAACCCCACCCCCGAACAGGTTCAGGATATCAAGCGCCTCCGCATTGAACTTTATCTCGCTTGGGCCTTTGAACGCGCTGATAAGCTGGATCGTGCCGGTGCAGAGAATTACTACAATCGCGTTCTGGGGCTCGATCCCGAAAACCCCCAAGCTCGGGAAGCCATTCTCGCCCTTTGGGAACGCAACCCCAACAAACGCGCCGAAGTAGCTGCTGCCTATGAGGAAAAGCTCAAAACTGCCCCCCAGGATCTCACGCTCAATCAGAAGCTCGCCGATCTCTATCTGGCCATGAACCAACCGGAAAAGGCTCTCGGCCCTCTGAAACGAATGGCCGACTCCCCCCTCTTTCAAGCGCGTGGTTATGACAAAAAGCTTCTCGATGCCTTTGTGGAAGTGTCCTTTCAGCAGAGCAGCATCGGCCAAATTGATGAAGCCATCGCCACCTTGACGGAGATGAAAACCTTCTTCCCCCGTGTGGATGACAGCCAACTCAAGTTGTTGGAATACCGCCGTGCGGCCAACGCCCTTGCGCCCGAGGACTTCGACGCACGGGCCGAGTTGATCACCAAGTTGGAAGCGCAAGGTATGCAATCAACTGCGGTGTTCGAGGCGGAACGCCTTCTGCGCGAAAACCCCGGGAATGAAAAAGCACTCCGAATCTTCCGCACGTATGCCGAACGCGAATTCACGGAAATTGAAAACGTCTTCAAGGAAGGCCAGTTCCTGCTCGCGGCCAACATGAGCACCCTCTACGCCGACAAATACGCCAACCGCTTCCCCGACTTGGTGCAGCAAGCCGGCGACCTCTACAATAAAGCCCAATTGGAAGCTGCCAAAGCACAGAAACAAAAACGTGAACAGGCTCGTGAAGTCGTCAATCTGGCGGACCAGTATTTTGCCGAAGCCCGCCGCAATACGGAACTCTACAAGTCTGCCGACAACCCCAACCGCAGCAGCGTGATCAGCTATAAGAACGAGGCGATTCGCTACACGGAAAGAGCGATCTCCGGGTACAAAACCGCGCTGCAGATTGATCCCTCGCTCGGGCCTTTGGTGGGCGGAATGGATGTAAACTCCAAGCTGGAAGAAGCAGATCGACTGCTCAACAACCTTACGCGGGATCCGATCCGCGTGTTCCAAAAACGGAGTTCAAGCCGGAATAGAGACTAACGACTGGAAACAAATCGGGCGGGGAGTTAATCACCGCCCTTTGTTGTTATCCGAAGTTGATACGAAAACTCTAAAGTCTTATCGTGATCCAAAACTTTTTGACGATTCGAATTTTAGGAGAACACGTCGGAAATGGCTGTTCGCGACAATAAATACAAGCATCGTTATCAAATCGTCAGTAGGAGTTTGTGAGATATTATTTTTTGTTTTGCAGCTTCTTAATTTATTGTTTTGGAGTGGTTGATTTATAGGATAACTCAATCGTTTCATACATAGCCTTAGCCTCGGCCAACCCCATTCCTGTTTCTGTTCGAATCTCTTTGATAGCTTTTATTATATCTTTCTTCTGCATATGCTCCAAAACAATCTTGCTTGGCTTGTATTTACCTTTTCCGTCCGGTCTATTGAATTGGGTGTTACCACTATTCTCTGAGGAACATCCTGAAATGATAGAAAAGATTACTGAGATAATAACCTTTAGAAAAAGTACAAAAATCTTCATAATTTGTATCTACCTTTTTTCTCTCACTTAATTATTGAATAGTCTAAACTACTCCTCAAGATTCTCGGGATGTCAATCCGACTCAATTTTGATGTTGTTTACCCTCGTGGCCGAGGATTTCGCCCGTTACACAACACCAGCCTCTCTCGTCATCAAAACGCGGGCGGGGACGCCTACGCTCCTTTACTTGAGAACGTCTTTGCTCTGCTCATCCGCATGATAGCTACTGCGAACCATGGGGCCCGCCTCCACGTGGGGAATGCCGAGCGCTTCTCCATAGGCCTTCAGTTCGGCAAATTCCTCGGGGTGAACGTAGCGGTAAATCGGGAGGTGATTCTTCGTGGGCTGAAGGTATTGGCCCAACGTCATGATATCGCACTCGATTGCCACCAAGTCTCGCATCACTTCCTTGATTTCATCAATCCCCTCACCGAGGCCCAGCATTAGGCCGGTTTTGGTTTTGAGTCCTGCTTCCTTGCCCCATTCCAATACCCGCAGGGAACGACCATACACCGCGCGGGAACGCACATGGGCAGAGAGGCGGGGAACGGTCTCCAGGTTGTGATTCAGGATTTCCGGGCGGGCATCGAAGACCATTTGAAGGGCTTCGCGATTCCCCAAGAAGTCGGGGATGAGCACCTCCACAGCCGTACCGGGGCAGCGATCATGTACCAGGCGAATGGTTTCAGCGAAGACCGCCGCACCTCCATCGCGCAGTTCATCCCGGTTCACCGAGGTGATCACCGCGTGCCGGAGCCGCATCTGGCGGATGGACTCGGCCACGCGCCGGGGTTCATCCAAATCAAGCTGCTGGGGACGTCCTGTTTTAACCGCACAGAATCCGCAGGCACGGGTGCAGGTATCGCCCAAAATCATAAAGGTTGCCGTGCCGCGAGACCAGCACTCCCCCAGATTGGGGCAACGGGCTTCCGCACAAACGGTGTTCAGGGATTTATCGCTGATGATATTCTTGATACTCTCATACGTTTCACCGGTGGCGACACGACCGCGAATCCACGGAGGGAGCTTCCGACCAATTTCCGCCAGTTGACGGGGGGTGAGGCTCCCCGGGTGGTATGGCTGCGCAGAGGGCTCGGGAGCCTGCACCACAGACTCCACCGGGGCTTCCTCGGTGCCGGTGAGTTCTTCCGGTTCGAACTCGGGATTCAAATAGTGTTGCGGAATGGGATCGATATGAACAGCCAAAGAAACTTCCTGAATCGAGCTGGGGGATTGGCATTTGGGGCTTGGCGTTTTTGTTGGGTTGATGTTTGCTTAACCAACCGCTGAACACAAAGCAAAACTCAGGACAACCCCATGCAGAAGCGTCGATTTGGCCGAACTGAACTCCAGATGCCGGTATTTAGCACCGGTGGGATGCGTTACCAATACCAGTGGCAGGACAAACCCCTGAATGAAATTCCCGCCGAAAACCAACTGAATTTGGAAGCGACCATTGAGCGGAGTTTGGCTGTGGGAATCAACCACATCGAAACCGCCCGTGGCTACGGCAGCAGCGAACGCCAGTTGGGGGTGATTCTTCCCCGCTACGATCGGGATTCCCTCATCGTTCAAACCAAGATCGGCCCGGAAAAGGACTCCGAGTTGTTCCGCAAAAACTTTATGGAAAGCCTCGAGCGCCTTCAGCTGGAGTATGTGGATCTGCTCGCGATTCACGGCATCAACAACGAGGAAACCCTGGAAATGGCAGTGCGCCCCGGGGGGAATTTGGAGGTTTGCCGGGAGCTCCAGCGGCTCGGACTCGCCCGCCATATTGGTTTCTCCACCCATGGCTCCTGCGCAATCATTGAGAAAACCATCCGCTCGGAAGCCCACGGCGGCTTCGACTATGTGAATCTGCACTGGTACTACATTTATCAACGCAACTGGCCCGCCGTACTCGCCGCCCGGGAGCGGGATATGGGGGTGTTTATCATCAGCCCCACGGATAAAGGCGGAATGCTCCACAATCCCCCGGCACGCCTGATGGAACTTACCGCCCCGCTTCATCCCATCGTGTTTAATGACTTATTCTGCCTCAACCAACCTGAAGTACATACGCTGAGTATCGGGGCATCCAAACCCTCCGACTACGATCTGCATTTGGAAGCGGAACGGCTCTACCCTCAACGCCAACAATTAATCGCGCCGATTCTGCAGAGACTTCAACAGGCTCTGGAGGAAACCGTGGGCCGCGAATTTGCCCATGACTATTTGAAGGGGGTGCGCGATTGGGAGGAGAACCCGGGCGAGGTGAACATCGGGATTATTCTGTGGTTGTTGAACCTGAAGGATGCCTTCGGGATGGAGGAATACGCCCGTATGCGGTATAACCTACTAGGCAACGGCGGGCATTGGTTCCCCGGGAAAAACGTGGAATCAGCGCCACTTCAGGAACTTGAGAAGGCCGTGGCGGGTTCCCCCTTCCGGGAGGTTATTGTTCAACGACTGGAGCGCGCCCACCGGGAGCTTTACACTGCACCGGTGAAGCGATTGAGCCAAAGCTGAGGCGAGGGTTTAGGGAGTGATGGCCTTAAGGATTTCCCACACGGATTGAAAGCGATCCTTGGGATCTTTGGCGATCATCTTCATCACAATGGCCGAAATGTTCGGGGGAACGCTTGGAGGCAAATCCGGCGGCATCGTGTGAATGTGGTGGTACTCGATGTTCCCCAGATAGAACGGGGGATTTCCGGAAACGATTTCGTAAAGCATGATGCCGAGTGAGTAAATATCAGTTCGGGCATCGACCCCATCGCCGATGATTTGTTCGGGGGCCATGTACAACGGCGTTCCGATGACGGCGGTACCGGATTTGGTTGCTTCATCACTGCGGAGCATCTTCGCGATGCCGAAGTCCGTAATCTTGATGGAGTTGTCACTCGTCACCATGATGTTGGCCGGTTTGATGTCGCGGTGGATGATGCTGAGTTTGTGGGCATAGCCCATGGCGTCGCAGATTTGTTTGAGGTAGTAGATCACCATATCCATGGTGAAGGTTGTTTTTTCCAACAACATGCGCTTGAGGTCGGTCCCCTCAATATACTCCATGCTGATGAATCGTTTTTGATCGATTTCAAATAGATCGTGAATGCGCACGATATAGGGGTGGGAGAGCCGTTTGGCGGCACGGGCTTCGGATTTGAAGCGCTCCACAGCCGAGGGATCGGAGCAAAGGTAGTCGTTGAGCATCTTCAACGCCACGATTTCGTTCAGCGTCTTATCCTTGGCTTTGAAGATAATACCCATGGAGCCACGGTTGATTTCCTCGATGATATCGAACCGGCTTTCCTTGCTCAGGATGGGGATATCGCGGTGGGAATCATACTCCTGCTTTTGAAGCTTGAGGCGATAGTTGAGTTTCTTGAGACGGGCTTCGGCGTCGCGGTAATTGGGGGCGTGATCGACGAGGTGCTCCAACACGGAGATGGCGTTGTTAAGTTGGTCAGCGCCTTCCATATCGGTGGCAAGGCGGTAAAGGATGTCTTTCAAATCCTCGTCAATTTTGAGGGATTTGAACTTCTGCCACGCCAGATAGTGCATATTTTTTTGCCAATAGCAGAGGCCGAGAACTTTAAGGGCGCGATCACGGAACTGTTCGTCATCTTGAAGTTCCTGAAGTATCTCAATGGCCTCGTCCACCTGATTGGATTTGAGGAGAACCTTGACGAGTTTGAACTTGGATTGCGGGTCGTTCCGTTTTTCCGCGCGGGCATGGTAAAGGCGGCGCAGGATGTTTTGATCCTCGGGGTGGGGCTCCATTTTGGTGGCGTGTTCCACATCCTGGCAAGCAAGGGTGAAGTCCCCCGCCAACTCCTGGGCCAAACCACGGGCACGCAGCAAGATGGCAGGCGATCCAAAGAAATCGGCTGCTTTGGAGTGCAGCGCCAGAACATCTGCTGTGTTTGTTTTACCGTGGTGATTGCGCAGCGTGAGAAGTGTTTCGGAGGTTTCCTTCAACTGTCCGCTCATCATTTGGAAATACAAGCGAGCCCGTAGAACGGAGTATTGGGTGCTTTTGGCGAAGGTTTCCTCCATGAGAAGTCGCAGGGCCTGATGGTATTCTGCCAACGCCTCCGGGGAGTTTTCACCCGCAATAGCCAAACTCAGAGACTCTTGAACAAAGGAAGGAAGTACAAGCTCACGAGCGGTGGGTTCTTCATGCAAACCGGCGTTCCGTGCATCGGAGAAGAGTTGCTGCGTTTTTTCGTAATGAGTGTCCGCAACTCGTGAATCAAAATCCGAGTCCTCGGTGTAGGAAATAAATTCCTCCCCTTGATCTGAAAAATCGACCGCTCGAGGTTTCGGTGTATGATCGATGGAACGATTGAAAGAGGGGACGGAAGACTGATCTTTTTCGATCATGAAGTCTTTTGAATCTTCATCGAAATAGGGACGCAGGTTTTCCGGTTTGCTTTTTTGGCGGGCATCCTCCACATCCCGGGCAACGGGGGTATTCAGTTGAGAATACAGATGCGGGGTTTTCCCATAATCCACAGGAGCCATTGTGGGCTCGTGCTTTTTGGGGGCGGAAGGAATGACACCACGATCCCGTTCACTGGGATTTGTATCCCCCAACACACTGAATTCCTGTGGGCTTGGCGGAATCTTGACCACGGAACTATCCACGTTCCGTTTACGGAGTGAGGGATTCGTGTCGTCTGGCTGGGGTGTTTCCGGTGCGGACTTGCTGAGTCGGCGACCTTGGGAAAGATCGTCACCCGAGGAAGATTTTGAGGAGGTGTTGCTGTCGTCTGGGCGGCGCAGTGGGGAGCGGCCTTCTTTTCGGCGTTCCGGTTTTTGAGTCGCGGGTTTTCGAGCCCGTTGGCGCCGCCGGGAGCGGCGATCGGCCTCTTCTTCCGAGAGTTGGGAATGAATAATTGTCATCACCTCGGCACGTCCCGAACTCATCTCCTCTGCGGTGATTTCCATCACCCCGTCTGCGTTGATGAAAAACGTGACGCGAATCCGCGGAACACCGGCGGGTGCCTCTGGGATGTTGGTGAGTGAGAACTTCCCAAGGCTTTTGTTATCGGTGGAGTCCTTGCTCTCTCCTTGGAGAACGTGGATATTCACAAACTCCTGATTGGCCTCTGTGGTGGTGAAAGTTTTGGCCGCTTTGATGGGGATGGTGGAGTTTTTCTCGATGATGGCGGAAAACTTCCCGCCTTCGGTTTCAATGCCGAGAGAGTGGGGTGTTACATCCAACAACACCACTTCCTGAATGCTACCCTCGAAAATCCCCGCCTGCGTTGCAGCCCCAAGCGCCACCACCTCGTCGGGGTTCACGCCTTTGTACACACTCTGCTTGAAGAAATCTTCCACGGCTTCCTGAACCATCGGGATGCGTGTGGAACCACCCACCAGAATCACTTTATCGATGTCTTTTTTGGCGAGGTTTGCTTCTTCCAACGCCTTCTTGCAGCAGCGGATGGTTTGATTCACAAAGTCGTGGATCAGATCCTCAAACTCCGAACGGTTAAGCTTCATATCCAAGTGGAGATGCTTGCCCTCTTTTTGCACGAGGAAGGGGAGGGAAATCCGGGTTTGCGTGGCGGTGGAGAGCTCGCACTTGGCACGCTCAGCCACTTCCTTGAGGCGGCGAATGATAACGGGATCTTCCGTGAGGTCCACACCGTTGTCACGTTCAAATTGCTGAACAATGTAATCGATGATGGCGTGATCCAAATCATCGCCACCAAGCTGAGTATCACCGGTGGAGGTGAGTACTTCGAAGGTTTTTCCTGAGATTTCCAAGATTGTAATATCGAAGGTACCACCGCCGAAATCGTACACTGCGATGACTTCGTCTGTCTCAGTCGTTCGCCCAAGTCCATAAGCCATGGCCGCGGCGGTAGGCTCGTTGATGAGGCGCACCACTTCAAGGCTCGCCATGTTGGCCGCCTCAATAGTAGCTTGCCGTTGCATGTCATCGAAATAGGCGGGGACGGTAATGACGGCCTGACCAACTTCCTCGCCCAGATAGCTTTCGGCGGACTCTTTAATCTTTTTCAGAATGAGTGCGGAAATCTGTTGGGGGCGATACCCCATGTCATCGATGTCGATCAGCAGTTCGTTTTCATGATCCACCAGCTGAAAGGGGTAGATTTCGCCGGACTCAGCGACTTCATCGAAGCTGCGGCCAATGAGGCGCTTGACGCTGGAGATGCTCCGAAGGGGATTGGTGGCAGCTTGACGGCGCGCCAATTCACCGACAACCACCTCGCCGTTATCGAGAAACGCCACAAAGGAGGGGGTTTTGTTGTCGCCTTCGCTGTTGGGAATCACTTCCGGTTCCGAGCCAAGCACCACAGCGCAAACGGAGTTGGTTGTTCCCAAGTCAATGCCGATGATACGTCGTTGAGCCATAATCCTAAACAAAAGCGCAGGGAAAAGAACGGAGCATCAAAGCACCGGTTGAGCAAAGCTGCGCGCGCAATAGAGTGTTGCAACTGTAAAGCATCCGCAAGGGTTGTCACGGGGAATATGAACCCGGCGCGTCCGGAAATGACGAAAGAGAGGGGGTTTTTGGGCTCGGATTCTGGTAGCGCGGAAACAATTAGCTTCCTGACGAATCTTCGCTCAACATCTACTCCACACGCCGCTTCACGAGTGGCAGGACAAACGAGCACGCTAGGAGCCAGATGAGGAGCGAGAAGGGGCGTTGAATTAAGTCGTAGAATAATCCATTCACAAGAGAGGAGTCGAATTGGTAACCACCCCAGTAAAGGATCAATTGGGGAAAACTTGCGATATTAAGAAGAATAATATTT
>JANRMB010000302.1:0-7269 GCA_033761985.1 Candidatus Sumerlaeia bacterium | reverse complement strand
GGCGGGAATACCTAAAGAGACGTTATCCCTAAAGTCACAATTTTCAATCAAACCATCAAATCGTGCGATTGCAGCACCAAGAGTAAATGAATCCGTGGCCCTAGCCACACCTACAGTACATTGATCAAATAACGAATTCTGAATAGTTCCTTTTGTATTGTAGATTGCACCGCCTTCCAATAATGCGCCACAAAAAAAGAAAATACAACCATCAATAAAAATGTTAACCTCGGGTATACCTTTTATTGTTCCTCCATAATCGGATGATGATCCACGAAGATATAATCCTTCAAATCTAAACTCTCCAGAAACAGGAAACTTGGTAAAATCAAAAACAGAATCATCAGTTGGAAGTCGAATAATAGTACTATCTCTTACTGCAGGATTTGTTGGATCAACCGACCGAAATGTAAGGTTACTACCCTTTACCTTTATATTTTCTACGTATGTCCCAGGCGAAATCGTAATGATGTCCCCGTCGGCCGCCGCATCCACAGCGGATTGTATTGTAGGGTATTGTGATGGAACTAGCAACTCTGCCCCTGGGAGCCCCTCGGCGAGGAGCGCAAAACTGGCGGCGAGACATGCGATGCGGTTCATGGGGAGCCCCTCAACTCGTGAACTAAGGGTGGCAAAGTATTCTCATGGGTTCAAGCAAAAGCAGGGGAAAAGGGGATGAGAAGGGAGCACGAGCGTGTTGCTGATTGCTTTCCTTCGCCATGCAAACAGTTTTGGCTTGTACACCCTCGGCACCCTGTTTGAAAAAGAACAGTGATTTTTTGGCAAAGGTTGCGCCCCATGGTCTTATCCCCCCTGTTTTCCACCGTTCAGGCTCCCTCACGGCTAATGGTTCGGATCCTGTGCTCCGGGATTCTCTCTCTTTCCTGCGCCTCCGCTGCTCTTGCGCAAGACCCCGCCGCTGCCAGCACGTTGCAAAAGTATCAGGATAACGGTCTGCTCCCCACGATTTACCAAAGCCCCTTGACCGAGCGTGAATCGCGTCAGGCGCGCATGGATCGTATTCCAGACGTTTACCGCCCCAAAGATCCCAACTCCGAGTTGTTGCGCTCCTCTTTTGATGCCCGCTGGGGTACGCTCGAACAAAAGGACTACGAGGCCCTCTCCCCCGAAGCTAAAGGCCTGTATCTTCAAGCGAGCGAATACGCCAACTTTGTTGACTACAAAACCGCCCGGGAAAAACTGGCCGAAGCCGCAGCCATTGATACCAACTCCATCCCCCTTCAATTTCTTCTGTTGAAAACCTCGCGCCGTGCTGCAGAAACCAGTTCGGGTGACGAGTCACGTCGGAATTATGAACTCGCTAGCGATGCCCTTCGCCGCTTGACCAGTAACAGTAATCTGACCCCCGAACAACGCCTTCAAGTGGGTCGCGATTCCGAACGGGTTCGCGAAGGCATCGATTCTATTGAAGAACGTGATCAGAAGAAACTTGAGGACGGGTTTAATTTTGTTCTCACCGTTTATGATCAACGCCGGGAACGATTCGAAAATACCTTCGATACCCCCACGGAACCAGAAATCCCAACGATTGAAGAAGTGCTCAATCCCCCGCCTCCTCCTGTGGCTGAGCTCCCCGCAGTGCCTGATACTCAAATCTGGTCGGAGCTTCAGGCTCCTGGCCTTTCCTTGGAAACCATCCGGGCAATCGGCGCCAACGCCTTCAACAACGCGGGCTTCCCAGGCGCCCAACCGGCGCCCGGATTTCCCGGTGCTGACCCTGCTTTTGATCCCGCCTTTGCCGAGGGCTTCCCTGCGGGGCCCGTTGGTGCAGCGCCACCCGTGGCTGCGGGCGGATTCGGTGCCCCTGCTGATCCCTTTGCCGGGGGCGGTGGCCGCGGCGGCGAAAAATAACTCCTTCAAAAGCCCATTCTCCGATCATCTGTTCCTCACATGACCATGACCCTCCCCAAAAACCGCATCGATTCTCTTTTTGAACGCACCAAAAAGGAGAATCGTTCTGCTTTGATTCTTTATCTCACCGCGGGATTTCCACACCCCGACCACACTTTGGAGCTTCTCCACATTCTGGAGCAGGGTGGGTGCGATTTGGTGGAGCTTGGTATCCCCTTCAGCGACCCCATTGCCGATGGCCCCACAATTCAACGGGCCTCCACCCAAGCGCTCAACAACGGGATGACGTTTCAATTGGCGTTGGAGCAGTTGGCGGAGTTCCGGAAATCGAGCGCGCTCCCGGTGGTGCTTTTCGGGAGCATCAATCCGTTTTTGCGCCGCGGATTATTGAAAACCGCGGAGGATGCCCAATCGGCGGGTGCCGATGGATTTTTGGCGGCGGATCTCCCCACGGAAGAATCGGCAGAGTTTCGTGGAATCTGTCACCAGCATGGGCTGCATCTTATTCCTTTGGTGGCCCCCACCACGACCAATAAACGAGTGGAGCAAATCTCGACCTCGGCTTCGGGATTTGTCTACTGTATGTCCTTGAAGGGAATTACTGGGGCTCGTGCGTCTCTTGGGGATGAAGTGGTACCCTACATGGAACGGGTTCGGCAACACACCAACGTACCGATTGCCTTGGGATTTGGAATCAGCACCCCGGAACAAATTCGCCACCTTGCCCCAACTTGCGATGCCATCGTTGTGGGAAGTAAGTTGATCACCACGATAGAGGAAGAAATTGCAAAAGGGGCCGGTTGGGAAAATCGCGTTTTGGAATTTGTTTCCCAGTTGGCAGAGGCTTGCCGGTACTGAATTCCTTGCTGTATTGTATCATTTTGAGCAGGCCAAATGAGTTGTCCATATTTTGGCGTTTTTTGCTAAAACTACAATATAGATAATATTTTGACAATTTGAGAAATTGACCCAAAATCAGCCAAGTGTTGATGAGTGCCCCATGGAATTGCTCCCGAATTCCGGCAGAAAAAACATCGTAAACCATTGATTATACTTGACTTGCTTTACTGCAACTCATTTCAGTACGCAAGATTTACAAACGGCATTGCTTTTGTTTCCCATATTAGGAGGGTACTGATATGGATAACAAAATCATCGTTCATGAAATCGTGGATACTCACTTGGTAGGAATTCGATCCGAAAAATTCCGGACGGATCTTGTCAAGGTTCTTGGGCTGAATCCCACGCTGCTTGTTTTGGACTGTACCCGGGTGGAGCTCCTCGATTCCACCTGCGTGGGGGTACTCGTACTCATCCGCCAATTGGCGGCAAAAAACACCCAAATCTGCCTGGTTGGGGCCAATCAACTCCTCAAACGACTTCACGGCATGTGCAAATTGAATCAACTCTTCCCGTTGTATGACCTCTTGGAAGACGCCCTTATGACGATGGCTCCTGTCTCGGTTTCTGGAGAATCAATGCACGCGGATGAAGATAGCCACGTACCGCTCTTTGTAAGAAGCCCCGGCCGTACTGGGACTTTGGACGACTGAGGTCCCCCGTTTTCGGATTGCCCGAAACCACCCATTCCTTCCATCGTTCTCCATTCGTTTGAAGGCTGGATATTCACATGGCGGAAAATAGGGAAAGCGATCTGTTTGGAGCCCCTCGGGAAGAAGAAACCACCGAGGTATCCCAACGGAGAACAACACGCCTGCGCTCCACCGAACGCACCACACGCGTAGCGGTGAAGAAACCTTCGTTTGACGCCCCAACCGAACAACCATCTGCCTCCCCCAACCGATTGGAAGAGCAGCTTCTTGAGTTGGAAGCGATTGTGGAAAAACTGGAAAGCGGAGAAGTGGGTCTTGAAGAATCCATCTCTCTTTATGAGAAGGGAACGGCGTTGGGGAAAGCCTGCACGGAACGCCTTTCCAGTTTGGAACAACGGATCCTTCTGATTCGGAAGGGCGCCTCCGGAGAATTGGAACAAACTCCTTATGGGGATGACGAGTCATAGAAAAGCCGCTTGGAAAGGCCAGAAACTGTAACCGGCTTTCTACTTGACCGGGCCCGTGTGTTCGGCGTGGATTTCGCACCATTTCCGGCACCGCTCTTGTAAAGACTCCCAACCACCTGATTTTCGGCTGATACCCTTATGCCCCAACCCCACGCTGAACGCCTGTCCGCCCTCCGGATTGAGGAAAATACAGGCAAGGCTCTCCAAACGAGTCCTGAACATATACTCGATCGCATTTCCTCACCAGAGGATATCAAATCTCTGAGCATTTCCGAGTTGAACAAACTCGCTGTGGACGTTCGCGAGCGGATCATCGAAGTCATCGCCAAAAGTGGTGGGCACTTCGGCTCCCCCCTTGGTGCCGTTGAACTCACCATCGCCTTGATGCGAACCTTCAACCTCCCTCAAGACAAGGTGGTATGGGACGTGGGGCATCAGGCCTATGCATGGAAAATCCTTACCGGTCGTAACAATGAGTTTCCAAGTATTCGCCAGTACAACGGCCTTTCCGGTTTTTTGAAACGCAAGGAAAGCGAATACGACAGTTTTGGTGCCGGGCATGCCAGCACCAGCATTAGTGCCGCTTTGGGGATGGCCCTGGCCCGGGACCACAAGCACGAGGACTTCCGTGTGGCAGCCGTTATCGGCGACGGAGCCATGACCGGTGGCATGGCCTATGAGGCCCTGAACAACGCGGGTCTTCGTAAAACGCGGATGCTCGTCATTCTCAACGACAACGAAATCTCCATCAGCGAAAACGTCTGGGTGCTTCACAAGATGTTCCGCAAGGCCGTTACCCACCCGGTTTACCAACGGGCACGGCAGGAGATCGGGAGCTTCATCAAGCGCATCAGCCCGGAGTCCTTCGTGGATTACGCCCACCGTATGGAGGAAAGCGTCAAGAATCTCATCGTTCCCGGAACTTTCTTCGAGGAACTCGGCTTTCGTTATGTGGGGCCGATGGATGGGCACAATATTGAGGCACTCACCGAAACGCTTCATAGCATCAAAGATCATCACGGCCCTGTGCTGCTCCACGTGATCACTCAAAAGGGACGTGGATACAAGTTTGCAGAAAACGACCCCATCAAGTACCACGCTGCGGCCAATATGAAGGTGGAAACCGGAGTGATGGCGAAAGCCTCTGGTCCCCCGGCCTTGACCACCGTCTTTGGTGAAGCGCTGGTGGAAGAGTGCCGGCATGACTCCCGAATTGTGGGAATCACCGCCGCCATGGATTCCGGAACGGGGCTGAACATTTTGGCGAAGCATTTCCCCGAACGATTTATTGATGTGGGAATTGCAGAAGAGAACGCCGTCACCATGGCTGCGGGGATGGCCTGCGAAGGTCTCAAACCCGTCTGTGCCATCTATTCCACTTTCCTGCAACGGGCGTTTGACCAAATCATTCATGATGTTGCGCTGCAGGATTTGAACGTCTTTTTTGTGATGGATCGTGGGGGTCTTGTTGGTGCAGACGGTCCGACTCACCACGGGGTGTTTGATCTTTCCTATCTCCGCATGATTCCGAACCTCGTTGTGATGGCCTCCAAGGATGAGATTGAACTTCGGGACATGCTGCACACCGGGCTGAAGTACAACGGCCCGATTGCGTTGCGTTACCCCCGGGCGAGCAGCACCGGGAAGGATCTCTCCACACCCGCCAAGGTTTTGGAAATCGGCAAGGCCGAGGTGATCAAACGCGGTTCCCGTGTGGCGTTGCTGGGTCTCGGGAAAACCGTCTCCCTGATGGAGTCCACGGCGGAACTTCTGGAGAAGCAACTTGGCTCAGCGGTTACAGTGGTAAACGCACGCTTTGTGAAGCCTCTCGATCAGGATCTTATTCTTGAACTTGCCCAATCTCATGACCTGATTGCCACGGCGGAAGATAATGTTCTTGCTGGTGGATTCGGTTCAGCCGTGGGAGAACTCCTTGCCCAACACCGAGTACCGAAAACGCCCCTCTGCTTCGGTATTCCTGATCGGTTTGTGGATCATGGAACACCGGAACAACTATTCGCCGAGTTGGGACTTACAGCGGAAGTTCTGTCGTCGCGGATTTTATCCGAATTGGGAACCCAAGTTTTATCCCAGTAAAAACAGCGCCGCCACGATAGGCCAGATGAGCAAAAGCAAAAGCTTCTTACGGGAAATCAATCCGCTTCCGTCCAAGTGGAGGAATTGTCCTCTGTGGGGACGTATTGGGGAAGTCCGATTTTTTTGGCGAGTGAATTATAGGCATTGATGAAAACCGTTTCCACCCAAATGGAAACGTATACTACCCCAGCTAAAAACCCTACAATTGGTAAAACAATAATCGCGATAACCAAAAGAATGGGGATTGTTATTCCCATATCGATGTCAGGCCTTTGGAACAGAAAATTCGGGTGCGGTTTGTTGAGGCAACCGGGGGGGCAAATGCAATCGGATTATTGGTTTTGGGCTGTTTCCTTGGTGATTCCCAAGGCTTTTAACTGTTTGGCTGTGCTCGGCATTCCCCGTTGAGCGAACACGATTTTGCCTTCTTTATCAACAACGTAAACCGTACGCTTCACCAGTCCTGCAAAGCCCCGGCATCCATACAAACGAGTCACTTCGCCCTCGGAGTCCACAATGATTCCGAAGGGAAACTCGTAGCGTTCCGCAAACTTTTTATGACTTTCCGCATCGGCGGGATTCACCCCAAAAACGGCAATATCAGAACGGTTGTAGAGTTCAAAGTCATCGCGGGCTGCACAGAGTTGTTGGGTGCAGCCGGGTGTTTCATTCATGGGGTAAAAGAGTAAAACAACGTTCTGCTTTCCCGCGAATTCCGAAAGCCGGATGGTGTTCCCCAGATGATCCTTTGCCGTGAAGTCGGGTGCTTTACTTCCGATGGGAAGAAGCTCACCGGTTCCACGTTCAGTTCCATCCTCCGCAACCGAGCCAGAACCCGGTTTTGCGGAGGAACACGCGAAGAGAGAAAATAAGGAAGAAATGCCCAAAATCAATAATACCCCTGGATGCCAAGCCGCCATGGTAAGAACTCCCGGCAGAAATCTATACAACGATTTGCACAGATTAGGCCAATGGGAGGAATTTTCGGCATTCATCCCTTAGGGATCCAAACGCAGAAGGCAATCCAACACAGAATCACCCAAAGGAAGCGATTTCGGAGGACGCCAGGAATTGCGTTCCCAAATGAATGGTTTGTACCCGTTTTGGGAACAAAGCTGGGGAATGAGATCCCTGATGGTTTGTTCCCGGCATTCCAGCACGATTGATTTAATCCGCCCCTCGGCAATGGATTTACTGGCACCTTCCAAAACGGCGGGTTCATGGCCTTCCACATCGATCTTCAACAGATCAATGCGAGAGACACCGGTTTTGGCGAACCA
>JANRMB010000301.1:0-2380 GCA_033761985.1 Candidatus Sumerlaeia bacterium | reverse complement strand
GGTGAGCGGCAGTATCGATCATGAGGTGTACTCTCCGAAAGCAACACCACCCACCTATGGAGTTGGGCAAAAGACCGTCAAGAAAAAGAAAAGCCGTTTGAAAAGAATTGAGGCATCAAATGATAAGATGCCGAAGGAATTTGGAATCGTCCTGTTCAATGGCCCCCAAGGTAGGCTTTCTTGATTTCCTCCGTTTGAGCCAGAACATCGGATTTATCCTGAAGCGCCACGCTCCCCACTTCGAGGACGTAGGCGTAGTCCGAGGCTTTCAGCGCCATGTTGGCGTTTTGTTCCACCAGCAGGATGGTTGTCCCCATCTCGTTAATTTCTCGAATAATTTGAAAGATCACCTTCACAATTTGGGGAGCCAACCCCAGGGAGGGTTCATCCAGCATCAGAAGGCGGGGACGGGTCATGTAGGCGCGACCAATCGCGAGCATCTGCTGCTCTCCCCCGCTCAGGGTTCCGGAACGCTGCGCCAGTCGTTCCCGAAGACGGGGAAACAATTCCAGCGTGCGTTCGAAGTCCGCCTTGATTTGGGGTGTGTCCTTCCTTGTGTAGGCACCAAGGAGAAGATTTTCCCGCACGCTGAGGTCGGTGAAAATACCCCGTCCTTCGGGAACGTGGGCCAACCCCAGGGAAACAATCTTGTGGGCGGGGATTCCCACTACAGAATTCCCCTGAAAAAGAATCTTTCCTGAGCGGGGGCGAATCAACCCCGAGATGGCGCGCAACGTGGTGGTTTTCCCGGCGCCATTCGCCCCGAGCAGCGCCACGGTTTGCCCTTCTTCCACAGTGATGTTGATGGAGTGAAGCACCTCGATGGGGCCATACCCCACGCAGAGTTTTTCCAGCTTGAGAAGGCTCACCGGCAGAACTCCTTCGTGGGGTGGCGTCGCTCAATCTCGGCTTCGTCCTCGGTTTCTGAAATCCCCAGATAGGCTTCAATCACGAGGGGGTTGTTTTGAATTTCCTCGGGCGTCCCCTTCGCGATGATCTTCCCATACTCCACCACGGTGATCCGCTCACAGATGTCCATCACAAGACTCATGTCGTGTTCAATGAGGAGAATGGTGAGCTCAAACTCATCCCGGAGACGCCGAATCATGCGGGCGAGTTCGGCCTTCTCGGTGGTGTTCATTCCGGCGGCGGGTTCATCCAACAAAAGGACACGCGGGCGCGTGGCAAGGGCCCGAACGATTTCCAACCGCCGTTTGTCACCATACGAAAGATTGCAGGCAAGTTCCCGGGCTCGGGACTCCAGATCGAACAGCTTGAGGAGTTGAAGCGCTTCCTGCCGGAGCAACGCCTCGCTTTTGCAAAAGCCGGGGGTTCGTAGAAGAGTGCACAAGAGCGAGCTGGATTTATGCTGATGCTGTGCAATTTGAACGTTGTCCAGAACAGACAGTTGATTGCACAGCCGGATGTTTTGAAAGGTGCGGGAAAGACCCCGTTGCGCAATCTGGTAGGGACGCAGGTGATGAATCTCCCGCCCGTCCAGTTTGATGCTCCCCGAGGTGGGTTTATACACTCCCGTCAGAAGGTTAAAGAGGGTCGTTTTCCCGGCTCCGTTGGGGCCGATCAGCCCTTCCAAAGCACCGGTCGGAAGATCATGGGTGAAGCAGGAGACGGCTTTCAATCCGCCAAACGTAATGGAGACATCTTGAAGGGAAAGCGCGGGGACGGAACTCATACCTGTTCCCCTTTAGGGTTCTTATGGCCGCCCTCAAAGCGCTGCCGAACCCACCGAAACACATCGCCGATTTCCGAAAGCCCGAACAACCCTTGGGGGCGCACCAGCATCATTACAATTAACAGAATGGCATAGATGATCATCCGGTACTGGGCAAAATCGCGCAGGAACTCCGGGAGGATGGTCAGTAGAATCGCTGCGAGTACTGAACCGCTGATGGAGCCCATACCACCGAGCACAACCATGATAACCACTTCCACGCTCTTGTTGAAGGCGAGGCTTTGCGCCGTAAGGCTGTTGCCGAGCATATGGGCGAACAACCCTCCGGCAATGCCGGCAAAAAAGGCGGAAATCACAAACGCCCGTACTTTGTATTTCGCGGTGTTGATTCCCATGGCCTCGGCGGCGATTTCATCTTCACGAATGGAAAAGAAGGCTCGACCCGTGGAGGAAAACTTCAAGCGATGAGACACCACCAACACGAGGGTTACGAAGACATAAATATAGAAAATGTTGGTATACTTCGGTGTTCCCAAAAAGCCCAAAGCCCCGCCGAGACTCCCCACTAATTCCAAGGTGGAGGCCTCTTTAAAGGCTTCCGGCGTTCTGATCAAATCGTTGGTATTCTGAAAAATCACCCGCACAATCTCAGCAAACCCCAACGTCACAATCGCCAAATAATCCCCT
>JANRMB010000300.1:0-4473 GCA_033761985.1 Candidatus Sumerlaeia bacterium | reverse complement strand
CTACTCCTCGCACTTCTCCCCTACCAAGCCTTCGCCATTACCTTGGCCCAACTGCAAACCAACATTCAGGGAATTATTAACCGTACCAACACCACAATTCAGTGGTCCATCCTGATTGAAAACGACAACGGCAGTACGGTTTATTATTCTCTGAATCCCGACGTCCCACGGCGGCCCGCTTCCAACACCAAGATTTTTGTCACTTCCGGCGCCATGGGCATCAATGGCCCAACCTACGTGTGGCGTGGATATCAACTTCAAGATCCCTCCACGGCAAACGCCATGGAATCCACACTCTCCAGCAGCAACAACACTTACGCCGACGAACTCTATACGTTGGTTCCCGGTACAGGCAACGCCATCATCAACTACTGGGCATCCCAGGGGATTGATATGACCGGTGCCGTAATGCTCGATGGTTCCGGTCTGAACTATGACAACCGGTTTACCTCTCGCCAAACCCTGAAAGTGGTGCGGCACATGATGACTCAGTATTCCTACAGCCAATGGGCCACGCATTTGGCGATCAGCTGTACAAAAGGGACAATCGCCAGCCGCCTTTGTGGCACCGGCTTCACTGGGGCCGTTCACGCGAAAACCGGTACCCTGACCAACGGCGGAACTCTGGCACTCAGTGGCTACGTGGATAACACCTATGATGGCCAACGGTATTACTTCTCCATCTATGCGAATAATGTTTCCAGCAAAGCACGCCCCCAATCCGATGCGCTTCTTCAGATTGATGATATTGTGAAGCAAATGTGCCAAGCAGGGCTTCCCAACAATCTTCCCACCCCCATCGTTGTGGATAACACCACTTCCGGCGGTTTCTCTGCCAGCACAAATTGGTTCGCTACCACCTCTTCTCCCGGATACCTTGGTACCAACTATCTGGCGCGTGCGGTGCAACCGGTGAGCGATCTCGCCACTTGGACGGCAACAGTCCCCGCAACAGGTTCTTACAGAGTTTACGCCCGGTGGACCACCGATCCCAACCGTTCCACGGCTGCGCCCTACACGGTGTTGCATTCAGGTGGGTCTTCCACGGTGTTCATGAACCAACAACTCAACAACGGTAGTTGGATGCTTTTGGGAAGCTACAATTTCACCGCAGGTACTGCCCCACGGGTACAGCTCTCCTGCTGGGCCGGTTCGGGACAGTACGTTGTGGCAGATGCCATTCGACTTGAACCGCAATAATCTATGGAGCGTTGTCACGGAATGACCTTTAGGCCCGATGGTTTCATCGGGCCTTTTTTGGCAAATAATTCGCTATAGATCGAATCATGAATACTCGTTTTTTCACCGCATCACTCCTTCTCCTGATCCCGTTCCTCTTTGGAATGAGCTCGGTCGGCGTGTGCAAAAACGCCTGTTGTACTAAAGAGCTTACACCACCGACACCTTGTTGTTCGCTGGAATCTGCGGAAAACCGGGATGGTGGCATCACACCTGATGGAAAAGAGTGCGGACTTTTCGGTTGTTGCTGCTCTGTACAACCCACAACTCCCCTCCAGCCCACGCCCTCTGAACAGACCCGTCAAACGCAGGAACGTACATCAGAGAGTCAAAATAGCGCATTTTCTGCACCCTCCCTCTATGTCAATTTGGGAGTCCATCACGCCAAAAATATCACCTTCGTTCCCTTCCAAGAACGGCTTCACCTCAGGAATTGTGTTCTCAGAAATTGATTCGTCATACCCCGAGAGGGGGACGTTTGAGCAATTCAATTGTTCAGCGATAGGTTTAGTTCTTTCATCTTGTAACCTTAACTTTTGACGATTTCATTCTGGAGAAAAACAATGAATACACTTACTCTCACTGCATCTGCCCTTGTTTTGGCAGCTACTTCCTTGATTGGTGGAAGCACCTCTTCTGCCTCCACACAATCCAACCTTTCCAGCGCCAATGCCAATTGCTGCTGTGCCAACTGCAACTGTGTGGAATGTGTTTGCAGCGATGATTGCTGCGGCGAATCAAATGCTCAAGACTGCTGCACTACCGAAGAATCCCAAAGCTGCTGCACTGTGGATCAATCTGCAAAGAACTGCTGCACTTCTGCCACCTGCACCAAATAATCAACTCATTCACTAAATCATCAATGCAAAGGGGGAGACCAAATCGGTCTCCCCCTTTTTTGTTCTCTTCATTTTCTGGATGGAGAGTTTATCCGCCAGTTCGGCTGAGATCACTCGCCACGGCATTCATCGCTTTGAACAGATCATCAGCGTTGATTTGATACGTAAACTCCGCTGCAGTTCCACCGTAGGGAGAGATGATGGAAATGTGGGGAACGCGGTACACGCCAAACTTATAGGCCAGCAACCGTGATTTGGAAACATCTTCAAACACACACACGTAGTTGCCGTTGTGCGCGTGCTGGTTGAACAAGTCTGTGAGCATCACGTTGTTTTCGAAGTCATCCGTGGCACCAGCGCTACGGAAGTAAATGATGATTGGGCGTTTTTGGGTGCGTGCTTCCTCGATGACAGCCTCATACGATAGGTTCCACTGCGGTGCAGGAACGGTCCCCTGACCGGAAACAGCGCTGGTGGTTCCTGTGGCGCTAACACGACCGGTGGCGGCGATAATTTGATCCACGTTCCGCTGCATGACGTGAATCGTACGCCCGCGCATGTCGGAAACGAAGAGATACTGACCATCGAAGCTCAACACGGAGTCGGCCAGGTGGGCATCGGGTGTGGCGGTGGTGATGGGGAATCGGTTGATTTGCCCGTTCCCTTGAATTTCATTCAGGGTGTTCCCGGGGATGGGGGTGATCAACACCGTGCGGCGAAGGGGGTCGATACTGATCCCCTCACCGGAACGGGGTTCGGCACTTTTGGGAGCAAGTTGCCGGAACTTGTATTCCTTGGGAAGCCACGGTGTTCCGTTGCCGAATGTCAGCAATCCACCTTCCGCCACGCCAAAAATACGCAGTGACTTGGGATCAATCGCGATATCCCGCATAAAGAAGGGACTCGGCGTTTGTTCCAATTCACCGGATTTCCGGCCGGTAAAACGATCGAATACCCAGATGCGACCCCAGTCCATGGCGACGACCAAGTAGGGGCCGAAAACATCCATGCCCAAGCAGCGGCGACCAGGAAGCAACGTACCGTTGGCACCAAACTGAGCGTTCTGGGAACCATCGCGATTGAACTTCATGATGAAGGATGTGGTGGCGTCGCCGGTATCACCCGATACATAGTAATTCCCCTCCTCATCGGTGGCGATACCGCCGTATCCGCGCTGAGGTTGAAAGCTCACGCGGGAGAGTTCCAGCACCTGCGGTGCTTCAGAGGCAGGATTGACGATTAACAACGCCGGAAGATCCGTGGGGGGTGTATTCAAAGGCGTGCTGTTAAAGGTGGCAGCCAGCAGATTGCCATCGGGAGTGGGAGCCAAAAAAGAGTAGTAATAGGGAGGAACATTCAGTTTCCCCACATTAACCCAATTGGCAGAGGCAACCATGGGAAGCAAAAGAGAGAAAAGGGATGCCAGAAAATGCTTCATAGTAGTTCAGTTCCAAAAATAATTCGTCATAGAGAGGAGGTTACTTCGGGGTCGTGCGAACGATGCAAGTGGAAAAAACACTTTAACGAAAAACTCGTAAGTCTAAAATTTTGAGTGATTTTTTGAACTTTCTTTATTCGTAAATAATTTGGAGTGACTTTGCTTTTGCCTACCTATTACGATACACCCTCACTTTGTAAATGCAAGGAAACAACCAACTTCAATGCGCCGAAATATTGTCCACGCTGGTGTGGAAACCCTGAAATATGAAATCCGCGAGATCGTTCGCGTAGCACATGAATTACGTGATATGGGACTTAAAATAACTTGGGAGAACATTGGTGATCCCGTGGAAAAAGGCGAAGCTCCCCCGCAATGGATTCGCGACCATGTGGCGGCTTTGGCGGCCAAGCCCTCCTCCTGGAGTTACTGCGACAGCGCGGGTATTCGAGAAACCCGTGAGTTTCTCGCCCAACAGGTTAACGCCCGAGGTGGTCTTCAAGTTGCCGCCAAAGACATCCTTTTTTTCAACGGCCTCGGCGATGCCGTGAGCAAGGTCTACGGATTCCTCCGCCGCGAAGCCCGCATCCTTGGCCCCTCCCCCGCCTACAGCACGCACTCATCCGCTGAAGCCGCACACTCCGGTTACAACCATGTGACGTATGACCTGAACCCCAAAAACGGCTGGATGCCCGACATGGACGACATCCGGAACAAGGTCAAATACAACGACAGTATCGCCGGTATTCTTCTTCTCTCCCCCGATAACCCCACAGGCGCTGTTTACCCAATCGAATACCTTCGGGAGTTTGCGGCCATCGCCAAGGAGTATGGGCTCTTCATCATCGCCGATGAAATCTATGCCAACATCGTTTACAACGGAAATCCCCGCCTCTCCATGAGCCAATGGTTGGGAGACGTTCCCGGGATTTCCATGCGGGGCATCAGCAAGGAGTA
>JANRMB010000299.1:0-20902 GCA_033761985.1 Candidatus Sumerlaeia bacterium | reverse complement strand
GAGTACCGTGGCGGAAGCGGACTTTTTGGCTCCTGTTCCGAAACGACTGGACGATTTGTTTGCATTAATGCAGGCGGAGGCCATGGGACGATGAGCCGTTTTCTTCATATTGGTTTTCTGATTCCAAAGTCACCAATCGCTCCCAAAACGGGTGGGGAATGGTATAATTTTCATTTGGTGAAAGGGTTGAAGGAACGGGGACACGCGGTGGAATTATTGAGCGTGGAGGAGTATTTGGCAAAAGGTAAGGAAGCATCTGCGGCGGGTATCGAAGAGCAGCTTCGTTCTCGCAAAGATGGTTTTGATGTGCTGTTGGTGGACACATGGTTGTACAGATTCATGGATCAAACAAAACCGCTGGAGAAGGTGAAAGGTCGGGTGGTGAGCTTTCATCAGTTATGCTATTGGGAATCGATGCGCTCCCCCTTGGCGCGGTGGAAGGAACGCTGGCGCATGGCAAAGGCCCTGAAGGGAGTGCGGCACCACATTGGAGTGAGCAAAACCGTGTTGGCGTTGGATGGCGTCTCCCGCGGGCGTTGTGCGGTGGTGTATCCGGGTTGCGATTTAAATGTCCCAACCGTGGAGGTGAAAGGTAAACATGCGGGTGAGTTGCGGGTGGTCAGTGTGGGGAACTACACCAGCAGAAAGGGACACCACAAACTGATTGAGGCGTTGGGTGGTTGGAACAGGACGCAACGGGCAGGGTTGAAGCTTCGCATCATCGGGAATCGGGAATTTGATCCACTGTATGTCAAAAAACTGGAAGAGCAGGTGGAGAGTCTTGGATTGAAGGATCAGGTGTTGTTGGATGGGTGGAAATCGCGGGAGGAGGTACAGGGAATTTTACTGGAATCGGATGCGTTTGCGTTCGCCTCCGAGGGTGAGGGATTTGGAATGGTGATGGCGGAAGCGCTACTGCACGGATTACCCGTTGTAGTTTCGCCGTTGCGTGTATTCAAGGAATTGCTCGGCAATAATCAGTGCGGTTGGGCGGATGGGCGTTATGGATATTGGTTGAACAAACTGAAGGGGACGGAGGAAGCGGAGTATAACGATCTCCGGAAAAATGCCAGTATGCTGGGGAGAAAACTTGCCCAGCCCTGGGATGTTGTGTTGGATCAATTTGAGGGGATTTTGAAGGACTGGAGAAACTGATCATGGGTTCCGGTGGTTTATCGCGCATCCTTCAGAATGCCGTCTCCAACTATGCGCGGCAATTGATTCAGATCATCACGTTTCTTCTTCTGACGCCGTTCATCATCAGCAAAGTGGGGACGGAGGAGTTCGGGTTGTGGTCGTTGATTCAAGCCACGATTGGTTTGCTGGGATTGCTGGATTTGGGTTTTGCGAATGCGGTAGTCAAATACATTGCGGAGGCTCGGGGACAAGGGAATCAGGAACGGGTGAAGGAATTTACGGCAACGTTTTTTTGGCTGTACCTCCTTCTGGGTGTGGTGGTGGGCCTTCTAACGGTGGCATTGGTGCCGCTGCTTGGGCCGGTCTTTGGAGTTCCGGAAGAACACCTCAAAACGGCTCAAACGGTGTTTGTACTCATCGGATTGCGTTCGGCGTTGGGGATGCCCCTCGGGCTTTTTGCGGGCATTCTGGTGGGGTATCAACGACAACTGGCTTCGAACTTCTGTCGTACGCTAGGGACAGTGAGTTATGCGGTATTGGCGTGGTGGGGATTGGAGTATTCCCCAACGTTGGAAATGCTGGCGTGGGTAAGCCTTTGGACGGGGATTGGTGCCAATATCCTGGCGGTGTTTTTCTGTTGGTGGTATGCGGAAGGATTGGAGTTGGGTGTGAGTCGGGTGAAGCTCGGGTTGTTCGGAGAAATCACGTCGTTCTCCACTTACTTTTTTTTGATTCAGATCTCGTTGATGCTGGCAACTCGAGTGGATACGATTGTGGTGAATGCATTTCTCCCTTTGAGTGCGGTCGCGTTGTACACTGTGGCGTTGCGGGTGGCGGAAAAGGCTGGAGTGATGAGTCGGCAATTTGCGAATTCGCTGACGCCGTTGTTCGCGGAATTGAAGGGAGCCGGCGAGGCGGAAAAGATTCAGCGGTTGTTACGCGGGGGGACACGGATCTCGATTATCTTATCGCTTCCGCTGTTTTTGGGTCTGCTGATCTTGTGTGAACCTCTTCTGGTGGTTTGGATGGGGGAAGAGTTTTTCGAGGCAACTGTTCCGTGTCAGATATTGGTGCTGGCATCATTTGTCTCGTTGGTGCATTCCAATTCGGAAAACGTGTTAAGCATGACCGGGGATCAACGGTTTCTGGCGTTTAGTTCGATTGGGACACAGGTGTTGAATCTGGCGTTAACGTTAGCCATGATTCCCTTTCTGGGATTGATGGGCGTAGCGCTGGGGACACTGCTGAGCCTTTTGATTGTTCAAGTGCTCTATCTTCAGAAGAGAATCGCCAAAACTCAGGGGATTCCGTTGACTCAATTTTATGGGGAACAGCTGCTTCCGTGTATTGTTCCAGGGGCAATCTACGCTCTGAGTTGTTGGCTCTTGAGTCTTTTGTTCGAGCCAACCGGTTGGATGGAAATTCTGTTGGCGGGGAGTATCCCGCTTCTCCCCTACATCCTGGGAGTGTATCTCTGGGGACTTCGAGAAGAAGAGCGGAGTTATGTTCTCAAAAAGATTCAACGGAGAAGAGTACGGACTCAGGAGGTTGTTTCATGAACGGGGACAGAGCTAGTGAACCCATCTGGGTGGTGATGCGTTGCCGGAATGATATCGGTATCGTGGAGCGCACCTGCAAAGCGGTGAAAGAGCAACGGCATCCCCTGAAATTACTGGTCATGGATAATCATTCCACGGATGGATCTCGCGAGGTTCTGGAACATTATGCGGATCGTTTGATTGATGTGCCGGAAGGAACGTATGTTCCGGGTCGGGTGTTGAATCAGGCGATGCGAGAAACGACGGGGGAGGTGGTCGTGTTTTTGAATTCTGATTGTCCTCCACTGGATGGCGAGTGGCTGGAAAAACTGGTGCAACCGTTTGTGCAGGAAAAAGTATGCGCCACGTTTGGTTGTCAGGAGCCACGGGTGGATTGCTGGCCGCTCTTTGCGAAGGATACCCTCGATACATTCGGTGATGGCCTGAGACAGAAGTTTTGGCGTCACTGCTTTTCCATGGCTTCCTCCGCGATTCGTCGCTCGGTTTGGGAGGAATCAGCATTTCGGGAAGACATTCAGTATTCGGAGGATATCGATTGGACATGGCGTCAACGGGGACGCGGTTATCGGATTCAATACGTTCCGCAATCCCGTGTGGAACATTCGCACAACTATACGCTAGCCCAGTTCCGCAAAAGACAATATGGGGAAGGCAAAGCTGACGCGCAGATTTTTGAATGGTCGGATTGGGAATCGGGATGGGTGCGGTATTCGTTTCTCCCCTTTGCTCGACAAGTGTTGAATGATACCAAGTACTGCCTCCGGAAGGGTGAGATGAGCTCGTTGTTTCATTCCCCGCTTCTTCGTTGGAATCAGATGATGGGTCGCAGAAAAGGTTTTTTGGAGGGGCTTGAGAGTAAACGTTCAAGGGGGACGGAGAAATGAGTTGGACGGTTGCTTACCACGGTTCTCCGCAGTTCAATATCTGGATGGGAGAGATGATAAATTCGTTTGCCAAGGAGGTGGAAGACACTCTGGGAAACGGGTTTGCAGCATTGTATTTGGGTGGTGGGTATGGTCATTCCGAAGGGGGAGTTTGGATCTGTGAGGATGGTTCGGAAATGCCTTACAACGATTTGGATTTCACGTTGGTGATGAAGCACCCAGTCTCAGGGCTTGAGGAAACGTTGCGCCCTATTCGGGAGCGGTATGAGCATCTCTTGGGAATCGAGGTGGACGTCAGCAGACCACTCTTTGTGGATCATCTGTCGAGTCTTCCCCATACGATGATGTGGCATGAGTTGCTGCATGGGGGGCTTTGCGTTGCGGGGGAAGATTGCCTGAGGGAGCGTGCTCCACAATGGTATCCCGAGTTGCGAATTCCTTTGGTGGAAGGCACACGATTACTTCTCAATCGTGGTGCTGGGATCATCTGGAGTTTGCGTATTTCCTTGGGGATTGATCCCAAAGAAGATGAGACGTTTGGGATTCGTAATACCCACAAAGCAGTGTTGGCGATGGGGGACACAGCTCTCTTGGCCCATGATTACTACGTGGTCTCCTACAGAAGACGCGTGGAGCAATTATCAAAGCTGGCACAGGCACAACCGGAGGCAGTGGAACCTTCTCTGCTTAGAGATTATCAATCTGCCATGAATTTCCGATTCAACCCTCATCTGGGAAAAGGACTCAAACCATCCACTCAGGAACTACGCGAACTTGGGAAGCGATGGGTGAATCATTTTCTTGCGTATGAATCAAGACGTAGTGGAATCAGATTCTCATCGCCGGATGGGTACGCTCGTAACTCATTCCTTCGGGAACCAGAGCAACATACCACCAAAAAGTTACTTCGCAATGCAGTGCGGCAACTTCAACGAGGGAAGCTCTCCACCCGATACCCACGGGAGAAACTCTACGGGGATTGTTGCCGATTGCTCTCAACTGATCCCACCACCGTAAGTTGGAGAGCTGATTCAGAACGCTTTCTCGAAGTATGGAGGAGGTACAATTAAATGGGTTCCGCGGATGCTCTTCAACAACAGCAGAAGATTTCGTCTCTTCAAGTACTAATCGGTGATTCAGTCGAGGTATTCTCCCTTCTGGCAACAAACCCCTATTGCCAAATCTATAAGGGAAGCAAAGACGGTGAAGCTTGCATCATCAAGCAGTATGCGGATGGGCGGCAGAATCTTGCCGATCGTGAAGTGGAAGGAATTACTGCGTATGATAAATCAGTTATGGGGAATTCGGGATTCAACTCCTGCAGGGTACTGTTTCACCATCAGGAGAGTGGAATCTTCGCCATGAGCTTCGTTCCGGGGAGTCCATTGGCACATCGGCTCCGGAGTGGCATGGGGACACGGGAGAGGTCGGAAGTGCTGGAGCAGATGGAGAAACTGGGAAACTGGTTGGCGCGGTTTACGGCTCTGGAACGGAAGAAAGGGAAGCCCGATGAGTTTCTTGGTGATTATCTTCTCTACTGTTCCGGCAAATTGGAGAAAAGTATGTGGGGAAGGTGGTTGTTTCCGAATGTGGTGGAGGAAGCAAAAGAATTGATAAAACAATACCACCGGGATGATCAGGTGGTGGGGCGAATCCATGGGGATTTTGTGCCTCGTAACATTCATGTGGATGGAACAACGCTCGGGGTGATTGATTTTGCCAATACCCTTCGGGAGAGTTCACCGCTGAATGATTTGATCAACTTTCGCATGGCGCTGGAAAACATGGGGATGAGCGCGAAGAATACGCGTTCGATTTATGGAGCGTTACTCAGTGGTTTTCGAAGCTACGAGTGCGGAAATGCGGAGTTGGAATTCTATGGCGAATATCATCGGCGGCGTTGGTTGATGCTGAACTTGACGAGTCGTCAACCATGGCGGGTGGCGTTGGGGATTCGGGGATTGGCAACCTTCGCCAAAAAAGGAAGAGTTCGGGAGTGGTGGCCATGACGACGGCGTCGCTTCTGGGGATTCTATTCTTTCTGGTGGGTGTCCCCACGGTGACGGGGTTGCTGTTTGCGTTTCCGCAGCATCGGAGATGGTTCATCTTTTTGATGGTTTTCAGCCTGTGCTACATTCGAAAACCGCTGTATCAGGAAGTATTTTTTCAGAATTACAGGGGAGTGGATCGTGGGTTTGCGGTTACTGTCCCCGATTTGTTTTTCTTTGGATTTGGCCTGTACTTTCTGCTGGGGGGGGCGAAGCAGAAACTCAATTGGTTGCCGTTTAATAGTATACCATGGATTCTTTTGATTCTAGTGTCCCTGTTCTCCTTGGTCGGGAGTTTGCAGCCCTTTTACGGATTGTTTACCGTACACAAGATGATTCGTTGTTTGGTGTTGTATTGGGTGGTGGTTAACTTATTGAAGGACAGGGAAGACATCCTTAGCGTCATCCGAGCGTTCGCCTTCACGATTCTGTTTCAATTCTGGAATGTGTTTGTGGACAAATACGTGACGGGGGCGGTGGTCGTGAGATCGATCGGGACGTTCCGCCATCCGAACACGTTGACGATGTACACCAACCTCATTAATCCCATCCTGCTGGCGGTTTTGCTCAGTAACACATTGCCAACAAAAGGCGATCGGTTACTGGTGGGCGCTGCTGTGGTGCTGGGACTGATCTGCGTGATCTTTACCAAGTCCCGAGCGGGGATTATGTTTGCTCCCGCGGCGTTGGGTGTAACGCTGTTGATTTCTTTTCTGGTGAAGCCCAGTTTGCACAAAACCAAGATTCTGGTGGTGGGGATGATTGCAGCGCTGGCGATTGGCTATTTGGCACTTCCCAGGATCATCAATCGGTTTTTGAATGCCCCCAAGGAATCTGCTGAAACACGGGAATATTTTAATGTGGCGGCAGAGGCGATGGCGCATGACCGATTGTTTGGTGTGGGCATAAACCTCTATTCCTATTCCTTGGAATTTGGGGAGTACTATTGGTTGGTCTATCCCGATAAAGTGGATATCAATGATCCGGAGGAGTTTCGTCAAAGCGTTCAAGGGAAAAGCCGTTTGGGAACCGCCCACCATATCTATTGGTTGTACGCAGCCGAAGTTGGATACCCGGGTTTATTCTTGTTTGTGTTGCACTGCGGAATATTTTCGCTCAGTACTATCTGGGTTTATTTTAGAGAGAAAGACGCCATGCTAAAGGCGGTGTTGTTGGGAATGATTGTATCCACTTCGGTGCATCATATTCATGGGTTGCTGGAATGGATCTTCCGCCAAACGGAGGTGCAGTATTTGTACTTTGTTCTGGGGGGGACAATGGTGGCGATTTGGAGATTGCAGGGGGCAAGAGCTGCCGCAACGGCGAAGGCAAGAAATGTTGGTATCCAAACAGGTGTGCCACGCTTTCAACGGCGGGTCACTCTTCCGGAAGGAGGTGTGTAAATGAGCGACATGGAAACGAACACCCCCACGGTGGAAAGTGAGGAGACGAAAAGTAAGCTTCCCATCGATTTGCATAGTCTGGTGGTGGGGATAGCCCGGCGTTGGATGCTTGTGCTTGCCGGTGGTCTGGTTAGCTTGCCCATAGCGTTGTTTGTGGCGTTGAACTTCTCCGAGCAGGTCTATCGAGCGGAAACGGTGATGCTGTACACTCCCCCGCCGACCACCGAAACGGAGGAGCGAGCAGCACCGTCACTGTTTACCCAAATCAGCATGATCAAGGTACGCTCCAACCTTGAGCGGGTACGCCAGAGACTTCAGTTGGGGGCTTCGGTGAAATCCCTTGGGGCGGCGGTGGAAGCGAATTTGGAAAGCAAAACAACGCTCATCACCATTCGCACCAAATGGGGGGACGCAGAAGAGGCTGCGGCGATTGCCAATACGGTGCGCGAAGTCTTTCTGGAAAGTCAGGAGGAGATGATTCGTGGGAGTAGTCGCGAGAAGATTGCGAAACTGGAGAAAAGTATCGCTACGATTTCGGAGGAACTTCATCAAGCAGAAGAAGCCCTCAACGAGTTCACCAACAAAAACCAGATTGTGGATTTGACTCAGCAGATTCAGTGGTCGCTGGAAGAACTCACCTCGGTGAATCTCCTGTTGGAGAGCGCCATGATGGAAAAAGTCACCGTTGATAAGAAGATGAACAACATCGAGCGGATAATATCGGAACTGGAAGAACGCGTTGCCAAGGAAAAGGCGGAAAGTTCTTCCAGCATCGATGCGCTGAGTGAAATTGGGATTCGATTGGAGCGGTTACAGGATTCCATTCGTTTGGACAAGGAAACACGTTCCTATGACATTCAACTGGAAGAGGCGGCTCGCCAATTAGAGAGAGCCAAGGAGCTTCATGCAGAAGGGGCGATCAGCGAGGAAGAACTGAACGCAGCCCAGGCTCGTTATGATGAACGCAAAGTTTGGGGTGAGGATACGGATCAGATTAAGGAGTGGAAGGCGGAAATTGAGAAGTTGGATCAGGTGGTAATTCCAAAAGAAGGAACGGTTACACCTTCGGGAAAACTCCTGCAGGATGTGCAGTTTGAACGATTCAAACTGGAGTTGGAGCAGGTTGCAGCAGGTGAAAAAGTAGAGTCATTTGCCCGAGCCAAGTCGCTTTTGGAGGAACGCCTTCGTTTACTACCAGATCAGCAGCGCACATTTGTGGAGTTGAGTCGAACGGTTGAGATTAAGGATGCGGCGAAAAAATCATTCGAAGCTGATCTCTCTCGGGAGCGTCGGTACTTTGATGCCACCGCAACTCCGTTTATCACTCTTGTGGAAGCGGTGACACCCAGCTCCCCCACCAGCTCGAACAAGAAGATGCTCTTTTTGGCAGTGGTGGTTCTGATTACAGGAGCCTCGTTTGCGTTGGTGGTGCTGCGTGTTCTGGTGGATATCACCCTCAAAACAGAAAATGAGGCGGAGCTTCGTCTGGGTATTCCCTGCTTGGCGGGATTTCCTGATGTACAGGGGCTCGAGGTATTGCTCCCCAATGGCATGACGCCACAGTTTATTGAAACTTTCAGGATTTTGGCTCGTGCAGTACGAGGACGTGTCCCCAAACGTGGAGCCCGCCTGATGGTAGTTTCCGCCGGGCACGATGAAGGAACAACCTTTGTGGCGGTCAACATGGCCACAATTTTCGGAAGAACGGATGAACGGGTATTAGTAATTGATGCCCAGGTTCGTCCCATTCAGCCGGAACGGAGCAAACCCACCCCCAAACGATTTGATGTAATTCAGCGCATCCGCATTTTATGGAGGAATGGACTTCATCAGGTACCCCAATCAAACCGACTTCTTCTTCATGATTTGTTGCATGATTCCGAACGGGGCAAATCCCGGGAGTCTGAGTTGGGTCTCGGTGATTATCTTAGCTTCCGTGCGGCAACGATGGAAGAGATTGTGCGCAAAACACGACTGCCAAATGTGGATGTCATTCCTTTGTACGGGGCTGCAGTTGTCCCCGATATGTTGGGCACAAATCGGATGCGGGAGCTTTTGCAAGAGGCTTCCAACACATATTCCATCGTGGTAATTGATGCCCCTCCTGTATTGCATTTTGTTGATGCCGAGGCGTTGGCGGGGTTGGTGGATGGCGTGCTCTTTGTGGCTCGGGCGCATCATGGTTTCTTTCCGGCCATCAATCATGCACTGAACCGTTTGAATGCGCAGGGTGTCCCTGTTATTGGTACCGTCCTAAATCGAATCAAACTCGCTTATATGAGCCGATTGGTGGAGGGGCTTGGTCATGAAAATTCTGATCATCAGTAATCTCTTCCCGCCGCATGTATTGGGAGGTTATGAGATTTTATGCAAACAAGTGTGCGATGCGTTGCAGGAACGAGGGCACTCAATACGTGTGCTCACTTCTGACCACCAAATACCGGGAAGTGCTGAGGCAGCAAGTTTTCCTTATGTTGTGGAACGGTTGCTGAAGCTGGCTCCGCCTTTTGGTATGCCTCCCACTGCGCAGGCCTTACGTGATCGGGGTGTGCGAATTCACAATCAGCAAACCACGGAAATAGTCATCAACAATAAAAACCCCGATGTGGTGTTCTATTGGAGTCAGTTGCGCCTGGGTATGGGTGCCTTACGAGCAAATCGCCCTGACCACATACCCGCCGCCATCACGTTCAATGATGACAACATCCGGGGGATTCTTCCCAGAGCTTTTACACTGCGCCCGGCGGGTTTGGTGCGCTGGTTTCTGGATCGTACTTGGAACAGAGAGGAAACACTTCAGGGTAAACTTGGAATCAATGCCGCCACCTGTATTAGCGCCTGTCTTCAAGAACAATTGGTGACACTGAATCTGCCTTTTCCCAAACCGGTGGTTATTTTTCAGGGAATTCCCGTGGAACGTTGGCCGAGCAAGCAGAATGTTGGAAAGTTGGGTTCAGGGACGAAGGAAGATCCCATTCGTATTTGTTATGCCGGACAGTTGAATCCCTACAAAGGTGTTCATACGCTTCTGGAGGCTCTCGAAGTCCTTTCTCGAAGAATGCCCGGACGAATGATGGCACTGGATATTGCTGGTGACGGTGATCCTAAATATAAGCAGCAATTGCAAGACTTGGCAAATAGATTAACTCAGGTATCGGTACGTTTTCTGGGACGTATTCCGCACCCCGAGTTGGTGAACGTGTACCATGAGGCGGATCTGTTTGTGTTTCCCTCCATTTGGAAGGAACCGTTTGGATTAACCCATTTGGAAGCGATGGCATGTGGAACTCCAGTTGTCTCCACCACAGATGGGGGACATGGGGAATTTTTGCGGGATGGGGTCAATTGCCTGGCCTTTCCCAAGGAAAATGCAGGTGCGCTTGCGGATGCGCTACAGCGGTTGGTGGAAGACGATGCGCTACGATACAAAGTGACAAAGGAGGGCCAGCGTTGCGCGCGGGAAGATTTCTCGCTCGGTCGCTATGTGATTGAACTCGAAGATTTTCTTCAACGCACGATTGGGAGGACAAAATGAAAACGATTCAGATTCCAAGACGGTTCGTCCTTTCCGATTGGGGGGGGACAGAGACCGTTGTGCTTCAGACAAGTCGCGAGTTGATGCGGTCGGGTCATGAGGTGAGTATCTATACCTCGATGGCGCTTTCGCAGAATGCTCGGGAAGTGATCCAAGAGATACCAGTAAGCAGGTTCCCGCATTTCTATCCTTATTTGGGGTTGGGTCAGGAAAAGATTCGCCAGTTGGATTACAAAGGGGGGAACTTGTTTTCCTTTTCCTTATGGCGTGCATTGCTCCGAGAATCCAGGGTGGATGTATATCATTTGCACACCGCCAAAAGAATGGGTGGTATTGTACGCCACGTGGCGATGAAGAAGAAACGCCCGTACGTGGTAAGCTTGCACGGTGGCGTTTTGGATGTTCCGAAGGCGGAAGCCGCTGGTTGGACGGAGCCAACCCAAGGGACATGGGAGTGGGGCAAGCTACTGGGAATGTGGGTGGGGTCGCGTCGAGTGTTGGATGATGCTTCCGCGATCATTTGTGTCGGCGAAGGTGAGAAGAAAAAGATGCAGGAGATGTATCCTCAAAAGCGGGTGATACATCTTCCGAATGGGGTCGATCCTGAATACTTCAGCCGTGGGGACGGAGAAGCTTTTCGAGCGAAGTACGGGATCCCAACGGATCGGCGTTTGATTCTGACCTTGGGAAGAATTGATCCCCAAAAGAACCAATTGGGAGCGGTGGAATCGCTGCGCCTCCTTCCGCCGGAATTGAACGCTCATCTGGTGTTGATCGGCCATGTCACGAATGAACCCTACGCTGAACGACTAAGAATTCGAATTCAAGAGAGTGGATTGGAGAATCGGGTAACCTTCATTCCAGGTATATCAAATCGTGACCTAATGTTGGTGAATGCGTTGCATGCGGCCGATCTCTTTCTGCTCCCATCAATTCACGAGCCCTTTGGAATTGTGATATTGGAAGCCTGGGCCGCCGGACTTCCGGTGGTAGCCTCAGCTGTGGGGGGAATTCCCTCTTTTGTGGAGTCGGAAGTGGATGGACTCCTAACATCGGCGGAGTCGAATGAGGAAAGAGCGACTGCAGTTGCGAAACTTCTGGAGAACTCGGAGCTCGCCAACAGTCTTGCTGAAGCGGGGCAAAAAAAAGCACGAAGGCAGTATTCATGGGGATCGGTAACAGAACGGTTGATGGATCTGTACGCGGAGGTGCGCCGTGAATATTCTGTTTCTCAATGAAAAGTGCGGATTCTTTGGAGGTGTCGAGCAGACGGTATTTGATTCTGCATCCGGGCTTCGCGAGCGGGGCCACAAGACGTTTTTGGGATACGGTGAATTGGCTCGTGATGTGGAATTCTATCGAATGGCTTTTGAGGAGTGCATTCCGTTGAAGGAGTTTGGAGGTGCTGGTGAGGCTTCAGTGCTGAACGTCATTCAGAAACATTCCGTCGAACTTCTCTACGCGCACAAGTGGGGACGGATGAGTGATTGGCCCAAGACGGGAATTCCGGTTGTGCGCATGATTCACGATCACGATCTCTGCTGCCCAAGGCGACATAAATACTTTCTTCAAAACCAGCGGGTATGCGAAAAACCGTTCGGAGTGGAGTGCTGGTTTGATTTGGCGTTTGTGGAAAAAAACAGCGGCGGGATTCTCCCGGTGCGGTGGAAGAATCTTTCCGCTTTTGGCGAGGAATTGAAGGCACACCAACAGCTCGAGTGTTTGATGGTGGGAAGCCGGTTCATGCTTCGAGAATTGGAAATGAACGGCTTTTCCAAGGAACAGCTTCGGGTGGTTCCTCCGGTAATTCGTCGGGAGGCGATTAATATTTCGAGTGTCCCCACAGAGCCTTCGTTGTTGTTTGTGGGTCAATTGATCCGTGGCAAAGGGGTGGATTTGTTGCTGAGGGCCTTGGCGCAACTCAAGGTCCCCTATACGGCCACGATAATCGGGGACGGAAATGCTCGAAGCGCCTTGGAAGCACAGGCCCGTGTTCTGGGAATTCGAGAGAAAGTGCGTTTTACTGGTTGGATTCCGAATGCAGAATTGGGGACATACTACCAAAATGCGCGGGTGGTGGCTGTCCCCAGCCGCTGGCCGGAGCCCTTTGGAATGATTGGGTTGGAAGCGATGCACTATGGCCGACCCGTGGTGGCTTTTGAGGTGGGCGGAATACCCGATTGGTTAATGCACAATCAAACAGGATTGCTTGTCCCCGAACAGGATGTGTCGGCCTATACCGAAGCACTCAGGGAATTGCTGACGGATCATAAGCGGTGCGTTCAGATGGGAGTGGCGTCAAAGGAGAGGATCACCAATGTCTTTCGTTTTGAAAATTATCTGGATCAACTGGAACAGGAATTTCAACGTTTGATTGGGAACGGAGTCAGTGTATGAAAATAGGCCTGACGACATTTGGCGCCGATGGTGGAAAATCCGGTATCAGTCGCTATTTAATGTGCCTGATGAAGGAATTTGTGTCGTATCAAAATGAACATGATTTCCTGGTGCACCTGTATTATTCTGAACAGGAAATTTTTCTTCCCAAAGGTCATCGCTTTCAGGTGGTGCTTCACAACAAAAGCATCCAGCCGCCGGTGCGGAATATCTGGTGGCATCAGTGGAGTTTGGGGCGCTGGTGTAAGAAGGAAGGAATCGATGTGATGTTTCTGCCGGCAGCGAATCGTCGTGCGTCCCTGTCACTTCCCTGTCCCTCGGTGGGGACAGTGCATGATTTTTCCAGTCTGCATGTGAAGGGGAAATATGATGCGTCGCGTCACTTCTACATCACGAAAGTGTTGCCGTTGTTTTGCCGGAGGTTGACGCATATTCTGACGGTGTCGGAATCAAGCAAGCGGGACATTGTGCAGGTATCGCATGTTCCGGAGAATCGGGTGACGGTGACACCCTTGGCCGCCGATCCATTGACGATGAACCCGCAGACTGTTCCGGGTGAAAATGATCGCTTGAAGGAGCGGTACGGGATCCAGGAACCGTTTGTTCTTTATACGTCGCGGTTGGAACATCCCGGGAAGAATCATGTTCGGTTGGTCGAGGCGTTTGAATCGCTCGCCAACGATCACTCCATTCCTCATCAATTGGTTTTTGCCGGTTCCGACTGGAGTGGCTCGGAGGCAATTCACCAACGAATCCAGCAGTCAGCCGTCAAAAATCGCATCAGATGCACGGGATTTGTGGAGAGTGCAGATCTTCCGGCGTTGTATCGGTGCTGCTCGGCATTTGTCTTTCCCTCGTTGTATGAGGGGTTTGGACTTCCCATTTTGGAGGCGATGGGTTGTGGTGCTCCGGTAGCGTGTTCGAATGTTTCCAGCATGCCGGAAGTGGCTGGTGATGCGGCCGTTCTGTTTGCTCCGGAAGATTCAACCTCCATTCGTTCCGCCTTGGAAGTGCTACTGCTTGATGAGGCTAAAGCACAAGACTATCGGCAGAGGGGGATTGCGCGCGCAGCGGAGTTTAGTTGGCAACGGACAGCAGCCTCCACGCTCAGTGTTCTGGCACAAACCGCCAAGATCGGTAGGACTTCAGCATGACGAAAACGGTTTCCATTGAGATTGTTTCGAGGGTGAGCGAGGGGAGACTTCAAAAGAGTGTGGGGATGGATTTTTCCTTTCAACTCCTGGAGAAAGTGAAATCCCAACTCGCGCTGTATGGGAATCCCACCACCAAATCTCCCGTGGTGTTGTATTGGGGATTGGATGTCTTGGAAAAGGTAGGGAAGCTGAATCGGGGAACGAACTACTGGGGTTTCATTGAACCCCAACGATCAATTGAGTCGCTCTCGAGATTGGGTAGAGGGACGGAGAGGTATCAATCCTTCGCGGGATGGGTGGTACAGAATCCCGTGCAGAAACTTTTTCTGGAAGAATTTGTTGGGATTTCTTCCTCCCGCATCAATTTACTGCCTCCCTGCGTGGAGAATCCAGATCTCCCGAAATCAGGAACCGCGATTTTTCAGGAGGGGCAGCTTCTCCTGTTTTCAAACGAAGGGAATCAGGAAAATCTGAAGGGAATTCTCCGCAACAAAACAGGGCGTGAGGTTCAGCTGCTCTCTCCCAAAACCAAAAACGCTACCGAACTTTTTCAGCAGGCTTCAGCATTGATTGTGTGGGAGTCCCAGCGGGAATCCTATGAAGCGGCCACTTTGATGCTCTCCGCCATGGCAGCGGGAATTCCCGTATTCAGTCCGAACACGTTCTTTAGCCAGTTTCTGCTTCAGGACGAGCAGGAGGGAATCCTTTATCCTTGTGGAGAATTGCCCGTCTTGTTGAGCAAGCTGAAGGCTTACTTGATTAAACCCGAACGACTAGCCATCCTCGGGAGCAACGCAAAGGAGAAATGCCGATCGCTTTTTGGCTATTCCGCCCAGACGCAGCGTATTCTGCAATTGCTTCAACATCCTGCATCGGCAAATTCCGGTAAGGCACAACAACCACTCCTGAGTTTGATTCCGTCACATTTTGATTCCCAACCGTTGGTTGATTAGGGGGATGCCGTGCCGCGTTTGAAGCTCCATCATCGACTTCTCAATGCGTTGGGTCTTGTTCTGTTTGGATTGGGGACACTGCTTTCCAGCGGAAGAACTCGGCGAGCACGAAGCGTCTGCTTTGGGTTGATCCGAAAGGGTAAACGTCGGTTCGTGGGAACTGCTGGATGCACATCAAAAGCCCGCGGCGTTCTACACTCGGCTGGTTTGTATCAACGGATGAATTTGGAGTATGACGTTCTGGAGTTGGACGAGGAGTATCGCCGTAAATCAGGTTTCTCAGGAGATTTGAAGCTACTGCTGAAGTGGATGTGGGTGTATCTCTTGTATTCCACCAAACGCTCCGGCAAGGGAAGTTTGAATGCAGATTACTTCAATCTTTTCGGAGTGTACGTGAACAACTCCACCACAGAAGTTATAATGAAAACTCTATCAGGGATGCTGGAATCACATCCACTTACTCGTTTCCAAGTGATTCGGGAATTACAGTCGTTGGATGAAATGGGGACAGAGGAGCATCCGGCCCCGCAACATATCTGTTTTGTGAATGCAAACAACTTCAACCTTGCCCTGGAACGGAAAGAGTATCTTCGGGCGTTGCGAAAGGCGGATTTGGTTCTCCCCGATGGGATTGGTGTTAAGTTGGCTCTGCAATCGGTGGGTGGAAGATTACGGAAGAATCTGAACGGTACGGATCTCTTTCCCCATTTGGCCGAACTGTTTCTTCGCAACGGGATGCCCCTTTTTCTGCTCGGGGCAACCGATGCCATTCTCGCCAAGGCAGAGGAAAATATCATCCGTAAGTATCCGGGACTGAGAGTCGCTGGAAAACGTTCCGGTTACTTCAAACCCGAAGACGAGGAAGCCGTTTGTCAGCAGATCAACAATTCCGGGGCCTACGCAGTGATTCTGGGGATGGGGACGCCGCGGCAGGAGCTTTGGGTGGATCGCAATCTGCATCGTTTGAAAGTACCGATTCTTTTCTCGATGGGGGGATTGCTTGACTTTTTGGGGGAGAAAAACAAACGTGCCCCGTTGTGGATGCGCCAAACGGGTTTGGAGTGGGTGTACCGATTACTTCAGGAACCGGGGCGCATGTGGAAGCGGTATATCATCGGCAATCCGTTGTTTCTTTACCGGGTTCACCTTTGGAAAAAGGGGAAACTGGTGCTCCCGGGAATCACTTCCAAAAGAAAGGCACTCACATGATTCAGCAGTCAGTACCGATGCAACAATCAGCTTCGGCGAAGGAAAAATCGCCGACCGGCGATGCTGATAAGATTGAGGTGAAGCGGCGGTTCAATGCCGAGCGGGCGATGGAACTGTACAAGCAGGTAAGCAACCCCATGACGGGCCAAATCGATGCGGAGTGGTACAGGCTCAGGCTTCAATATCGGTTGGGTTGGAAGTACCATCTGACCATGCACTCCCCTATCGGAAGAAAACTGAAACGAGCCGTGGATATTCTGGGCTCACTCACTGCGCTGGCGATGCTGGCACCCGTCTTCGCAATCACAGCATTGGCCATCCGATTGGAATCCAAAGGCCCTATTTTCTTTACTCAAAAACGAGTGGGTGAAGGGGGACGCGAGTTTCCCTTTTTCAAATTCCGTTCCATGGTGCCAAACGCGGAAGCCCTCAAAAAGCAACTCATGGCACAGAATGAGTCCGCCCAGGGTGTTATCTTCAAAATGAAGAATGATCCCCGTATCACGAAGGTGGGTCGGTTTATTCGAAAGTTCTCCATCGATGAATTACCCCAGTTTTACAATGTTCTTCGGGGGGACATGTCACTGGTGGGACCACGCCCCCCCGTCCCCGGTGAAGTGGTGCTTTATCATGAAGATGCCTGGAAGCGCTTGGCAATCATTCCGGGCCTTACATGCATTTGGCAGGTGAGCGGAAGAAGCTCGATTGGATTTGAGGATCAGGTGCTTCTCGATTTGGAGTATATTCTGAATCAAAACGTGCAGTTGGATTTGGCGCTGCTTTTCAAAACGGTTCCTGCCGTCCTCAAGGGCGAAGGTGCATTCTAAGAGTTTAGTTGTACAAAACGTTGAGTATCACTTCAGGAGTTTATCATGGCTGCAACACCGGAAATACTGATTGTGGAAGACGATGCGGAATTGATCCGCATTTTGAAAGCCGTCCTGAAAAAGGTGGAACTGGAGCCCCGAACCGCTAGTACGGGTCGGCTGGCCCTACAAGAGCTGCAGGACGATCCCCCCGCGGTGGTGCTGCTGGATATGCAACTCCCCGATATGAGCGGAATGGAAATCCTCAAAGCGATTCGTGCCTCAGGAAAACCCGCCACGGTGATCGTCATGACTGCCCATGGTTCCATGGAGGGCGCCATTGAGGCTATGCGTGAGGGAGCCTATGACTTCCTCACGAAGCCACTCGACTTCGAGCGTGTTCGCGTGATGGTTCGAAATGCCCTCGAACGCCACCGCCTGATCCAACAGTTGGATGCCGCCAGAGATATCTCTTCGTTGATCACATTCGGAAAACTACGGGGTTCCTGTGTCCCCATGAGGAGACTCTACGAGCGCATCCGTGAACATCAGGGGAGTTTGCTTCCGGTGATGATTCAGGGTTCCACGGGTTGCGAATTTGAAGAGTGCGCCCAAACTGTGCACGAAAGCAGCCCCTACTCCAGCAAACCGATTCAGTTTTTTGAGTGTAAGGCTGGAAACGGGGGAGAACTCCTACAACTCCTTTCTTCCGCCGAACCATTCACCCTCGTGCTTAAGGAAGTTCAGGAACTCAACGCCGCAGATCAGAAACAGCTTCTGGAATACCTGCAAACAACAGACAGTAAATCGGTTCGGCTCATCACATTGGCTCAATCCAAACTGAAAAAGAAGGTGGACAGTGGCGGCTTTTCCTCTCAACTTTATGATGTGCTCGCCACTATTCCGTTGCAGCTTCCGAAGCTACGCCAACGGGGTGAGGATATTCTGGAACTCGCTCAAGCGCTTCTGTTGGATCATCCCAATCGGGGAATCCGTACTCCACAACAATTTTCTACGGAAGTGGAAACTGCCCTCTACGCCTACGATTGGCCTCAGAATATGGAGGAACTTAATGCGTGTGTGGAGATGATTGTGAAGTTTGGAACCGGGAAATCCGTCACGCTGGAGATGCTCCCCGCCACGGTTCAACAATCGGTGAAGGGGTTGAAATCCTTGAAGAAGGAGGATCGCTCGGAGTTTCAATCCCGTGGAGTGGTCAAGCCCTTGTGGATTGTGGAGCGAGATGCCATTCAGGACGCCTTAAAGCTGACGGATGGGAATATGATTCAGGCCGCGATGATGCTCGAGATTTCACCGGCGATGATTTATCGGAAACAGCGCATCTGGGATACTCAAAAATAACGGGGACGGAGGAGCTACCAGTCTGAACGAAGTTGCCTTAGTGCCTCATGCAAATGGTGATGCAACTCTTGTAGGATTCGCTCCAAGCGATCCGTCTTCTGTTTTTTCCAATCGGTTTGGAAAAGGTGCAGCAACGCTTGATGACGCCGCAATCCCACGTTACCGGTTCGACTTTCAAATTGGTGAGCAAGACGAGCGGCGGTTGCGGTGTCACTGTTGGAGAGTGCGGTGCTCATCTTTGCAAGCACTTCCGGGAGTTCACGGCAAATGGCTTCCACCATGTCCCCTATAAGCGAGGCATCGGTATCTCCCACAAGCTCCTGCAACTCCTTCAACGGTTTGCTGGTGTAGAGGGGTTCATCGGCGCAGAACTCTTCGCTGGGGGCTTCATTCTTTTGATTGCGAGATTTTCGGGAAAGGGTCTGATATTCAGAATCTTCCGAGGCATTGAGGTGTGCCTCCAAGGTGTCGTACAGTTCCTTGGATTGCACGGGCTTGCGAATGTAATCATCGAACCCTGCAGCCAGGCAGCGCTCGCGGTCCCCTTCCATGGCGTTGGCAGTCAGGGCAATCACCAGTTGATGTTTGGTGGTATCCTGTTCCCTGTCCCTCAAGAGCCGCGTGGCTGTGAATCCATCCATTACCGGCATTTGGCAATCCATGAGAACGGCGGAGTATCGGCGCTCAGCAAGCATTTCGAGGGATTTCTTTCCATCCTCGGCATAATCCACCGTATAGCCCACCCGCTCGAGCATCAGGGTCGCCACCCGGCGATTGATGGCATCATCTTCCACCAAAAGGACTCGATGACCTGTACCCGACATGGCGGGCGCTGCCTGTGTTGAAGGCTGTGTTGTAGGGGTCTCGGCAGTTTGGGCTTCGAGTAAACGGGATAGAAGAAGTTCCTTGCGAACAGGCAGCCGCAGGGATTGCCACCGCGGACGGGCAAGACTGGAAAAGAGCATCTGCTCCCGCTGGCGAAGAAGCACAATCAGCCGATGATTGGGAGATTTGTTGACCCACCTCCCCAGCATTTCAGCGTGTTGTTCCGCAAACGCACATTCCACCAATAGGCTCAACGGTCCACCATGCCCTCCCATTATATTTTGCACATCCATTGCCGACTCCACCACCCTGTATCTCCCCATACTTTGTGATACGAGTTGCACCAATACCCGCTGCGTCTCGGGCATGGAGGGACAGTGAATAACAACCTCCGGTTGATCCCGAAGAGTTTTCTTCCGAATTCGAGTTTCCTGAAGTGAAACATCGGGAATAATTTCCAAAGGAATGCGTAGTTCAAAAGTGGTGCCACTCCCCGGATGTGAAGACACATCAATCGAGCCTCCCATGCCTTCCACAAGGCGCTTGCTGATAGCCAGACCCAATCCCGTGCCCCCATACTGACGGGTGACACTGGAATCGCCTTGGCAGAAAGGCATGAAGAGGGTATCACGAACCTCGGGGGACATCCCAATTCCTGTGTCCCTCACCTGGAACCGGAATTCCGGTATTCCTGCAGAACGAAAGAACATGTTCACTTGAAGCACCACGGACCCCTTTTCCGTGAATTTGACCGCATTACTCAACAGGTTCATGATGATCTGCTGAAGCCGCATGCGATCGCCACTTAAGTGACGCGACACCTCGGGTGAGAATTCCAACACCAAATCCAGATTTTTGTCATGTGCCCGCGCCACCACGATATCCAACGTCTCTTCCAACAAGACCTGCAAATCGAAAGGCGCGGACTCGAAGGTCATTTTTGTGGCCTCCAACTTGGAGAAGTCCAGAATGTCATTGATGAGTGCGAGTAATGTTTCCCCACAGTGACGGATGGTGGAAACAAACTCCTGTTGTGATTCTGAAAGGCTCGTATTCTGAAGAATTTCGACCATCCCCAACACACCGTTAAGTGGCGTGCGTATCTCATGACTCATGTTGGCAAGGAAGGCCGACTTCATCCTCACAGCTTCCAACGCATCGCGACGAAGCCGAGTTTTTTCTGCATCAGACTTCCGACGCAATTCCGCATCTCGTAGTGTGAAAAGCCCCGCAGGCTTACCATTCCACTCCACCATGTTAGTCGTTATATCAAACAAATGATTTTCACCGTTGGCCTTGGTAAACACCTGATTCAAGAGTACCGGACCTTGTGAAAGATCGGATGAATCCAACTCCGCGGAGGCACTCGCCACATCCTCCCATCGCGGATTGTAGATCGACTCCAACTCAGAGGAGAGAAGCTTTCCGTTTTCGAATCCCAACATCTGATGCAACGCGGGATTGGCGGCCACGATGGTGTTCTTATCCAGCTCCACCAACATTAGCCCATCGAGGGATTCCTCAAAAATCAATCGAAGCAAATCGCGATTCCGACTGCTCGCCTCCATGAAATCCTGAAGTTTGGTGGAGATGCGCTGGACCTGATCTTGCAGGCGGGAAATCGGGACAT
>JANRMB010000298.1:0-10317 GCA_033761985.1 Candidatus Sumerlaeia bacterium | reverse complement strand
CCCGGTGCCTATTGGGAGGCGGCCCGTGAGTTTTGGGGGGAATGGCAGATTATTGGTTATGGCCCAGACCGCGATTTTGAAAACCTTGAGGGAAACTTCAATACGATTGCCATTATTTACGATCCCACCAACGGAACCATCAGCCAGGGGAACATCTGGGTTTCCCAGCGGAATTCTGGAATTCAACCTCCACAACCAAGCATCCTCCTACCTTAGTGCCCTGCTCTGTTGCGGTGAACGCTGCAAATGGTGGGTTTTCATTGACCGCCTGCCGGGGTGTTTGGCCTCTTCTAGGGCCTTGCCGGATCGGAGTGTCTCACTCCGGTGTTCCTGCTTTTGCTGTTGAATATTTCCGCGTTGCCGCAGTTGTTGCGGGCGCTTCTTAAGGACGTACCGCCGCCATGATGCAGGCCATGCGAAATCCCAAAGTCCTCAAATGGGGACTCTATGCCCTGATGGTTGTAGCCATTCCGAGCTTTGTGTTGCTCGGTCCCAACATGGGGGGCGGTGGCGGGCCTGCACCCGAAGCGATTGACTTTGTGGAAATCAAAACAAGCCGCGGCACGGAATTCCTCCGCAACGATGACCTCCGCCTGGCCATGGACCGCGCCGTGCAGGACAACGCCATGAAGTTCGCCTACGTGACCGGCAACCCCCAAAACCAACAGGCGGTCTTCCAGTTTCTCCCCCGCTTCTACGACCGCAACCGCAAGGAACTCGCCGAGTATGCCGTGGGCTCCGAGGCGTTCAAGGAGATTGCCCGCCGAGACGGTCTGCTGGTGAGCAATGAACAGTTGCAGAAAACCGTTTCAGAGCAATTCCCTACTCAGGAAGCTTATGAGGAAACACTCGCCCGTTCCGGATACACGGAACGCGGCTTTTTGGAAACCGTACGCGAGAACTTGAAGCAGGACTTGGGGCAACGCCAAGTGGTGAAAGTAGCCCGGGCCAGCGTGCTGGAATCCTGGTTGGCGTACAAAAACACCAACGACCGCTTGGAGGCCCGCTATGTGGCAATCCCCACCGATGCTCTGCGGGAATCTGTGGAAGTAACCGATGAGGAACTTCAGGCCTACTTTGCGGAAAACCAGGAAAACTTCATCGAACCCGAGAAGCGTGTTTACCGCTTCGTAGTTCAGAAGGCACCGGCGCTTCCGCCCCCTGCAATCGTCTCCGAAGCAGAGATGCTCGCCTACTACAACGCTGCAGACAAAGCAAACAACCCGCTCTTTCAGGTGTCGCCGGGTCGGTTGGTTCGCCACATCGCGCTGGCGATTGACGACTCCAACTCCACCGAAGTGGTAACGCAGCAACTGAATGAGATTCGTTCTCTGTTGGTTGGTGGGGCGAATTTTGAGGAAACCGCCAACCAGTTCACGCAAGACCCCGCCAACCTGAGCTTCGGCAATACCGTGGAACGCCTGGGGGGAGCCGTACCCGGGGTGGTGAATGCGGAAAACGAAGCCGGCTTTGTGGAACGTTACGGTCGCGCTTGGGTGGATGCCGTGAATGGTGCAGAACAAGGGCAAATCACCCCGGTTGTTGTGAGTGATCGGTATGCCTTCCTGATTCAGTTCACCGGGATGAGCGATGGTGTTCTTCCTTTTGAAGAAGCCAAGAAAGTCATCGAGCCCCTTCTCAAGGCGGATAAGGAGAAGGAACGCGAGGCGTTGCTTCAAGCCCGGTTGGATGAAATCGAGTCTCAGGAATCGTTGTTCAAACGCCTTGCCGCAGAAAGCACCACGCTGGAATCCCTTGCCCAGAAGATCAATTCTTCAGTTCAGGAAACCAGCCCCACGCTGACGACACGTCTCTTCTTCCGGGATATTGGTTCGCTTCAAGAGCACCAGGAGTACATGGCCGATTTGGAAGTAGGCATCCCCACGCAGGTGTTGCGGGCCGCCGGTACAGATAACTCCGTGGTGATGGAAATCAAGGAAGTCATCCCCAGCCGCCCTCAAACATTGGAAGAGGTTCGGTTGATTGTGGAAACCAATGTGCGCTCCCAAAAAGCGGCGCAGGAAGCCGAGCGCATCGCCAATCTGTTTGCAGAAAAAGCCCGGGGTGCTGCTGAGGGCTTGGACTCCGCCGCCGAGGCGCTTCCCGAATACAAGGATACCTACATCGTGGCCGATACCGTGGAACCCTTCGGTCGGTTGAACCCACCGGCGGAATTCATGGATTACCAAACCTTGGGCGCCGTAACGTTCCGTTCCAAGGTGGGGGACATCCTTGTGCTGCGCGGTGGTAGCGATGATGCCGTGACGGGTTATTTGGTGTTGGAACTCACGAGCATCGACGAACCGAGCAAGGAAGAATTCCTGACGGACTTCTCCAACTACGAGCAACAATTGACCGCTGCCAAGCAGTTTACCTTTATTCAGGAATTCCGCCAGGATGCACCCGATTTGCTGCGGCCCATCTACGACCGCTCACTGACGGAAGACCCCGAGGAGGAAGCCCGGGGCCGGGGCCGTTTGCGGCGTCAGTAATCGAATTATTGAGAGAATTCCCATTCCCGGGGAAAAGAATTTGAACTTCGTTTTTCCCATCTTCCCCGGGCACCAAACCAACTCCCTCCGCGAGGCGTCACATTTTTGCGCCCCACAACCGAAAACCCTTGGAAAGCGGTTGCGTCATTCGGAACCGTGTTCTGTACTGGAGGGGTTGCTACCTTCTGGAATGTTGATTCATCTATGAAAAAACGGTGTGGTTTTTCCCTCAGCGCGGGTGCTGTTTTCTGTCTCGGAGCGGGTTTGGCGCCTCTCGCGTTGGGGACGTTGGGAGTTTCCCAGGCCTATGCTCAGGAAGCTGCCCCCCAGGATATCAGCCAGATTATGGTGGAGCAGTTGGTCTTCAATGAGGCCCCGGCTTCGCAGGTGTTTCAGGCATTGAGCCTGCGCGCTGGTGTGGAAGTAACGCCGCTGGGAAGCATCAACAACGAGACGATCACCATTATTTCCCGCAATGAACCTCTGGAAACCGTGATCCGTAAGATTACCGTTTCCAAAGGGTGGCGCTACTGGAAGACGAAAGATGGTCTCGGTTTCAACGTTTCCGACGAAGCCTACTATTTGGAAAACGTTCTCCCCGAGCAGGCCATCACCAAAGTTTTCCGCCCTGATCACGTGAAAGCCCAGGAATTGGAATCAGCGATTAGCAACATGCTGACGCCGGGCATCGGGAAAATCACCCCCGACCCCCGAACCAACAAGCTCATCGTGTTCGACCTCCCCGAGGTTATTGAACGCGTGGAACGCCTGATCCGTGAAATCGACGTTCAACTCTATACCCGCGTTTTCTATATCCGCCACGGCGATGTAGCCGAAGTGGCCCAGAAGATTGAGTCCTACAAGTCCGACCCCGGGACGATTGAACTCGACGAAATCACCCACCAGATTATCGTGACCGACCTGCTTTCCAACATCAAGAAGATGGAGCTGCTGATCGATATTCTGGACGTCGGCCCCGATATCGTCATCTATGACGTGAACAACATTGGCCTTGAGGGCGAGGATCTAGAAGATCTTCAAACCATCATCGAGGGCATCCGCACGCCGGAACTGCTGTTTGAAATCAACGCCAACCAAGGGGTCTTCATTCTGGAAGACGTCCCCGAAGTGCATGAACGCGTGGAACAAATTCTGGCGGGATTCGACCAACCGGTGAAGCAGGTGTTGATTCAAGGAGAGATTCTCTCCACCACGTTCGACCGTAACTTTGGGTTCGGAGTCGATAGCGCGGCGCTTTCCGATACCAACATTGTGAACGATCTTTCCCCCACCGGCTTCACCCCGATTGGGCGTGGTACGCAAGACATTGATGGCGACGGAGACACCGATACTGTAAACCCGGCGGGCTTTGAGAGCTTTGTGGAGCTTACGGGCAACACCATCAGTGGCGGCTTTTTGGGAAGCCAAGCCAAGCTGGAATATAGCCTGACATTCAACGATACCGACACCAAGACGCTGCTTCAACCCCGCTTGCTTGTGCGCAATCAGGAGTCTTCTCGGATATTCGTGGGTCGCGAGGAACCCTTCCTCACCACCTTCTTCAGCGATAACGACAACAATAACAGCAGCAGCCGCTCCACCAGCCAAAGCACGGTGACGTCGGGTCTTACGTTCGATATCACCCCCTCCATCTCCAACAGCTACCTGGTGGAAATGGAAATCCAAATTGATAACGACGACGCCGAAGTAGTAACTCGCCAATCCACAAGCGGTCCGGTGGATTTGATCGCCCGAAACCGCCAAAGCTTGGAAACGGTGCTCACCATCCCCTCCGGCCAAACACGGGTTATCGGTGGTTTGCTGACTTCGCAGGAGTCACGGAGTTCCGGCGGTGTGCCGTTCCTCTCCAAACTGCCAATTATCGGCGCGCTCTTCGGGAAAAAATCCGAAGGCACCGGCAAGGATAACCTACAGCTCTTCATCACCCCCACCATCGTGGAAGACATTCTTCCGCGCCCCACCGGTACGGATGGCAAGCGTGGCCGTTTGGTAACTGCCTATGAACGCGTTCCCGGAAACTATGGCTTGAACGAAGGCCCCACAGACGAGGCAATTCCCGCCCAGGACAATACCTCCGTTCCCGTGGATGAATTGTTCTCCACCACAGAGGACGGCGCCAACGTGGAAGCCGAAATCGAAACCCTTCTGCGCGACACAACCCCCAGAGTGGAACCTGAGACCACGGAACCCACTCCGGAATAGTTTTGTAGTACTCAAGGATTTATACCAGCACTCGATAAAGATGTCGCAAACAATTTACTGCTAATTACCTTTTTCCGAATATTTTTTTTCACGCAAAGGCGCATGAATCACTTTTACTGATGCTTCGATCACTTTCCCATAATCGTCCATTCAATAACTTATCACGACACATAATTGAATGTGATTAAACTGTATCAATTTGTTGGAATAAAATTACAACTCTCCACTTATTGAAGAATGTTTTTCGCTCTGAGTCGCATCATCAAAGACCGCATTTCGTCCACCGCCTCCGTGTTATTCAGAAGGGAGGAATCGAAGGCGGAATCACCCCGTTGGGAACCCCACAACGCACCGGCCATCGCAGCAATTGTGTCGGTATCCCCACCACCCCGATTGGCCGATTCCAACAGTTCCTCAAAACCGGATTCCCGATAACGGAACCCCAAATAAATACTCAAGGGAACGGATTCCAACGCTGCCGTTCCGGCGCCGAGGGATTTTTTTGCCGCTCGAGCGCTCTGGGTTGAATTCTCCTTCAATGTTTCTGTCACTCGTTGGAGCTTTTCTCTCATGGCCGCTGTTTCCATGCAATTAGTGACATTCTTGAGGATTTCGAAGCAGTCCACCTCGTCAAAGGAAAGCAGAATGCACAGGCCCAAAGCCACCGCGCCATCCATCGCCAAAGGGTGGGGATGGGTGACTTCCGCGCTTTGCCGAAACCATGGGATTGCCTCTTCCGGTTGAACTCGTTGGTGAAGAAACACCGCCAAGGGAGCAATGCGCATGGCCGCTCCGTTCCCAAACGATCCCGCTGGAAATCGTACCCGGGTGGCATTCTGCCAGTCCAAACCTCGTCGAGCTGCCTTCAAAACTGTTACGGTACTCGGACCGTACCCTCGGGACCATCGATAGGAATCGGCAAATTGCAGCAACAGTTTTTGATGCTCGATTTTTCCATATTGCACAAGATGCTCGCCCAAATCGAAAGCCATTTGGGAATCGTCGGTAAATCGCCGCTTCCCGTGCGTTCGGCCAATCAACCACCAAAGGGCCTTTTCCAAGGGGCCTCCTTCACGGGGTGCTCCGTGGGCATCGCCCAGTAGAAGCCCCAAACCGGCTCCTTGATAGCGTGAAGAAAGTTCCACCGTGCTCAACCCCACCACCGCATCCATTTGGCAAGTCGTTCCCAAAAACGATCACCGTAACGCGCCGCCGCCACCGCGAATCCCACGGCGAGAAGCACCCCGGGAATAACCAGCGGAGCGAAGGCCAACCCCAAAAGCGCCCCCACCACGAAGCCGCACACGCCGCGCAGAAACAACTTATAGCCATCCGGGGAGCGCCGTGCTTCCGGCTGCGGTGGGGACTCGGGGTAGTTACTTGGCGCGTTTGGCTTTGAGTTCATCAAGCTGGGCTTTCAACACATCGCGTTTGCGGCGGATTTCCGCGGCTTTTGGTGTGTCCTTCAGTTCGTGAATCTGCTTTTTGCCAGCCAGGAACTTGGAGTAGATGTACACCAGCGTTTTGAAAACGGCGATGAGCACCATCAGTGCTGCAACGATGAGCACGTAGAATTTGTATTGTTGAATGGGGAGAAACGCTTCGAGCAGGGGGGCGAAAATGTAAGCGCCGACAAAGATCAGCGCGGTGATCCAAACGAATAGTGGGAAGCGGTAGTTTTCCACGTTGAGGCGTTGCGTGCGCCCATGCGCTTGGGCGAGTTCTTTGCCGAGTTCCAGATCGAGCTTCTGGATTTCACGCTGAAGCGTGGGGAGATCAAGTTCCGTCATGGCCGGAGGGGTCCTTTTCGGGTAATGAGGGCGTTGTTTGGTGTAAGTGTGGAACGCGGGCGGGCGCTGTGGCAACAAAAAGCATCAGGAGAAGCCCGGCGGCGACGGCGCTCAGCAGGGCCCCGAAGAAGACGCTTCGGGGTTCGTAGGTGAGTTCCACAAATCGGTGCCCGGCGGGTTTTTCCAGAAGCCGTTCAAACCCACCGGGAAGTGTGGCGACCGGTTGCCAGGGCTGCGAGGCGAGTTCTTCCAACACGGGGGCCGAGCGATAGTGCCACCCGGGGGCGTTGTTTTCCCGGAGAATCAAGTGCCCTTCGCCCACGGGCTCCACATCCAGCAAAAGCGCCTGCGGTGTGCGCTGAAGGTAAATCCAGTTGAGGGGGACAAGCTCTGTGGAGTTTGCCGCACGGAACTGCACGGGATCGAACGAGCGCGGGAGTTGCCACAACGTTTTTCCGCGAATGAAGCCGCGCACATCGGCTCCTTCCACGGGGGGCTCGCTCTCCAACGTGAACGTGGTGTTGACGCCAAAACGCTGCATTCCTTCGAGGGTGGAAAGGGGTGTTGCCTCCAACTGCTGAATAAATCGCGCAAAGCTGATGGGGTGGTACCCCTCCAAGGCGTCGCGCCCCTGCGCCACGGGTCGAAGGGACAGAGGAGCATCCAGAAACGCCGAGCGAAGCGGAGGAGCCATGGTGAGAAGGAGCTGCTCCTCCAGCCCGGGCATGAGGTATTGCTGGAAACGGGTGTAGGGCTCGCGGCGCAGGAAGGCGGAGTTGGCAGAAAGAAGATCAAAGGCAAGAAGCAGCGAGAAGAGTGTCCCCATCCACCAGCGAGTGCCGCCAAACTTTCCGCCGATGGCGTAGGCGATCAACGGAATACAACTGAACCCAAGAACAAACAGCGCGCTGCGGTTGAGCGCTTGACAATAGAAGAGTGTCCCCATGGCGGCATCGGTGGCTTCCTTCTTCACCGCGCGAACTGCTTCCACTTCCCACGTATAGCCCAGCATGTAAACGAACATCGCCACGGAGAACAGGATGCCAAAAATCCGGAGATATGTGGGGATGCGCGCCTCAAACCGGGTGAGGATAAGATGAATGCCCGAAGCGGCCACCATGGGGAGAGCGATTGCTGCAAGAGCGAGGAACGTCCCCGGAGAACGGAAACTGGAAAACCCCGGCAACCACGCGTGCAGCACGCCGTACAACGGAAAGCTATTCCCCAAACCAATGAGAATGCTCAACACCCCGAGCGCCAACCAGAACCGGCCCAGGGCATTGCGCAGTGCCAGAAAAAAGCCGAGAATCAGGGGGAAAAAGAGCATCGCCCCCATGTAATCGGAGACGAGTCGTTCACCCCATCCGCCCACGTAACGACCATACCCCACGGCGGAGGAATCGCCCGTAAAGCGGGGAAGAAAAAACTCCCAGAGTTCCCGCGCTGGGTAGCTGGTGGCGGTGGCCTCGGCAAAGTTCACCCCACCGGAGCGATTGCTGAGGGCGCTCATCTCCAACCCGGGGAGAAGCTGGAACGCCCCGAGCGAAAAGCCCAGCATCAGTGTCCCCAAAAGCAGTACCGCAAGAAACACCACGTGGCGGGTTCCCGATGCAAGAACTCTCCGCACACACAAAAGGCTTATGAGCCCGAGGGCCATCAGCATCATGTACGCCACCTGCGGATGCCCGGAAAGAAACGCCATTCCCAACGCCAGCGCCGCATATACCATTCCGCGTTGTTGACTGCGGGCGGACTGATGATGAAAGAGCATCACCAAGCCCACCAGAAACCACGGCAGCCAGACCAGCGCTTGAATTTTTTGCAAGTGCCCCGCATGGATGAGTGTCACCACATGACCCGAGAGGGACAGGGATGTGCCGAGAAACAACGCCGCAAACCGATGGGTGTTCTGAACCCGCCCCAGCAGATACCCGCCGAGACCCGCTATAGCAAGGCACACCACATATTGAAGCTTTTGCGCCAGCGGAAAATTCAGCCAGTAGAAGAGCCATGAGACCGGCGTTCCCGGGGCCCACACGAACGCACCAACCGTCGGCAATCCGCCCTGCAATTCGGGAATCCAGAGTGGGAGAGCGAAGTCATCCCGAGTTGCTTCCCAAAGAGTCACCAGCAACGGAGCATCATGCGAAACGGTATCCGTGCCGAAGAGAAACCACTCCCCGGTGGGGTTCGCCTCAGTCGGACTCCACTGAGGGAACACGAAAATCTGAAGTGTTGCCACCAGAAGAAACCAAAGAACGATGAGCGCCTGACGTTGAGGAGGATGAAGAACCATCAGGGATTACGTTCCGGTTGGGGTGCTCGAGAGCGTGGGGTAATCAATCGCCGCCCTTCGGCAAAGAAGTCGAGATTTTGAATCGGCAGGGGGACAGGTTCCACTTTTTGGTAACCAATCTTGCCACTCACTCGGAAACTGACGAGGGAGTTCCGCAGTCGATTCAGGAAAATATTCAACTCATTCAGCAGGGGAATTCCCGAGAGTTGGTTGCGGTACAAATCCACCGTCACCAGGAAATCCGTCATGCCGTTGAATCCCACCGTCCCCGTGGAGAGCATCCGAATTTCCGAGCTTTCCACCTTGATTTCCGGAAAGGTAATCACCTGATTTTCCGCCGTGCATGTTCCGGTAATGGTGGAATCGGCCTGCTTTTCTCTGTCCCCGAGATTCAGGAAGTTGGTGAGAAGCACAAACGCCTGCTCGCCAATAAAGCGGCTCTTGGTGGCGCGGAACTCCGCATCGCCCTTCCACGTATCGTAATCGCCAATTTCTCCGGATAGTGTTGCTCTTCCCGAGACTTTGCCACGCGGATAATCAGCGCCACCCAGCAAATCCACCAGATACTCCCGCATCTCCACCTCCTGGGGACGGAGGAAACCCGTGAACCGGGTGAGTTGATTTTTGTAGGCGCGCGGGAAAGTGAATTCTGCTTCCCCTTCAGCGCGGCCGCCATAAATTTGGGCATCCTTCAGCGAGACAAAAAGTTGGTTATCCTGAAAGCGCCAGGCGTTGTAGCGGATCACGGCATCCATCTCCGTCCCCCGAACACTCAGCACTTTGGCATTCTTGAGTTTGGTGTTCACCACAATTTCCGTGATGAGTTTTTCCGGTCGCAAATCCGGCCCCGGGCGAGTGGGTTCCACGAATGGGCGCTGCGCCCAGGGTTGTTCGCCCCAACCGGTAAACCACTGATTGAAGTCCAGGGCATCGCCTTGCAAATCCAGCAGAATCTTTACACCACCGCCGTAATGACCGATGTTCAACCGGCCGTTGACAAGCGCATCCTTGGTTTCTCCAAGATCGAGTCGAACGTTTTCAAAGATAAAACCTTCGCGGTCCAATCGGATTCCGCCGCGCAACCGCCGCACAGCGTAAGGCATATCCCGATGCCAAATGCCGACCTCCGGTTGTGGAGTAACCGTGCCCTGAGCTTCCAGTTCGAAGGGCGCACCAGGTTGAAGACTGAGCAATGGTTTCGGCGCTTGTTGAATTCCCGCCACCCATCTTTGAAGGACAGTGTCCCCCTCCGGAAGCGGTGAGTTGGGCTTGAACGTAGCGGTCAACTGACTGCTCATATTCCCTTCCAAGGCAATATCCACCAAGTCTTCCGCCAGCACCACGGCGAGAAAATCCGCCGGTGTTTGCAACTGCTTTTGTAATGTTATCGCCTCGGGGGTAATCTCCAAAGAGAGCCGTTGAAGTTGCGTTTTTTCATTCAGTGTCCCCCGAAGAAGAGGAATGGAAAGGCGGTCGCGGGTGAACTCCAGTTGCAGCTCCCCGTTGGCAATCCGCA
>JANRMB010000297.1:0-3734 GCA_033761985.1 Candidatus Sumerlaeia bacterium | reverse complement strand
TCACCATGGAAAACTCCGCATGGCTTCCAATATATTGGCCAACAACGGTAATCACCAAACCCAACACAAGCCCAACAATCAATATCACCCCCATGATCGCCCACATCTCTTGGGGAATCGGTGTTCCACCACCCCCGGTGAAGTTGCTCGTGTCACCTAGATTGAGATTAGTGGAAACCGTTCCGCGCCCGCACTGCACCAGAAACGCCACAGTCCCCATGATCGCCCAGCGCTTCCAATCCCCCCCCTGTAACAGAACCTCCTGCATGCGGTCCCAACCACGGCTCATGGCATCAAAAACATCGGGTTGCTGCATGGCGCACCACCAATACCTAGGGAAGTTGAATCAGTACCAACCCTTCTACGGAGTTGGCCGCAGAATCTTCATCATACCGTGGGGATCTCGATTTGTTCTTTATTGAACAACCGGAAATAAGAGGACTCGCGCACTTGGAGGAGCTCCTGATGGGAGCCCATTTCCACCACACGACCATCCTTTAATACCACGATACAATCGGCATTTCGAATCGTGGAAAGTCGGTGGGCAATCACGATTACAGTCCGCTGAGCCATTAAACGATCCAAGGCTTGCTGCACCAACGCCTGACTTTCGTTATCCAACGCACTGGTGGCTTCATCCAAAATCAGGATCGGGCTGTTCTTGAGAATCGCCCGGGCGATGGCAATCCGTTGCCGCTGGCCACCGGAAAGCTTGTTGCCCCGTTCTCCCACCCGCGTCTCATACCCCTCGGGGAAGCTCATGATAAAGTCGTGCGCGTTGGCGGCTTTGGCAGCGGCGATTACTTCCTCCTTGCTTGCCTCACGGTTTCCATAGGCGATGTTGGAATAAATGCTCCCGCTGAACAGAATGGTTTCCTGCGTTACGATGGAAATCTGCTCCCGCAAGCTGGCAAAACTCGCATCCTTCAGGTCCACGCCATCGAGTGTAATCCGACCTTGGGTGGGATCATAGAAGCGTGGAATCAACCGGGAAATCGTTGTCTTCCCGGAGCCCGTCTCCCCAACTATCGCCACCACCTGACCCTTCTTGATCGTCAAATCCACTCCGCGCAGAACATCATCCCGGGTGTTGTCATACCGGAACCAGACGTCCTCAAAACGGATTTCACGTTCAATCGGTTTCAACAAGACAGGATTCTCTGCTTCCTGGATGCTGGGCTTCTGATCCACCAACTCAAACACACGTTCCGCGCTTGCCAATCCGCGTTGAAGGCGCATCCAGACTTCCGCCATTCCCTTCAATGGTTTCAGCATTTGGCTCAGCAATCCCAGATAGACGAGGAAAGAGGTGGCTTTCATCTCCTGTTTCACCACCACCAAGTACACCCCCACGGAGAGCACCACGGCGATGGCAATCGTCGTCATTACCTCCGTGATTACCGGTGCGGCGATTGCCAACCGTGTGCGTTTCAACTGGCGATCAAGTTGTTCGCGGGCGGTGGTGCGGAATCGTTTCTTCTCGTGGGGTTCCGCGTGGAAGGCCTTTACAATTGCCAACCCGAGAATCGTCTCCTGCATCAAGTCCATCAACTTGGCATCTTCTTCCGCATCACGCCCCGCCAACATGCGCAACCGCTTGCTGAAGAGCGTGATGGGGATAATCACCAGCGGCAGCGTGATCATCAGGATTAGCGTTACCTCAAAACTCAGAAAGATCAGCAAAAGAAACGTGAACAGAATCTGAAACGGCGCGATGATGCTTTCATTTAACACCGCCTGAATAATCACCCGAACCTTCCCAATGTCTGAGGAAAGCCTGCTCATTAAATTCCCCGAAGTACGCGTTGCCAAATTTCCGAAATCGAGATTCAGACACGCCTCGTACAAATCCACCTTCATCATTTGGGTGGAGTGAAAGACGATCTTGTTGATCTGGTATTTGGAAACATACATCGCCAGCGCCTTCATCAGCACCGCCGCAATCAGGAAGAGCGCCACATACTTGATCGCACCCGCCCCCTGACTCCGGATAAACGCATCGCTCCAAGCGTAGAATGCTTCCTTTTGCTGTTCCAACCACGACTCCAGCGATCCCACCACCGGCACGTTTTGTTCAATCCACCCGCCGATTGTTTCCTCAGGGGCAGCGGCATCTGGTGACGTGGGCTCGGCAGCTTCCTTTTGCTCCACCAAACTCACTTCGGGATTCAAAATTACTTCGATGATTGGGATCATCGGAAGAATGGAAACGGCGCTCAAAAAGCTGGAAAGAAAAGAAAAGATTAGGGCAAACGCAATAGAGCGGCGATGTGGCCACGCATAGGCAAGAACGCGCTTCAACAACTCACGGCTGTGGGCGTCCACCAACGGGGTGGGATGCTTTTTCTGTTTTCCGGGATTGATTTGCTCTGCCAAACGGGTTCAGCCTACCACACAACAGTGATTCAAGTCCGGAGGAAACCCCGCGGTTTTGCCGGAAGAAACAGGATGCTTAGGCCACCCCATGAGTGAACACAAGGGAAGTTCCACCCTGCAACAGAACTCTGCAAAACCTCTGGAAGCCGTACTCGCCCCCATGCTTGGGGCCGGTTGGTTTCTTTGGACAACCCTTGTTCTCACCCTCAACGCCACTCCTGCAAACTCACTCCCCAAAACCAAGTTCTGGTTTCTGGATTTCCCCCACTCAGACAAAATCATCCATTTCATCATGTACTTCGGAGTCGGGGGCCTTTTCTGTGCGGCGGTTCTGGTTAGCACCTTGGGAAACCTGCGGTTACGCACAAAAAAAATCCTCTTCGTCTTGGTGCCATTGTTCATCGCCGCGGTGGATGAACTCAACCAGCTCAACGTTCCGGGGCGGAGCGCAGACCCTCTTGATTATCTTGCAGACGCCATCGGAATCGCCGCCGGTGTAAGCTCGGCCCTACTTCTCCATGGAAGAGTCTTCAGTCCCCAGCGGACCGAATAATCCGCTTATTCGTAGGAGATGATATCCACATCACTCGGGAAGTTCAGTTCAAACACCTTGGGATCGATGGGATTATTCTTCAGAATTTTCACCAACGTCACACGGACTTCATCCTCATCTTCCACGATGAATAACTGGCGAGGCTCTTTTTTCTCGGTATCAAAGGTAACCTGAATCGAGCGGAAGTTCAGCGTGCGTTCCTGATCCTTGGAAATAAACTCAATCGTCAACAGATTGGGATCCTGACCTTCAACCGCGATCACGGAGGGATCAAAAACTTCCAAAATGCTCTTCAGGCTAAGGCCAAAACCCACCAGCATTTGGTGAATGGGGGCCTGCTCGGTATCACCCAGATTGAGTTTTTCCACCTGCTTCAAATCAGGAGTGTAGAAGTAGGCGGTGTTATCGAGGATGTAAAATTCGGCGTCGCTGGGCTTGAAGTAATTGCAGCGGAAGCGATTGGGTTTGGAATAAAAGAACTCTCCGTTGCTGTGGGCTTCCTCCAAATACATCTGGTTTTGGCGCACTTGGGTGAATTCTGCCTGAAGAGTCGTCACGTTTTCATTCGCCCGTTCCATTTCGGCCAAAAAGCGAATGGCCTGTTGGCGGGGGCTGTTTTCATCGATGGGTTGAATCGTCTCCGCCGGTTGCGCCCCAACAAACGTGGAAAGTACGGGAGCGCCTGCCACCAACAGAGTTGTTCCCAAAATCAGGGAGGAAAGGGCTTTGTGCAACATGGCTGTGAAACTCCGTTAAATGATTCGACGTTAGCGTTCTTGCGGTGTGTGAGAAGGACAACCCCAGA
>JANRMB010000296.1:0-12384 GCA_033761985.1 Candidatus Sumerlaeia bacterium | reverse complement strand
CGCGATCGGATGCTTTGCCAGCTTGCCCCCAAACTCCCGGAACTCGTGCTCAATCAGGATTCACTTGATCTTCTACGGTCCACTCCGGGAGATACTCGTTCTTTCCTGAGGGAAGCAGAGCGGTTGATTCACGTGGTAGCCCTTCGCGATCATCCGTTACTCCCCGCCTCGGAAGTCCCCCTGGAGCTGGCACTTTGGCCCAAATGAAATACCTCCTTGTGGCGTCCATCGCCCTAATCCTTTCCTCCGCTCAGGGGCAGGATGATTCCGATGAGGATTCCTTTCAGGAGTTCTCGTTCACCAACTTTAACGTCACTACCACCACCGATACGTTGGTGCTTCAGTCCATCGATTCTCAAAATGCCCAATTGATTGATGCGGGGAAAACCATCCGCGCCATCGATGTGCTGATTCAGATTCCCCAACTGGAGACCGGTAACGTGGTGGTGGTTTCCGCACCCGCGTGTCTCTACTATTTTCAGGCTGCTCCTGCTTTGGAACCTGTGACGGAAGCGGATTTGCCCGAGTACCAGGATGAGCTGATTGAGTTCAATTCCGTCGCTGTGCCCGGGCGGGATGATCTTCTTCTTTACGATCCCGATGATACTTCTCCGATCAAAATTGATTTGGGAACAGAAGGGGAAATTGTTTGTCGTAATCTGTATTGGAATGAATCGGCCCGGATGTTTCTTTCTGGCGGTTACTTCTACAAGCGTCGACCTTTTGATGGCGATGATGCAGTGATTCGAGGAACAGGGTTTCTTGCCAACGAGGATTTCACCGCCATTTATTACAATAAACCCACGCAAATCATTTTTCAAAAGCAAGGCACACCCTGATGAAAAAACACCTTCTTGCCGTGGCGATGGTTTCTCTGCTGAGTGTTTCGGCCTCGGCTCAGCAGCCTGATCTTGAGACTCAACTGGCCGCACAACGGAGTTTGGTCTCCAATCTCAGCCCCACTTCCGGGCGAGTCGTATTTGATACCAAAGCGTTTCCCGATGGTCGCAATCCTGATATCTTCATCGGAACAGATCCCCAATCCGGTGAACAGGTTATCGATGCTGAAGGTTCACTGGCAATTGAGTCCGATCGCCTCAACCTGTCCATGCAGGATCTTCTCTTCAACACGCAAACTGGTGCCTTGAGCGCCAAAACTTTGGTGGAAATGACCTCCGATGGCATTACCGCCTGGAGTGACGAACTCACCTTCGGCACCAAGGACGAATCCATGTCGCTCCTCTACGGTCCGGAAGCGTACACCAACAATGCCCCCCGTACACAGCGACCCGGCGTGCTATTCGATTCGCCCGGAAAAGTCGTGACGTTCGACAAAATGGATTTGTTTCAAGTAAAGCCCGATGGTGCAGGGAAGCTGATCCTCGCCGAAGGAACCAAGGAAGTCCTCATCACAATGAAGGACAAACCCGACGCCACGGCTGCCGTGAAAACCAATCAACTTGGCTCGGAAATCAATATCACCGTGACCTCCCGAGAAGGGCAGAAGGCCTTTTCCCAAGCCAACACTTCGGAAGCAGGGGAGATGCGCTCCCTCCGACTTCTGGGAAGCGTGCGCCTGTTGAGCGAGCGGTTCAACATCCGCGCCGATGAGATGTACTTCGATGCCGCCGCCAACCGGTTTGAAGCCATTGGGAATGTGTATATCCTCGAGGATTCCTTCCAAGCGGACTGCGGCCAGATGGTTTATGATCTGGAAACGGGTCGCATCCGCCTCTCAAGCAAGCCCTTCGTTACCTATAAGAAAGACATCGACCAAATCGAACTCTTTGATTACGAGCTCATCACCATCACTCCGACCAAAGGGAAAGTTCCTGATGTTAATCCGGAAGGAAAGAACGGCCGGGCAATTATTCAGGATCGCTCCAAAATCCCCAGCCCCTGATTAGAGTTGTTTTCAGAATAATCTGCCGATTAGCTGCTCGCAGCAAGCAGATATCGGCAAATAATTTTGAGAACAGCTCTAGACGCGTTTCTTCTTGTTTCGCCCATAGTCAGCAAAAATGAATGAACCCAGGTTGTCGAGAGTGGCATAATATGCTCGGCCTTTGTTTGCCTTGGTGAGTTTGTCCACAAAATCCTGCAAGTAGGGATCGGTTGTAATCATAAACGTGGTGATGGTGATTCCCTTCCGCCGAAGCTGTGTCGCCTCGTTGATCGTCTGATTCACTATCTTCGGATCCAATCCAAACGGATTCTTGTAGATGGTCCCGTTTTCCGTGATGGCGCTCGGTTTACCATCCGTAATCATGAAGACTTGCTTGTTGGAGGCCTTCCGCCGCAGCAGAAGCTTTTGCGCCATCTGCAGCCCCGCCTTGGTATTCGTGTGAAACGGCCCCACTTGAATCTCCGTGAGTTTGGTCAGGGGAACTTCCTCGGCCTCATCGCCAAACAACACCACGTCGATGGTATCCTTCGGGTACTTTTGTTGAATGTACTCCACCAGCGCCATGGCGACCTTTTTCGCCGGGGTGATGCGATCCTCCCCGTAGAGAATCATGGAGTGGCTGATATCGATCAAGATGGCCGTCGCGGTGGAGGTAGTGTGCTCCGTTTGGTGCGACTCCAAATCTTCTTCAGAAAAGCTGAAGTGATCCAACCCGGTGCGGCGCACGGCGTTGCTGATGCTGTTGGGAAAGTGAATATCCGAAACGGAATCCCCGAACTCGTATTGCCGGGTTTCCGCCAATTTTTCCCCACCCGTTCCCGCATGGTGAGTTTGGTGTTCCCCAATACCCCCCGCCTTCAGGTTTTGAAACATCTCCTCGAATGCGCTTCGCTGGATTTCCATATCCAACCGAGCTGTGGGATTAATCTCTCCGCTGATGGGGTTGGTCTCCAGCAGACCTTCTTCCTCCAGGTAATCGCGGAACTCGCCAAACGTCATCCCCGTGGCGCGTTCCAGATCGTGATACTTCCACAGGCGCTCCAACTGATCCAGCGCGCGATCCGTATCGCCGGCGAATTTGTTCACCAGTTCCAGAAAGAGTTTCTTCAGCTTCTCCCGATTGATTTCCTGCATGAACTCGGAATCGAGTTTCGTAAACTGAAAATCCATGGTGCCTGGGTCCTTTGAGAACGGCTCTAGTTACTGGAAGCACCCGGAGTAGCGGTGACAGAAGCGGAGCCCACCACTTTGCGGAGCGAATCCACTTTTTCCGCCCAGTCGGTGCGCTTGGGTTCAATCCGCAGAGCCTTTTCGTAAAACTCCAGCGCCAACTCCGGTTTGTTCTGCTCCTCATAGAGGATTGCCAAGTGCGAGGCAATTTCCGGGTCATTTAGGGAAAGGCGATAAGATTTTAGCAGATACTCCTCGGCTTTCTCGTAATTCTTTTGTTTGTAGGCAATCCAGCCGATGGTATCGAGAATAAAGTCCTGACGTGGGGCCAATTCATCGGCCCGTCGAGCCATGGCATAGGCCTCATCCAGCTTCATATCATGCTCGGAATAGAGGTAGGCAAGATTGTTCAACACCGTGGAAAGCGCCCGGTTGTTTTGCTCTTCCTCAAACTTCTGAATCAGCTTCAGATAAATGGATTCTGCTGCTTTCACATCGCCTTTGTTCCCCAGTGTATCAGCCAACTCTAATTGCAGAGCAAAAGAAGTGGGATCGTCTTTCAGCATGGGTTCCAGAATCGCCGCCGCCCGGGCATACTCACCGGATTTATTCAGCACTTCCGCACGAACCCGTTTTACTTCGTCAGGCCGTTCTTCACTGAATTCCTTCACCACGGTGTTTACCGCTTTCTTAATATCTTCATCCCGACCGTTCTGATCCAGAAGGGAATCGATGTACAACGTGTGGTGGTAAAGCTCCGTGGAGTCTTTCTCCAGCAATTGCAAGGCTGTGGCTTCCGCCTTATCATACTGATGGGCAATCAGGTAGAACTCAATCAGCGCAATCAGGTAGTCGAGTTCCCCTTCGCTTCCTTTCGGGAAGTAGGCTTCTGCTTGCTTGAGAACTTCCTCGCCTTTTTCGGGGTTCCGCAGGTGCACCTGAGTGCGGGCCATAAGGCCGCGCAGGTTGAGCACCGCCGGCGAAATCTGCAGGGCACGCTCCAACGCCCACTCTGTACGTTTGAATTCCCCATACTCCATCGTTAGTAGGGCATAGTCCACAAAGAGGTTGAACTTCTGATTGATGACGAACGGGACGTTGGACTCGAAGCGATCCAGCGCTTTCCCATCGCCCAGTTCCAGATACACGGAAGCAAGGCGAAGCTGATTTCCCAAATCGGAACTATCCACCGCCACCAGTTGCTCCAGCATCTGTGAAGCTTTGTAGAAATCTTTTTGGCGTTCATAGAATCGTGCAAGCGCGTTGAGCACCCCGGTGTTGGCCGGGGCGGCATCCAAAGCCAGTTTGTAGGTGGCCTCAGCTTTTTCCAGTTTCCCTTCGTTTTCCGCCAAAGCCCCCAATGCCAGAAGCGTTCGCTCATCCTTGGGATTCAGCAACGCCGCTTCCCGCAGAAGTTCTCGCGCCTTCTCAGTCTTACCATACTCCAAATATACCAAACCGATGTCCCGGAACACGCCGGGATCCTCCGGACCGGAGTGGATGGCGTGGTCAAAGTACTCCACCGCTTTGGGGAAGTCATCTTTCTCCAAGGAAAGACGCGCCAGAGAAAGAAGGCTCGGGATGTGGTGCGGATTAATCTCCAGCATCTTCTCCCGCAAAGCCCAGAGTTCTTCCGGCTGATTTGCTCTTAGCAGGAACTCCGCATACGTCTCCCGAATTTTCAAATCCAAGGGGGACTCCGCTGCAAGCTTCTCGTACTCTTCGGTGATTCTTTCCACACCGTAGCGCTGTTCCAGAAGTTCTTCCCAAGATTGAACCGCCAATTGGCTTCCGGGGAGCATTTGCACGCCACTCCGCAGAAGCGACTCCGCGTCGTCCAACCGACCTTCCCGCATCAAGCGGTTCGCCATATCCACCAGGCGGTTGATCAACGAGGGGCGCGCCCCCACGAGTTGTTTGTACAAATCCGCCGCCCCGGTGATATCGCCGGTAATGGCGTTGGCTTCCGCATACCAGAGAATGGCATTCAGATTCCGACTCGTCTGCTCCATGATCAGGGAACAATACCGCTTTGTGGCCTCAAAATCCTGCTCGTTCACAAACGCAATCCGCGCCATGCTTTCCAAGGCGTTCATGTTGCCGGGCTTTTCCGCCAGAATCTTCCCGTACCATTCCTTCGCCCCATCAATATCCTCGCGGAAGTAATCAATCGCCGCCAGCGTGTTCATCGCCGTCACGTTTTTGGGGTCGGCCTCCAAAACCTTTTCGGCCATATCCGTCGCCGTGGTGAAGTCATTTTGCTCCAACGCAGCCTGCGCGGCGCGGTTCTTCAACCAAATGTTTTGGGGGTCTTTTTCCACGGCGGTGATGAAAAACCGGAGCGCGTTGGAGGAATACCCCCTTTGGTTTTGCAGCGCCCCACGGATGTACTCCGTTTTAGCCCCTTGAGCAAACTCATCAAAAACGGGTTCGATTCCCTCCGAATCTTCAGGACTCGAGGAAAAAGAGTAATCGGGGAACTGAAGATCCAGCTCAGGGACTTGAAACAAGGGGACTTCTGTGAATCCGGGATTCACTATCGGCTCCACCTGTACCGAGTCGGTGGTGACGGAATCATCCGCCTCCGGAGCCGGTTTGTCTCCGTACAAATGACGCAACAACTGCCGTGTCGCCGGGGATTGAAGTTCCTCCTCGGTCAGCAAATCAGCGTGCGCGGAACCTCCTCCCAACACGAACGCCGTCAACGAAACCAGCAGGGCATATTGGTGAAGCTTGGAAGAAAGATTTTTCACTTTGGACAGGTGCATACAACCCCTCAAACGGGAAACAGAAAACATACAGCCATGGGAGCGAACCCCAAGCCAGAAATTAAAGACATTCGCCACCAAAAGCCTCACGAAATCCAGTGAAATCCCTTGGTGGCGAACTGTTGTGGTCTAGTAGTGGTGATTATTCCTTTGGTGCATTCCGAAAACGACGACACATTGCCATCCTGCAATCAAACCAGAACGTTCTCCAAACATCGCGATCAAAGCGCACACGCTCCGCCCGTCAACATCGTCAACACCGTCAGAGAGGTCAGTAAGGTCAATCCAACACCGAGATTGACGACTGCTCAACCACAAGAAACCCAAGATGTTTTCAAAGCGTTGAGATCAAGGCGCGCAAGGCAGAAGCCGAAGCGGAGCGTACTATCGTACGTGACCAAGGCTTTTGACCGATGCGCAACACCGAGCTCGAGGACTTTCAAAACGTCCCGCAGACATCTTCGAAGTGATTTTTCCAAGATCAAGGCGCCGAAGGTGAGACTTGAAGCGGAGTGTACATCCGTACACGACCGAAAGTAGAATCCTTCGGCAACACCGAGATTGGAAAAATCACCCGAGTTCCGCCGCCACTTCCTCGGGTATGTTCAAGTTCGAATACACCTCATCCACGTCGTCGTTCTGCTCCAACATGGCAATCAGCTTCAATACCGATCGAGCTGCATCGGCTGAAATCGTGGGCGTGACTTGAGGAATATACTTCACGCTGGACATCGTGACTTTGATTCCCAGTTTTTCCAGCGCCTCACGAACCGTTTGAACGTCGTCCGGAGCCGTGAAAATCTCGTGGAAACCTTCCTCGGATTTCACATCCTCGGCACCCGCTTCCAACGCCGCTTCCATCACCGCGTCATCGCTCGGGTTCTCTGCTTCAATCACACCTTTGCGGTCGAACATGTAGCTCACGCAACCGGAGCTTCCCAAGTTTCCGCCGTACTTCGTGAACGTGTGGCGGATTTCCGACGCCGAACGGTTGCGGTTGTCGGAACTCACTTCTACCAAAATCGCCACCCCTTCGGCTCCGTAGCCTTCGTAAATCATCTCCTCAATCGCCTGACCCTCCAACTCACCGGCCCCCTTCTTAATCGCCCGCTCCATGGTATCCTTCGGCATATTCACGTCCTTGGCGGACTGAATCGCCTGACGCAACCGGGGGTTCGATCCCGCATCACTCCCCCCCAAGCGCGCTGCAATCTGCAATTCCTTGATCACGCTGGTAAACATTTTCCCGCGTTTGGCATCGATCAATGCCTTCTTGTGCTTAATTGTATGCCATTTACTGTGGCCGGACATGGTGGATTCTCCATAAACAGAGGGCAGAACCCTCTTCGTACTTTTGGGTGGCAGTTTCTATGTCACACCCCAACCAGACGGCAAGGACTTTGCAGCATCCCCGGCATGAACCCACCCGTCCTTTCCCCTCAGATTCACCAGTCCTCCTGCAGACAACTCCGCTGCGCCATCATCGGAGCAGGGCCCACCGCCCTTGCCCTCGCCGCGCAACTCCAGAAAATCGGCCTACAGCCTGTCCTCTATGATCGTGGCCCCATCGCCGCCAACATCGCCGAATACCCCACCTTCATGCGCTTCTTCTCAACCCGCGAACTCCTCGAACTCGATGGCTTCCCCATGACCATCGTCGAGGAAAAACCCACGCGCCAACAGTACCTCCAATACCTTGCCCGGTTCGTGCAGGAAAAGAATCTCCGCGTTCACACCTATACCACCGTCACTTCCGTGGAGCGCCAACCCAACGGAACCTTTCTTCTTCGGCTTTCCCACCGCGACGCCACAACCAGCACCGCCGAGTTCGACCGCGTTATCGTGGCGTGCGGAGCCTGGGAAACCTCCAATACGCTCCACTGCCCCGGAGCAGAACTCCCCAAAGTTCACACCAAATTCAAGGAACCCCACCCCTACATCGGCTCCAAAATCCTCGTGGTGGGGGGGCGAAGCGGCGCCATTGAAACGGCCCTCACCCTCCACCGCACCGGCGGGATCGACGTCTCCCTATCCTACCGCCGCACGGAATTCAACGGTCAGGGCGTGAAGTACTGGCTCAAGCCCGACATCGAAAACCGCCTCGCCCGCAACGAAATCCACGGCTACCTCGGCACCGTGGTGGAACGCATCGAGTGGCAAACCGTGACCCTTCGGAATCTTCAAACAAACGAACTCACCACCATCGAAAACGATTTCGTTCTTTGCCAACTCGGCTACGCCCCACCCGTGGAGTTCCTTCGAAGTATGGGCATCGCCCTCGATCCCGCCACCAACATCCCCAGCCACAACCCCGAAACACTGGAAAGCAACATCCCCGGACTCTACATCGCTGGAGTCATTCTGGCAGGAAACATCAGCGGCCAAATCTTCATTGAAAACAGCCGCCTCCACGGCGAACGCATCGCGAACCACATCGCCCAACAAACACAATAACCCCTTCACCCTCCCTAACATATCCATTGAGGGCATTGCCGAGCTCATCGGTGTTACTCCACTTCATCCGTTTTGGTCGGTCGAGCAGGCCGCGTACATACCTGCTCGAGAATTGGCGCCAGTTGATCACGTTTTTGGGGAAAATGGCCCCATCCAGATCCTCAGCATCGAACCACTCCCGGGTTCTCATGAGGTGATTAACCTTGAAGTCCACCGACATCATGTGTTTAGAATTACAACATCGATTGTATTGGTTCATAATGCTTTCAAAAAACCAAACAAGCAGAAATTTCCAAATCCAGAAGAGAGGCCAAAAGATATAACACCAAAAGGTTGGAAAAGACGTGCTGCTTTCCCTCAAGCTAAGAGAGACGCAGAGATTTCCATGAGTCAACAATCATACAAAGTAATTTAAAATTATGATAGAACGGGAAAAGTTCAGCCTGATACAAATTATTTATTTAGGAATAAAAAATGTGAATCCATATCTACAAGAGAAGTCTCGGCATGTCACATATACCCGGTTGATTCATCTCAAAATAGAGGACCGCATTTTAAATTAGGTGAAAATCACTACGATTATACGCAAATGGAAAAAATAGATAAATGCATTATTCATTATTCATTATTCATTAAATCTGTTGTCGCCTCATATCATATTCCTAAGTTATTGAATAAAAATTCTCAAATTATTACGATTTATGACCATCGTCCCTTATCTACTGATGAATGGATTGTTTTGAATCGAATCGCTTCTGGGATAATTGCAAAATCCCCAGTTTTGGTAAGAAATATAACATATGACATTGCTTACGAAATTAAAGACTTCCTGAACGATATTGAATGTTATTCTCGGTGTGGTCTAAAACTTGTTCAATCAAAATGTATTATTACTGATGATTTTGATTTTGACCTATTTCAGGAATCCCACGATTATCGTCTCGAGTTCCAAAAATTTGGGATTACCGATTGGTATTATCTTCCTCATGAAGGTGAGGTATCTCAGTACTGCACTTTAGATAAAAATCATTTCGATTCTTTACTGGAAGATGGTATTGTAAATAACGAAATGATTTGTTGGATCGGTGAATAGTATGACCCGTTGTGAAAAGTTTTATCCAGAAGCAGTGAGTCGTGATTTAATTAATGTAATTATTGATTATTCTTGTCCGTTTATTATTATGTATCGTTATTGTTCTGCAAGTTCCAAAGAATGGTGTGATACTGAAGTTCCTATTAATGAAGCGACGGTTATTGGAAAAAGGTACATTAGGTCGATGGTTTATGACATCTGTTTATCCACCAATGATTTTATGGATAATATCGATTATTTTGATTTTGAATCTTTCGCTTTGTTTCAGTCAAAAAAAATGTTCAGTAATTCATTTCATCCTTTAAATATTCCTGATCGCAATTGGAGTAATATATACTTTTCTAATGGTATCGTTTCTTGCTTATTGACCCCGCCTTATGTTCGAAAAACGCAAATCCTTATTTTCGGATCGAGTAATGACCCTCGAATAACTAATCTGAAGAAATTAAATATTGCAACTGATGACTTCTGAAATCTTACTTTTTTTAGATTCTAATCAAGATGGAAATCAACGCAAACTATCCACTGTAAAAACTTAAGAAAAATTAGCTTTGCAAAAGTCAAGTTCTTCAAGGCTTTCTGATGATGTTAGATGCGGCTCAGATGATCTAAAGTAACAAGACTCCCCGCCTATACCGTCTCCTACACCCACGATGCCTTCGGCAACGAGTCCGGCATCGTTTACCCTGGCGGTCTCCAGATTCAGCAGTCCCACGATGTTCTCGACCGCATTCGTGCCCTTACCGAGGGCGCAACTCCCGCCACCGGTGCCACTGGCCCGCAAGGACCTCAAGGTCCTCAGGGGATTCAAGGGATCCAAGGCCCCGTGGGACCCCAAGGCGCTGGATTTCCCGCCAACGGAATCCTCTCCCTCAACGATCTTACCACCATCGGGCTCGGGGTGAATCTCACCTCCTCTGATCAGGTGGATATCAACAGTAGCGGCAGCTACGCCTTCGATAAATCCCAGCTCCATATCAAGGAAAACACCGGGAACACCAGCTTCTCACCCACGGCCAGCATCGCCGTGGATATGTGGAATTTCGGTGGAAGCAACCCCAGCATTCTTTCCAGCTACATCATGTCCAACAGCTACAGAAACTCGGGCGGTGATTATCGCACATCCGCGGGAACCAGCACCAATCGGTTTTCCTCCTGGTTGATTGGTGCTCTCTCTTGGAATAGTGGTTCTAATACCACGACGAATACTTCTGATGCCATCTCAATATTTTATGGTAAACCAGGTGTTGCAAATTCTTCACTTATTCTTGGTTCAACATTAAACGAGGTGATGAAAATCCACTCCAATGGAGCTCTCACGATTACGGATGCCTTAACCATTAGGCATGAAACAAATACGGATGAAACACGCTATATCGATAAAGCGGTTCTGAAAGCTAAACGGCTTACCATGGTCAACCCAACAAACGGACTTTCCGAAGAATTCGTTTATTTGGTGGCGAAAGACAAGTCCGGTAACAGCACCGTCATCAGTTCCCACCTCGATCCCTCACAACTCGTGACACCCCCTCCAGCCGCTCCCGCCCCTAGTGTTTCCTCCCCCTCTGGTCTCTCCGGCTTCCGTACCGCTTCCGCCCTCCAAACCACAGGGTCCACCACGGCCACACCTGCTCCCGCGCCAGTCCCCCCCATCGAAACCAGCTTCACCGATCCCGCCGTTCTCCTCCCGTGGAGTTTCACCCACCAAAACAACTACATCGGCAAACAACAAATCGTCGATATGGCCAAGGCCATCCACTGGATTGAAGCCCAAATGAAAACCGAACTCGGCGACTCCGAAGGGAAAATCATCTACACCCTCGATCTCCCCGCTGCGGAACGCTGGACCGAAACCACCCTCGCTGAAGCGATCATCGACCAAAAAATCGAGCAGCTCACTCTCAATCCCGAATACATCGAAGTCCCCCTCGTCAACAACCAACTCCCCGCCGAAGCCTGGGAAGAAGTCCCCGTCCTCACCTGGAGCACCGAGGAAATCACCGAAACTGTCCATGAAATCGACTGGAATACCCAGCAAATCGTCCCCGTCACCAAAACAACCCAACGCCCCGTTCAAATCCCCACTGGTGACACCCAGCGACAGCTCAAAGCCAACTACAAACTCCACGATGGCAAGCTCTACCGACTCAAAACCGTTGAAGACATTGAAGTTACCCCAAGCGACATCCCCAACCTCCCCGAGTGGGTTCAAGACCGCATGCCGGCTCCCCAATTAACCGGACAATTGGGATCGCGCCTGGAGGAGGTTCTCCACCAACGGCAACTCGCTCACCGCGAACAACTCCCCCTCCCCGCGGGAACCACCCCGAACCAACTCGCCCTCAAACCCTAATCTCCGCTGCAACACCACATCACCCGACCCAACACACGTTTCGTCTCTATTCCTGAGGGGAGTTTCCACGCCATGATGACCGGCCTTCAACCCACTGCACTGCTCACGCGAGCCCTGTTGCTCGTGACCCTGCTCCTAGCACTCCAAACCACCACCAACGCCCAAGACAAACCCTTCTTCCCCGTCATGCCCGAAGTGAGGTTGGAAGTAGGGGATGAGATGACGAGCGGGATGGTGCTCATCTTGAATTATTCCGTAGAGAATTGTTTGCCGGCCGATGCAACATTTCAGTATAAAATTCACGATTTCTCACCTTGGATTCCTATGTGTCTAAGTGAAGATGATACGTTTAGTTCTCCCTGTATTCAACAACCGATTCAATTGGAGTCTTGTGGAAGCTTACAATTTTATTGGAACGCAATTTCAGATATTCAAGTAAACGGATTTGATTTGGATTACTCCAATTTGAAAATGAGGGTTATAGCAAATAACTACTCGATGGGATTTGAAGAAAAATCAAATATTATTCCGTTGAGGGAATGCATAGAATTTACAAGTTACATTCAGTCAAAACAGAATAACTTGGATAAAGCACTTGGATGCAGCCATTGTGAATATTTTCGAACTAGTGGTAGTGGTA
>JANRMB010000295.1:0-4456 GCA_033761985.1 Candidatus Sumerlaeia bacterium | reverse complement strand
CCGAAATCCTTGGCCCCAAACCGACCTGTAAAGTTGCTCTTGGTGCTTTCGGTCATCCAGTCCGCGTTACATAGTTTTACCAAGGGATTTTGACGCAGCGCATCCACCTTGGGAAGCATCTGCAAACCGTTGGTGCCGTTGAACGTGGCCAGTTGAAAATTGAGTCCTGTAGGCTTGAGGGTAAATCCATGGTCAGCAAGAAGTTGCTCCTGCTGCTGACGGCTGACGCCTTCATGAAAACGGATGATGATGGTATCCGTAAGCGCAAACCACGTTTGAGCGTTGGTGAAAACAGGGGCACGGAACGCTACATCCTCACGTGCCGCCAAGGCTTCAACGTTGGAACTCTTCACCAGGGAAAGCATGCTCTGTGGATCCAGATGGAGCAACTCGGCATCCTTGGGCAATGCCCCGTTCAAACGCACCACCATTTGGTTGGCGGAAGGAGTGAGATGGGGAAGGTAACGACGGACAATTTCAGAATCAGAGAGCGTTGTTTGCCCGGCGATGGTATCGTTGTGTTGTTCACTCCTCAATTCGTTACCCGTAAGTGCAAGGGCGGGAGTGTTTGCCGTGCTGTATGTCGTAAGGCCAAGGGTGGCCAACACGGTGGCCGTAGCCATGCTTTTTCCAATGGAAGGAAGCAAAAAACGCATGTAGGGAAGGCTCCTGAAATTCCCGATAAACGGTCTCGTTCTGCGCATGGGTGAAGTGGTTCTAAAAGGAACCACGCTGGGCAAGACACAAACACGTACGGCTTATGGGAACAAGTATCACGCAAAACATCGTTACCGGGGGATGGTGTGCCAATCAAAAAATCGCGTTTGAGCGTTCGATTGCCCCTGTTTTCTAGGGTTTCTGAGTCAATTCCTGAAGGGCTGACTCATACAATTGGGTGAGAATATCCCGCCCCATAGGCTCCGTCTCCAAACGAAGTTGATCCCGAAAGAAGTCCCGGCGGGCTTCCGCATCCTTCCAGTTCTGCAAGGCCAAATAACCTTGAATTCGATCTGTCAGCGGAATTTTGGACTCGTGTGAGGGTACACTCAACGCCTCCGTTAAGTGATCGTGGGCGCGGCGGAGTTCCTCTGGCGTGGCCACGGCGGGGTTCGACTGCGCAGCCCGGGCAAGGGACTGCAAGGCATTGAATTGAAGCAACGGATGATCGGGAAAATCTTTCAAGGCATTGCGCACCTCAGAAGCCGTCAGGGCTTCCTCTTCGCCCGATGCGGCCCGAATCCGCGCCATGTATTCCTCCGGGCCGATTGCTGAACGCGTGGGTTTTCCCAGTGCCTCACGGAGGGTGGTGTCCACGGGAAACTCTTCTCCTTCAAAATCCTCAAACTGATGATCGGGGAGGTAATTATCAAACAACCAAGCCCGAAGACTGGAGTCTTCCTCAATGTCCAGTAGTGCAAGCATCTGGGTTTCCATCTGGCCCGTATCCGCAAGCCAGGCCACAAGATCGAGGCGCATCTCCTCCCCCACCATGGCATAGACTTCCGCCGGGGAATGTTTTTTCAGAAGAGTGGCCAGTTCCAACTGCCCGGTGGCGATGAGCGTAAAAAACGGATCCTCCAGATCGTAATCCATCGGATCCTCGGGAAGAACCAGTGAGGGATCGATTGCCGCTGAGGGAGAAGTTTCCGCGTAGGAAGACTCTGGAACGGATGCCGCAGGTCGGTTCAACGGCTGGGCAATCGCCTCCACAACAATCACTTTCCCAGGATTGTCGTTCGTTTTTCCAGTTTCGGAGTGATATCCCCAACTCCAAATTCCAACGATGATGACCAGAGCCAAAGGCGCAATCAGCAAAAGAATCTGTGCTCGTCGCGGGGTAGGCATGATCGAGATAAATGCTCCGGAAGGGAATCAATCCATCGCATGATGCATCGCAACGTCCGCAAGGCGGCAATCGAAGATTTTGGCCATCAGAAGGCACCGGCGGAAATCTGGTCGATGCGTCCAATATCACTTTTTAATACATCTTTCTTAACCGAATCACCTTGCCAATCGGTTCCAGTTCCCGAAATTTGCTGGTGCCAAATAACAACCCCTTTTGTGGTGCAATGCTGCATCACAAAAGCGAGGTTGGTATCGATTTGAAGGGAGTACGACCGTGCAAAAGCGTTTATCCTCAGTGTTCTGTGCTGGAGTGTTGGCCCTATGCGCCAACTCGGCACCGGCTGAAACCGTTCTGCTGCAGTATTTTGAATCCAGTTGGGAAACCATGGAACGGCGGATGCCGGATGTCTTCATGGCGGGTTATGACGGCGTTTGGGTTCCACCACCCGGCCGTGCGGATTCCGGCGGTTTCTCCGTGGGTTATGACGTCTTCGATCGTTTCGAGTTCGGCAACGGAAACTCCCGCACTCTCTACGGTACCGAACAAGGTTTCCGGGCACTTTCAGATGAATTCAATCGTGCCGGTATCTCCCTCTATATCGACGCCGTCCTCAATCATAACGGCTTCCGCGACGGCTCAGACCCCAACTTCGTGGCGTTTGGCGATTATCCCGGATTCATCACCCGCGCCAACTTTGATGTGGACGGCGACTTCCATGGTCGTTTCGAAGGGGGCGACCTCAACGGGCGCCTTGCCGGCCTCATCGATATCAACCAAAGCAAAAACTATCGCTTCGTCCGTCACCCGGTCCCCGGTTTCGCCAACAACATCCCCAATGAAACACCCCGCGAAACAAACCGGATGTTCTATCCCGACCAAGACCTCCCCCTGCAGTTTGGTCGGCGCCCCTTCAACCTTGCTAATCCCATGGCTGGCGACCCCACTGAGGAAAACTCCGTGGGCCTGCTGCTCCGGTATATGCAATACATGGTGGAGGTGCACGGCGTGGATGGTTTCCGCCTCGATGCCACCAAACACATTCCAACCTTCTTTTTCAACGATTTCTACGATGCCACACTCTTCAATCTGGGCCGCAATCCCATCGATAACTCCCCGTTTACGCCCTTTAGTTTTGGCGAAAACTTTACTGGAAACTTCGATTCCCTTAACGCCTACGTACGCAAGGATGGTTTCGGTAACCGCGACACACTCGATTTCCCCCTCTTCTTCGCCATGGAATCCATCTTCGGAGCCGGTGGTTTCGGCGATATGCGCGGACTCGAATTTGCCAGCTACGATAGCGCCGATGGAGATGCCAACAACGGTACCCGCGGTGTGATGTTTGCCGGCAGCCATGACAGTAACGGCGCAGGGGCATTCAACGGCTACAACAACCTCGCCCAAGCGCACATCCTTACCCGAACTGGTCTTCCCCTGGTGTATTACAACGCCAAAGAGTTTGGTGACGGGCGTGACTTCCCCAAGGATGGCCGTGGGGATTCCCTCGGAAACTACGCCGGCGCCCTTGTGAAGCTGGTTCAAGTAAACGATGAATACATTCGCGGGCCCCACGCCACTCGCTGGATTGACGGCGACGTGTACATCTACGAACGCCAAACTGCAGCCTTGATTGGGTTGAACGATCGCGGGGACGGTGGGTTTGACCAACGCACTGTTCAAACAGCTTTCGCCCCGGGAACTGTTCTCACCGAAGTTACCGGCAACGCCACGGACCCCATCGTGGACCCGAACAACGACATCTTTGATACTGTCACCGTCAATGGTGGTGGGCAGGTAACCATCCGCGTCCCACGCATGAGGGCCCCATCCCCCGGCGGATTCCATAGCCGCGGGTATGTAGTGTACGCACCACGCGTCCCCAACGCCACATTCACGATCACCAACGCCACCGGGCAAATCCTCCCCGATGCCGCTGCTCCCCAACCCAACAATCAAACTGAAGCCCGCCGCCGGCTTACGCCCATCACCATCGTGCAGGACGATACCATCGAACTTGCGCTTGCAGTGGAAAACTCCCCTCAAGCCCCCAATGACAACGCCTTGGTGAAAGTTAACTATGGCCAGATCGATGTGGATGGAGATGGATTCCGCAACGCCACCGGGCGATTCGCCGGGTTTGAATCTTTCCAATCAGAGATCAACGGCGATGGCCTCACCACCTACACAGCCAGCATCGATGCCTCACTCCTTCCCGAGGGGTATAACTACTTTGAAACACGTTCCTTCCTCACTCGCCCAAGCGGTACTCAACCACTCTATAACGTGGAAAAACGTGTGGTGTATCTCGATCGCGTTCCACCTGAGGCAGAACTAACATTCCCCACTGCAACGGGAACAAACGATATCCAAAGCCGCGATTATGAGGCCGTCGTCCGTACCGACAAAACCGTCAATAGTGTTCACATCATCCGTGATTTGACGGGGACAGAGACCGATCAACAGATCCTTGCTCTGGTTTCCGGAGCAAACGCTGCCCGCCGGTTTGATCGTCAGGAATATCGCCTCCTCCTCACGGAGCTTGTGGCCGGTACGTTGAATCTTGCCGTTGTTGCCTACGAGCAAACCGGAAACTACAGCATCACGCGCTAT
>JANRMB010000294.1:0-1708 GCA_033761985.1 Candidatus Sumerlaeia bacterium | reverse complement strand
CATGCGTTTTTCCGACGACTCCAATTGGAAGGAGTACGGTGTGAAAGCGTGGATTTTTGAGGGCGCCTACAACAACCAAAACCATGGCGCCACCCCGGAAGCATTCATGACTCCCGAGACTCACCGCGCCGTGGGTGCGGCGATTGCCCGGGCGCTTGTGGATTTCTAAGATTATTTTTTGGGAACGCCCGGAAAGCTTCTCAGCAGGAATGAATTATTCCGCCTTCGCCAACGCCGCGCTATTGGTAATCTTCAACTGCAGTTTGCCCCGGTACTCGTTTACTGTACCAAATGCGGTAAGTGTGTCCCCTTGTTTGGGGGCTTGTTCCGCCTTCAGGGCGCTGGAGACTTCCTGCCAATACACAAGGGTGATGGTTCCTGAGGCGTCGCCGACTTCCACAATCGTGGGGATGCGGCTCTGGGTGGATTCCTTGACGCTTTTCACCGTGCCTTGGATTTTCATCTGACGCCCGATGTGGGAGAAGCTGATTTGATTGATCGGTGTGGCGTCGGTATTGGCGGGGGTGGAGAACGCCGTTGTGGCAGTCGCCGCAGCAGCGGGGGCCGGAGCCGTAACGAATACCCGGGTGGCGTCTTCAAGCTTCAACTGACGTGTCCCCTTGAAATCGTTCACCGTCCCCGCGGCTTGAATCGTGGCGCCGGGCTTGATGTCGTCCACCTGGGGCACGGCAGCCAAGTCCATGGGCCACATCACGAGCCTGGCAACGGAGTCACCCTCCTGCAGGTAAATGGTGTAAGGTTGGTTGGAGCCCGCATCGGGGTTGCGGATGCTGGAGACCGTTCCGCGGATAACGCAGGATTCGCCGAGGGGGAGTTGATCGAACCGGGAGACCGTGACCGCCAACGCGGCGTCGGACTCCTGCATCATGAGCGGTGCGGCGGGAAGCGATTGCGTGGAAAGGGGGGCCGGAGTAGCGGGGAAATCCGAGGCGCCTGCGGCATGGGAGACCGCGCAAAGGGGCAAAAATGCGGCGGCAACAGCGAGCAATCGAAGCAATGATTTCATGATGCGGTATCTCCCGAAGAGAGTATTACTGAGGTGAGAATAGAGAAAGCGCGAAACTTCCTCATCGTTTCCTAACATTCTCATTGATAAAGACAACACGTGTCCACAACTTTTTGTGTGAGAAATGCAGGTGGGTCAACACAGGAAGCCGATCTTGCGCCAACAATAGCGCTGATTATCGGCGATGACGGGATTTTTTCGCCGCTTGGGTAAAAATACGGTCGTAACCGGAAATCATCACTTCCTGATGCCATTGCCGGCGCCATTTTGCGTGGTCAACACTCGCCGAAGGGCGGTGATCCTCGGGGTCTTGAAGCACTTGGCGCAGTGCTGCGGCCAGTTCCTCCGGGGCTTTTGGGGAAACCAGCTTCCCATAGTGCGTCAAACCCTGCACAAGTTCCGGTGTGCCGCCCACATGTGTGGCCACGATGGGGACGTTGCTGACCAATGCCTCCAGAACCGCGTTGGGGAGCCCTTCCTCGTGGCTCGGGTGAACCAGCACCACAGCGCGTTGCAAATCCTCCAAGGGTGTGGCGGTGGGGCCGAGGAGTTCCACCCGGTTCGCAATACCCAGTTCCTGCACCAGCGCCTTTAGCCCGGGGAGAGCCCCGGTGTCCCGACCGCAGCACCGGAGCCAGACGTTAGGGAACTCGGCCTCCACCAGCTTCCACGCCCGCAACA
>JANRMB010000293.1:0-11503 GCA_033761985.1 Candidatus Sumerlaeia bacterium | reverse complement strand
CTGTTTCGAATCCTCCTCCAAATGCTACTTTTGCGCAAAACCTGCCGGCGAGGATTCCACCCCCTTGGATACACATTCCGTTTCCTGCAAATCCTGCAGTATGTTCGCTATCCAAGGGAAGGCCGCCTACGAAAAACTGATCGATGAAATCCACCCCCAGATCGAAGCTCAACTGGGGCGCCCCTTCAAACGCATTCCCCTGCAAGTGGTGACCCCTGAGCAAATGCTCGCCCTCGGTTATCGGCTTCCTACCACGACCCGCAAAGAGGAACCCGTTGCCGAAAGCGAAAAACCCGGCTACCTCGAGCCCATCACCCCTCCGGCCATCAAAAGGGAATCCCAGGGGAACAACATGGGATTCTACTTCAACTTCAACGGCGAACGCGGTATCGTCCTTCTCGACAACCTCCCCGAAGACAAAGCCTGGGAGACCATTTCCCACGAACTCACGCACGCCTGGCAGGATGAACACTTCCCCGGCAACCGCGACTTCTATCTGGTGGAAGGGTTTGCCCAGTTCATCGCCCGCCGCATTTGCATGCAAAATTACAAGAGCACCCGGTTGGATGCCATTTCCGAACGCCCCGATGACTACGGTCATGCCTATCGCGTGGTGCGCCTCTTCCATGATGAGCAGGGGATGGAAGCAGTCTTCAAAGCTCTGGAGGCCCGGGAAATGCCCGAAGCCTTCCGTACCAACGTCTCCGTACCCTTCACCGAGGAAACCGAATTCCGTGGCACCATCGTCATCCATTAATCCCCTCCCCGCACGAAGCCTGCAAGGGCGCGTTATCTGGATCACCGGATCGGCCCGCCGGGTGGGGCGCACCATGGCGTTACGCTGCGCGGCGGAAGGGGCCCACGTGGTTATTCACTACAACACCTCCCGTGAAGAAGCCGAACAAACCGCTCTGGAAGCCGCCGACCTCGGTCCGGAACCTCTGATCGTTTGTGGAAACCATGCGCATATTCCCGATGTGGAACGCATCGTGGGGGAAATCGACGCCCGGTTTGGTCGCCTCGATTGCCTTGTGAACAACGCCTCCACGTTTCCCCGAATCCCTTTTGAAGCTACCACCGAAGCTGATTTCCTCTCCGCTGTGGAATCCAACCTCAAAGGCCCCTATTTCTGTTCCCAAAAGGCTCTGCCCCTTCTTCGGCGCAGTAATGATCCCCAAATCATCAACATTCTTGATGCCGTGCTCCCCACCCCCTCGCCGCAGTTTTCCGCCTACTGGTGTGGAAAAGGGGGACTGGAAGCACTCACCCGTGCCCTTGCCCGGGAGCTTGCTCCAACCATTCGGGTCAATGCCATCGCCCCCGGACCTGTTCTCGAGCCCGAAGATCTTTCCTCCACCAGCCACTATGCGATTCTTCAACGAATCCCCCTCGCCCGCTGGGGAACACCTGATGCAATCGCCGAGGCTCTCCTGTATCTCCTTCGTCAGCCCTATGCCACCGGCTCCATCGTGACGGTTGATGGTGGTCGCCAACTCGGCTGAGGGGGATCGGCTTCCTGCCCACCATCCTGGGCCGTTGGTGCTGTAACAATTCGGACCGCCTGGCTCCTGCCTGGCCTCGGTTATCTTGGTAGCCGGGTAGAACCCGGCGAGCCGAATTGTAACCGGAAGCCCCGTTCTTGTGATAGTTTTTACGCCCAGGATGGTCGTGCGCCTTTCTTCATCTTTTTGATTCCCCGCTTGCTCCACGCCGTGCCGTTTGATGCAATCCGCCTTATCGGTTTCTCTCAGTAATTCAAAAGGCGCGCCTTCAATGAACATTCGTCTTCCCTACGGCTCCACAGAACTCCCCGTGGACGTTCCCGATAACTGGATCAACGGCCGTTGCTACCGCCCCTTCCAACTGGAAAAAGCCCCCAGCGAGGAGCAGGCCCTCGAAGAAGCCCTCAGCTCACCCGTCGGCTCTGCAAATTTCCGCGAGGTGGTTCGTGGCAAAAAGAACATCTGCCTTGTGATGAGCTCCCTCTGCCCCCAACTCTTCAAACGCGTTCTCCCCAGCATTCTGAGCCGGATTGAGGAAGTGGGCCGCCTTGAAGCGGAAAACATCACCGTTCTTTTCACCAACTCCATCTGGATGCCCAAAAGCGAGGACTTCCTTGCCCGAACCGTTCCCTCCGCGCTTCTTTCCCGCTACCGCATGATTCTCCACAACCCCTCCAATACCAACGATTGTGTCGAAGTTGGTAAAGTGGGCGACGAAATCCCCCTGCGCATTCACAAAGCCTACGCCGAAGCCGATGCCCGCATCATCATCGGGCCTGTGTTGCCCGATATCATCGAAGGTTTCGTGGGCGGGCGTTCCCTGATTCTCCCCGGCATTGTGGATGAAACAACCCTTCGCGCCCTGTACAGCTACGAAAACGTCACCAACCCCGCCGTCAGCTATGGCATCACTCGCGATAATCCGTTCCACATGGCGGGGATGCAGGCGCTCCAGGTTGCAGGGTGCGACTTCGGATTCTGCGCGCTAATGACCCGTGACGGCAATCTCTCCAGCTACGTCTGTGGTGATCCCGGTCAAGCGACGATGGCGAGTATCGATCAAATGCGCGAGAAGCTCGGCAGCGCCCTCAAGGAACCCATGGACATCGTCGTCACCACCGGCGGCGGCGCCCCCTTCGATGGCAGCCTCTACCAACTCATCAACAGCCTTTCTGCCGTTGTCCCCATCATGAAGGAAAACGGCACAATCGTTTGTACAGCGGGCTTGGAAAACGGCTTCGGACCCGCGCCCCTTCGCGAACTCTTCCTCAAAGGCCAGTCTCCCACCCAGTTTGCAGCTCATTATGGCAACAGCGACGAATGGATTCCCGGTCAGTGGATTGCCCAGCACCTCTACAACATCCTCAAAAACCACGAGGTCATCGTCTATTCCCAGGGGATCAGTGAAGCCGATCTTTGGCAGACAGGGCTTACTCCCACCAGCGACTTCAACGAGGCGATCGAGGTTGCCATGCAGGGTCACGGGCAGCGTTGTAAAATCTGTGCTTTCCCCGAAGGCCCTTTCTCACTTCCCGTGTTGAAACCCGCTGGGAAGTAAGGTTCTATTCTTCCCATCAGGGAATCCAATCACCTTCTGGGAGGAAGCCGTTGGAACAGAGTTTTGCTTATCAGGTTGGTAGTTGCATGGGGCCGTTGGTGGGCTCCTTGTTTGGGGCGGCCTATACGCGGTTTATTCTCAGCCGAATGTTCCAAATCTCCGTTGAGTATTGGCGTCTCGTTTTTTGCTTCCTGCCTTTATATCTGTTACAATATGTTATCAACTTTGTGATGTCATTCGCCGTAGGAGCCGAACTCTGGAAGTCGTGGGGCTCTTTCATCAATTTGATACTTTTTTTCATCTTGTTGATTTTTGTATTGGGGCTCGTGAAGGACTCCTCAGGGAACCGTATTGGTCAGCCAAAAGGATTATTCCTAGCTTTTTGTTATTTTCTTTTTCTAGGTTTGCTCATTAGCTGTTGCATCGGAGGAGAATTATTTATATATTTATCTCAATCCAATCGTAATGATTAGATTTTTTTTTTTCAAGGTTTGACTCAGGAGGCCATTTATGAACCCCGGAACAAGTTATGCCATCGGTCAGTTAATGGGAGGTCTGGGGGGAGTTTTCATCGGTTCGCTTGTAGCTTCCCTAATTCTTCGTTTTCTGTTGAGCACATTTTTTCAAATCATCACCCCTTTTACGGAAGTTTTTAAAGTAGTTTTTTGCGTTACATTCATCAACTACGTTATCGGTTTTGCCATAGGTTATGGATTGGCGATGTTCCTGACTCCAACCAATACGCAAATTATTGGCGGAATCATCTCCACCATCATTGGTCTGGTGATCTCCGGATTTGCCTACGGTCTCTTTATTCGAGATTCCTCCGGTACACCGATTGGTGTGGCTCGGGGATTCTTGTTGAGTTTTGCCTATATTCTTTTCGTCTTGATTGTATGTGGTGGCTTTGCAGCCGCTGTCTTTGGAATCTTAGCTTTTGCCGGTGCTCTCTAACTGCTCTGATCATGAAACGGTGTACTAATTTACTATGAATGCACCGATGAGTTTGGCCGAGTATGAGCTTATCGTTGCGCTGGGCTATGTTGTTTTAGGATCAATAGTTACGACGTTAATTTTTCGATTATTTCTGAATCTTTTTTTTGGCATAAAGAGCCCGTATCTCAATATCTTGAAAGTAGTGGTTAGTGTTTCATTAGCCAACTATTTGATAAGCCTGATCATTCGATTGTCGCTCGGATTCGTGATTGAACTGGGTGCAGCTTGGGCAATCGGGCGATTTCTCTCCCTAATCATTGGTTTCTTTCTTTCCGGGTTTGCTTACGGATGGTATTTGCGAGATTCTTCCGGAATTCCAATCGGTCTTTTTCGTGGATTTCTCCTGAACATCGCCACCTACATCCTGATTGCAATTTTGTGTGGGTGCTCTTTTTTCCTTCTCTTGGTGGGAATGTTGTTCTCCATGTAAGTACGCCATCAGCGAGACCTAATTTTCCTCGCCACTTCCCCCCGGAATGTCCTCCACTTTTCGCACTTCCCTGCGGATCTCTCCACCCTTATGCACACCCCCAAACCCCTTCGCCACTCCACCGGTGGAATCGCCAAGCTGAATTTCCCCCTCGTGGCGTTTGTCTCCGGGGGAACGGGTTTTTTGGGGGGGCATCTGATCGCCGAATTACTCCGCCAGGGGTACACCGTCCATGGGTTGGCGCGGTCCGAGTCCGCGGCCGAAACCCTCCGCCAGCGAGGTGCCCAGCCCCTCCTGCTTTCCCATTTTCTCTCCACTCCTCTGGAGACCCCCATCGCCGAAGCTCGTGCCTTCTACCATCTTGCGGGCCTCACCAAAACCATCCGCCCGGCGGAGTTTGAAGCGGTGAACGGGAGCCTCAGCGCCGAACTTGCCCGCGCTGCCCAGGCCGGCGGATTCCGGGGGCGCTGGCTTCAAGTCTCCAGTCTGGCCGCGGCGGGTCCCGCACCGGAAAATCGCCTGCGCGCTGTGGCCGATCGCCTTACCCCGGTTTCCCTTTATGGCAAAAGCAAACTCCATGGCGAACGCCTCGTTCGTCAGGTGATCCAAAACGCCGACCTCACCATCGTTCGTCCGGGTGCCATCTACGGCCCCGGTGATCGCGATTTCCTGGAGGTGCTCAAGACTCTCCGTTTCGGGGTTTCCCTCGCCGTGGGCGCCCCATTCCACGTGCAACTCACTCATGCCCTCGACGTTGCCCGGGGCTGCATCGCGGCGGCGGAATCCCCCAAAACCGCCGGGAAAACCTATTTCCTGAACCACCCCGACGTCTGGCTCTACGACGACGCCATGGCGCTTTTTGCCGAGCTTCTCGGAAAGTCGAATGTTCGTACCATTCGCCTCCCCAAAGGCGTGGGGAAAGCCGCCGCCGCCACGCTCGATCTCCTCTCCCGCATCGCCCGCAAACCCCTTTCCCCTTTCACCGTGGACAAATGGCGCGAGGCCACCGCCGGAAATTGGATTGCCGATTCAGCCCCTCTCTCCGAGGATTCCGGGTGGGAGGCCACCATCTCCCTGCGCCAAGGCATGAGCGAAACCATCGAAGCCTATCGCGAACAGAATCTCCTCTAACGCCCCAGAGCTGAAGCCCCTCCATCATGTCCGTCTTCCTCGATGCCCGCTACCTCGATGGCCGCTTCTCCGGCATCGGAACTTACAGCAAGCACCTGATTGAGCATCTCGCCAAACTCGATCAAACCACCCGCTATCAGGTACTCGTGCGCCCCACCTTTCACCAGGCGTTGAACGTGGGGGATAACTTCGAACTCCTCACCTATGCGCCTCAAGTGATGAGCTTCCAAACCGTCTTTCTGCTTCACAAATACCTCGAGGAATTCAAACCCAGCATCGTCCATGCGCTGGCCCCCATGGCGCCGATCTTCTACGAGAAGCCCCTGCTTGTAACCCTGCACGATCTTCAGCCCATCGTCGATCCCATGTTCCACGGCAAACGCCATCCGCTGGTGCGCACAGGTTACCAACTCTTCTACCGCTGGGCGTACCCCACCGTTCTCGCCAAAGCCAAATGGGTGCTGTGTGATAGCTACGCCACCCAGCAGGATGCTTTGGAGCACTACCCGGGACTCCGCCCGAAACTCATCGTCAGCCATCTCGGTATCGAACAAGCGGGAGCTCCCCCGCTGGAAAGCGAACGTCAGCAAATTACCCAGCGCCTTGGTGTGGCCGAAGCTCCCTACTTCCTTTACTACGGCTCCTCCCGACCCAACAAAAACCTCCTCAACCTCGTCAAAGCATGGAAGCGTTTTCAGGAGATCGCCGCCAAATCCTGGCAACAAAGCAAGCTCATTCTGGTCGTATCCGGAAGCCGGTTCCTGCGCGATGTGGAACGCTGGGTCCGCCGCAACAAGCTCAGCCAGCAGATTCTGATCCACGAGCCATTGGAAGCCCGCGAACACCGCGCCCTTCTCGCCGGTGCCCATGCCCTGCTGTTCCCCACCAAGTTCGAAGGCTTTGGTTTTCCCACGCTGGAGGCCATGCAACTCAGCATCCCCGTGCTGGCGAGCACGCACGCCTCCCTGCCGGAAATCTGTGGCAATTACGCCGTTCTGGTGGATCCCGATGACGTGGAAGCCATGGCCAAAGGCATCCACCAGATTGCCACCCAGAACTCCCTGCGTGAACGGCTCAAAGCCGAAGGCCCCCTCCGCGCCGCGCAATTCCCTTGGAGCGCCACCGCCCAAACCGCCCTGGATGTGTATAACCTCTTATTTCAGAAGGAGTAGGGGGGCTGGACGATTCTGTTTTCCCGATTTCTGTGTTGCTGTTCGCTTCAGCCTCCCGCGACATAGCTCCGCTACGCCTGAGTCGGCTTAGACTCTCGCGCCTTGAACTCGGGAAAACATCTCTCGCCCGCTTCGCTGAATGAACCCAAACGGCAAGCGGACTATTCTGAAAATCTACCTACCACGGAATCCTATAGAACCTGCCTACTGGGTAACGGATCAAATTCTTGGTGGGCACAAATTCCCCCTGGAGGGGGGGTGATCCCGAAGCCCGGGGTAGCCAAGTTGCGCAGAAACACCCGTGCCCTGTTTGGGCACTATCACGATAAGGTGATGATTGAGTTTGGGTTCGCGCTCTTGCAGAGCTCGATATCAGTTATCCGAACGCTACCCAGGGTTGCGCTGCGCTTACCCCGGGCTTTGTGATTAAACCCTTACAGGGTTAAATCTTGGTTCCCACATTGGCCCGATAAACAGGTACATCCTATAAGGATTTCACAAGTTAATCAATCAATCAATCAATCAATCCAATCCAAGTACCCTGCTTGCGCTTCCAACTTTCGTATTGTTGTTCCAGCTCTTCCATGCTACCAATAAAGACATGATGTTGATGCAGAAAACGTAAGACGGGATTTCCGAAGATTGCTTTGATGAGTTGCATGTAATAATGACCTAAAATAATATAGAAAAAGAAATTGATCACACCCAATGAATAGTCTGGTTTGAGTATGGTCCTATAGTGCTTTTCAAATATCGGCATGAGATGAAAAATATATTCCAACGCGTTGATAGTTTGGTAAATTCTGCACCGCACTTCATAGTATTTATTGAGGTGCCCTAAAATGAGATAATTCAAAAGGTCAAAAGCCGATAAATAGAATGGCATAACTAATAAAATTGTAAGCCAAAAATAGAGAGTTCCACGAGTGATGTCTACCAAATATTCAGTGAGAAACAACATGGACGCAAAATAAGTAAAGAATAAAATCCGAAACGTACTGGATAAGTGAATGGCCATCAATGATAAAATGGATTGGTTCAGCTTTCTATTGTTTTTGCTCAACTGATCAGCAATATTGATGATCAGCAAACCTTTATAACGAGCATCCCAAAGATTTGTTTTGCTCCAATTGAGTAAATCATCTCGATAAGAAAAATCATAATTATTGGTAAAGATAATCTTCCGACGATGGTACTTTTCTGGAATAATCTTCATGAGGTCTTGCAAGAGTTCCGGTGTTATATGGTTTCTGAGAAACTGATCATTCCCTTTTGAAAGGCTCTTCAGCTTTCGTTTGGCAAACCAAACCCGCAACCAAGAATAGGGATTCTTTGATCTCAACTGTCCGCCTCCTCGTCAAAATGCTTTGTAAATTCGGCATACTCCTTTTCATCCTTCTCCAACCAATCATGGTAGAGCGTTACTGGATTCAGCTTTCGAAAAGAAAACATCCACGCACCTCCTGCCAATACACACCCTTCAACAAAACTCCCCCCTGACGTTGCATCAGGAGGGAGTGTATTTCTTAGGAACTCTGCTGAATCCCTTACACGTTATTGAAACAATCCACCTTCGTTCAGGAAGGGGATGTTGTTCTGAATGTGCTCAGAGGTGTTGGAAAGGAAGCTCGCCAACTCATCGGTCCCCAAATCGTAGGGCTCATCGGCCACGGTGTTGATGTCGATGTTCGCATTCAGAATCAGATCGGGGTTGCCTTCCTGGCCGGTGCGCAGGGGCCGAAGATTGATCCGGCGATTGACGTTCACACCGTCCTTGAGTGTGGCACGTACCAATGCGCTGATGGTGAGTTCCTGAAGGCGATCACCCAACAAATCGGAGTCGGCCATCAACACTTGTTGCATGCGCTGGTTGGCGCTGCTGGGTGTGGGGGCAATCAAGTCCGTAATCACGCCAACGCGGTTGGCCATGGCACCGAAGTGGTCCTGAAGGGTGGTGTAGAGGCGAGTGGCTTGGGGGATGAAGTTTGCATAGGCTTTGCCCACGGGAAGAGCCTGAATGTTTGCCCCTTGTGCGTTGCGAGTAACTTCGCCGGGCATCATCCGGAAATGGATTTTCGCGGGAGCCACTTCCAACAACAGACGACCATCCTTGGAACCGAACCGAACGCGGGGAGCGTCGGGGGGAAGATTCGTTTGCTGGGGGTTCACCTGAACCTCTCCATCAAACTCTGGAAGGCGCCAGGGCAGCGATTCTGCAAACTTTTGGAAGTCATTCACTTCCAGTTTGCGAAGAAAAAGGCCCATGAAAATGGACGTTGTTTGGAAGTTTTCCAACATGTGAGGGAGTCTCCTCGAATAAATTCAAACTAAATCAAGCCGGGGAATCACAGCCCCCGAATCTCATGCGCACCCAATCAACCGGTTTCCCAACAGGGACGCAACTGGAAGTGGGAAACTTTTTCAACTTGCCGGGTAACCCGCCCCTACCCAAAAAAAAGGCCCCCTAAAATCTAAAGTCAACAACGTCAACACCGTCAATAAGGTCACACATTGCTCCCACCCGACGACCTGGGCCGCCGTGCTGCGCAACACCGTATTCGGCCTGGACAAAGAGGCAAACCTGGATTCATACGGACGAAGACAAGGCGCGCAAACAAGCGCCGAAGCGGAGCGTACTGGAGGTACGCGACCTAGACCGCCGTGCTGCGCAACACCGTATTCGGCCGCTTGAACCAGGTTTAAGGGCCGAGTTCCTGAGTTTGGGAATTAATCCACAGATCATCCTTCGTGTCGAACTTCGCATCCGGACCCGCACTCACAATAAACCCCTCGCCCCTCAACTGGAGTTCTGTTCCCCAGCCATCCGGGCGTGTCTCCGCAAGTTCAATCTTCAATTCCTTCAGGTCTTCAAAAGTCACCGGCCATGTGCCGAACCGCTTCAGATATCCCTGAACATGCGTACCGTAGGTTTTCAACGCCTCGTGCGTCTTCGTTACCTTGGCCTTGGCCTCCTGTTGCGCCTTGATCCGCTTGGCTTCCTCTTCCTGAGTTTTACGAATCTCTGCAACATTCTGCTGACCCTGTTGCTCTTCAGAACTGATGTACGAATACAATGCGTACACGCCACCGGCCAACATCAGAACAAACAATAGCGCCGCAGCCACCATCAGAGCCTTTTTGAGCATCTGACGTTTCTTCATGATCTCCTGTTTCTGCTTGTCGATGGAAGCCTGACGCTCCATCTCCGCTTGGCGCTCCCGCTCCAGACGCGCCATCTCAGCGGCTTCCTGAGCGCGATACAAGTTTTCCTGCTGGCTCTTTTTCTTTTGTGCCTGATGCAGTTCCCGGGCTGAGGGAGGCTTTTGAAACTCCTCACTCTTCGTCGTCCGCTGATCATCGCCATCCGCCACAGGCTCCAACCCTCGAGAAGTGTCCTCCCCATCCATCATCCCCGGTTCAAAGCGCATCGTGGCCTGCTCGGAAAACGATACCTGCGACGCTGTTTCGCTCCGGCCAACAACAGGCCGGGCTCCACCCATGGCGTCGCGAACCTGTTGAAACCGATTGATCAACGCCTCGATATTCGGCGGGCGATCCTCCGGATCTTTCTCCAACATGTCTTCCATCAACTCTTTCAACGCCCGGTTCCCCAGGGCATCCAGAGCGGAAAGATTTGCGGGCGATGTCAAAATCAGCCGTGCCAATCCGTCGGGTGCATCATCCCAGAACAAGGGTTCCCCCGTGAGCAGGAAGAATAAATTCGCCGCCAAGGAATAGATATCTGAGGGGGTGTCGGCCCCTTCCTGTGCCACCACTTCCGGAGCAAGAAAGGGAAGAATACACATCAGATTATCATTCAACGGCCCCCCTTGAGCGTTGATCAACAACCGCGACCACCCGCAATGCAGCAGCAGCGGGGCACTTCCATCTGCCGGAAGAAAAATACTCGCCGGGTTTAATGCCCGATGCGAAACGCCCAGATTATGCAACTCCCTCAGAGCATGCAATACGCCGATCCCGATTTCCAACACCTCAACAGTACTTGGCAATCCAGAGGCATTTACCCGCCCACCCAGATGAACTCCCTGCAAAAACGGGTAGGCCATATAGAAAAAGCCGCTCTCCTGTCCCCACATGACCGGGGTGAGGCACCCGTTGGGCATCCCCGATTGCAACCGTTGCGATGCCTGCTCCGCCGTTTGCCATACTTCAGGTTTTGCTAATTGCTCCCGCGCCATCACGACTACGCACACCACTTCACCACGATCACTCTGCCCCGCGAACGTTCCCAATACGCCATTTTCGCCCAAGCAACTGCTCAGTGCAAAAGGCCCCGCCTGTTTGATCGTCCTCAAATCAATCGCCATTTGAAGCACCTTTCTTCCTGAAACGTTTGCCGAAGTTCTGCAACATGGAATTCATTCCGCACAAATCTCCCGGCTCTCCGCAATCAACAACCGCACGGCATTGCTCTTTTCTCCGCGAACCAGAACTCCGGAGCCCAACAGCGCCGGGAGAAACCACGTTTGCCCTATGCGCAAATCCGTTTGAAAAGACCCCGATTCCAGCTTCCCTGCTCCGGAAAGCACCACCACAATTTGACCGTTCCGCAGAGGCGACTCCAACCGGAGGGCTGCGTCACCCACGTCCACCACCGAAACGCGAAAGAACTCATTATCCACCAATGCCCTCGGCGACCACACACCTGTTCCTTTTGGGGGAACGGCCAAAGGCTTGGGGGGTTGTGCCTTCC
>JANRMB010000292.1:0-45092 GCA_033761985.1 Candidatus Sumerlaeia bacterium | reverse complement strand
GAACCACCCACGGGTTCGAACATGGAGACGCCGTTCGGGTTGATGTTCCCGGAAGCGGCAACACCCAAACCACCTTGGAGAATCGCCCCAACGTCGGTGATGATATCACCGAACATGTTGTCGGTCACGATCACGTTGTACACTTCGGGGCGGTCGATCATGAACATACAACAGGCGTCCACGTGGTGATAGGCGCGTTGAACATCGGCGTAATCAGCGGCACCCACTTCATTGAAGGCACGTTCCCACAAATCGAAGGCGTAGGTGAGAACGTTGGTTTTCCCAACCAGGTGAAGAGTTTTGGATTTTTGGCGTTTGCGGGTGAGTTCAAAAGCATAACGCAGGCAGCGCTCAACACCTTTACGGGTGTTGATGCTTTCCTGAATCGCCACCTCGTCGGGGGTGCCTTTTTTCAGGTTCCCGCCGGCGCCAGCGTAAAGACCTTCGGTGTTTTCACGCACCACCACAAAGTCGATGTGTTCGGTGCTTTTCTTGGCGAGGGGAGATTTTACTCCGGGGACGAGTTTGATGGGGCGGAGGTTGATATATTGATCGAGTTCAAAGCGAAGACGGAGGAGAATACCTTTTTCCAGAATGCCGGGCTTCACATCGGGGTGACCGATGGCGGAAAGATAAATGGCGTCCATCTGGCGAAGCTCGGAGAGAACAGAATCGGGAAGGACTTCACCGGTGCGGAGGTAGCGCTCACCGCCGAGATCATAGTCCACCAAATTCACGGAGAAACCAAATTTTTCCTTGGCGGCGTTGAGGACTTTAAGGCCCTCGCGCATGACTTCGGGGCCGGTTCCGTCCCCATGGATTACAGCGATATTGTGAGTCACAGGTGGGTATTCCTTTGAGTGAATTTTTCAGGGCGTGAGCGTTTCAAGGGGGCGGGGCTTGGGGCAAGCGGAGTTCACAGAAACTCGTTTGAGCACCCCGATGTATTGTGGAGTAAAAACTTGGAATGTTGCTGATGACCTGAGTCACCCTTTTGAGCCCCTACGGGCAGAGGAGACTAATCAATCTTCATCCGAAAGATCGGCTTCCTCGGGGGTCATCCCTTCGGCCAACTCATACTCTTCCAGTTTGCGGTAAAGGGTCTTGCGACCGAGCCCCAAAACACGAGCTGCTTTGGCTTTGTTTCCACCGAGTTTCGCCAGGGTGGCCCGGATCAATTCCCGTTCCGCATCGCGGACCGTCATGCCCACGTGGAGCTTCAAGTGGTGTTGGGGTGTTTGCTGTCCGGCAACATCGGCGGGGAGATTTTGCGGGAGGATTTCCTTCCCAGGGGTGAGGATGCAGATGCTCTCCATCATGGTGCGAAGTTGGCGCACGTTCCCCGGCCAACTGTACCCCATCAACAATTCTAAAGCTTTTGGTGAAAGCGTGAGCTGACGACCATTCTCCTTGTTGAAGTGCTGGAGAAAATGGTGCACCAAAAGAGCCACATCATCCTGCCGTTCCCGAAGAGGTGGAAGTTTGATATTGATGACGTTGAGGCGATAGTAAAGATCCTCGCGGAAGCGCCCTTCGGCGACTTCTTTTTTCAGGTCGCGATTGGTGGCGGCAATAATCCGAACGTCCACCTTGACGGGACGTTGACCACCGACGCGTTCGAATTCTTGTTCCTGCAGAACACGAAGGAGTTTCACCTGAAACTCCGGCGTGGTTTCGCCGATTTCATCGAGAAAAATGGTTCCCTTGTTGGCGGCTTCAAAGCGCCCGGCGCGTTGGGAAACCGCACCAGTGAAGGCCCCTTTTTCGTGGCCGAAAAGTTCGCTTTCCAAAAGTGATTGGCTCAGTGCACCGCAGTTGACGGCGATGAACGGCTTTGTTTTCCGGGGGCTGTTGAAGTGAATGGCTTTGGCCACCAGTTCTTTACCGGTACCAGTTTCGCCATCGATCAACACACTGGCCCGGGCGGGGGCCACTTGGCGGATCATCTGGAAAATGCGCTGCATCGCCTCGCTGTTGCCCACGAGATTATCGAATCCGTATCGCTCGTTTACCTGAGCCCGGAGTGAGGCATTCTCCTGCTTGAGTTCCCGTTGTTCAAACACACGTTTGACGAGGATGTTCAACTCCTCGAGATTCACCGGTTTGATCAGGTAATCGAAGGCGCCAAGCTTCATGGCATCCACGGCGGTTTCCACTGTGCCATGACCGGTGAGGATGACGAACTCGACTTCCTCATGTTCCGAACGGACTTTTTCCAGCAGCTCCATCCCGGTCATCTTCGGCATTTTGAGGTCGGAGAGTACAAGGCCGACGGATTCCGTCCCCAAAATATCGAGTGCCTCCTCGCCGTTGGCGGCCACAAGAACGCGGTCGACTTGGCTTTCCAAGGCCCATTTGAGTCCTTCACGGGTATTCTTTTCATCATCAACAATCAGAACTGAGCGACTCATTTAGACACTCCTCAACGGGGTACGGATAGAATGGATTCATTATTTGCAAGTGATGGGCCTTTTTGATTCATACAAACCAGTTGATTTTTCAGTCGAATTCCGGAGTTGTGAGTGTAAAAATTGACACACTCTCCGAAGCGTTGGATGCTATCTTCAATGATTCTCAATCAAGGCAGTGCGATGGTCAAAAAAATCCCTCCAATCCTGGTATGTGACGACGAGAAGAACATGCGACGTTTGCTGAAGGATATTTTAGGGGCCTCCGGTTACCAAGTTGAAGTGGCGGAGAACGGGCGAGTGGCCTTGGAAATGATCCAAGCCAACAATGGGAACTATGCCCTGCTCATCACCGATCTCTCCATGCCAGAGATGGATGGTTATGAGTTGATTCAACAAATCCGTGCGTTGGGATTTGGTTTTAGTGTTGTCGTGATGACGGCCCACGCCACCGTGGAAAATGCCGTGCAAACCATGCGTTCCGGAGCGGTGGATTTTATCATCAAGCCGTTTGGAATTGAGCAAATCCGCACGGCGGTAAGCCGAACGCTGGATACTCAGTTGCTGATGGAAAACGCGAGCCTTGCTAAACCCCGCGTGGCAGATGATGAGGCCGGTGAATTTCATATCATTGGAAAAAGTACGCGGCTTCAGCAGATATTTCGCCTCATTTCTCGCATTTCAAGTTTGGATACCTCGGTATTGATACAAGGGGAATCGGGGACGGGGAAAGAGTTGGTGGCCCAGGCGATTCACTTTAACGGCAATAGGAAAGACAAACCGTTTGTGGCGGTGAATTGTGCGGCGTTACCGGAGTCGCTTCTGGAATCGGAGTTCTTTGGTCATGAACGGGGAGCATTCACCGGTGCCCATGCGCTTCAAAAAGGAAAGTTCGAACTGGCCGACGGAGGTACGCTGTTTTTGGATGAAATCGGAGAGATGCCGTTGGCGCTCCAAGCAAAAATGCTTCGGGTATTGCAGGAGAAAAAGATTCAACGTGTGGGTGGAGAAAAGGAAATTCGGGTGGATGTACGTGTGATTGCCGCAACCAACCGCGATCTTTCCCGCGATGTGGATCAAAAACTCTTCCGTCAGGATTTGTTCTATCGTCTTAATGTTTTGCTGATTGAACTTCCTCCGTTGCGTGACCGGAGAGACGACATTCCCGAGCTTGTCTATCACTTCATTAACCAGTTTGTGGAAAAGCACCAACTGCTACCGATCAGTGTTCACCCTGATTTAATGAAGCGGATTCAAAACGCCCCCTGGAGAGGAAACATTCGGGAACTTCAAAACTCCGTGGAAAAAGCCGTAATTATGGGAGACGCCGAAATGATCCTTCCCGATGGGGGATTGCGCTTTTCCTTGGAGCCAGAAGGAGTAGAGGAACATACACCGTTACCAAAAGAGGATGGACTGGAAGAGGGTTCGCCAACCGATGCCATTTATCCTCTACGGCTCGGGCGGGGAGACGATATCTATGATTTGTCGCATGTGGCTCAAGAAGCGGAACGGCGAGCCATTCTTCGCGCCATTTTGCTTTGCAACAACAACAAAGCCGAGGCTGCGAAGCGACTGAATATCTCCCGCAAGACGCTCTTCAATAAGATCAACGAACTCAAACTGCGTGATCTGCTGAACCTTTCGGAGGATACTCCCGGCGCAGATCACGGAATGGAGGGGGAAGCTTGAGGAGGATTTAGATTTACTCTGGGAGTTTCTTCTCGAGCAACGCCCAAGCTTGGTTGATTTGCTTGGTTTTCTCTTCGGCCAAGATACGAAACTCTTCGTCATCGTGAAATTTGTCGGGATGATATCGGGTCAGCAGTTTTTTGATGGATTTTCGGGCTTCGTCACGCGGGGTGTTGAGGGTGATGGAGAGCACCGTGAGAGCCGTGGCTTCGTCCATCGTGCCGCCGTAGAGTGCTTCGGGATCAGCGGGGCGTCGCGACCGGGACTGGCTCTCCGATTGTGATGCCGCTTTTTGCTTCGCTCTTTCGGCTTCCTCGCGCTCCTGGGCATGGGAATCGGGTTCCCAAGTGGCATCAGGGCGTCGAATTACTCGGTTCTTGAGATCGGTTTTCAGGAGTTCTTCAATTTCCATAGCGGAAATTTTTTGTCCCAACGCCTGAAGATGTTCAGCAACATCCTCCGGAGTGGCGGGTTGAAAAGCCCGTTGAAGGTACTCAAGGATGTTGTGGTTGAGGAATTGGCGCAGGCGGGGATCATCCAAGGGTCCGCGCTCCGTAGCTTCCACGCGTTTCGCTCCAAAATCTTCCACTTCGTCGCCATCGGAAAGGTTCCGCACAAGGCGCCCAACACTTGCTTTGAGTTGGGAATAGAGGGCCATCAGATGAAATTCACTGTGATCAGGTGGGGGCAGGATGTTTTGTTTTGCGGGTGAATTTCCGAAGCTGATGGCATCGTTAAGGACGAGAATTTTACCACTTTGAGGAGCACCAACGGCACTGCGCGCTGCGGCGGCTTGTTGATGCGTCATGCAAAGGATGAGGTCGTGATTCCTTACAAGGGAGAGTTGAAAAGGGGTGGAAAGGTGTTTGCGGAGATTGATTTCTTTAAAGGCAAGGAAATGGACGAGTTCCACCGTGGGGTACTTGGGGGAGGGAACGCTGAGTCCACAACTATGGAAGGTGGCATGCTGAACTCGAAGGGATTTGGCGAGTTGATTGGCGAGAGCCCGGGCCATGGGAGCGCGGCATAGGTCTTCATCGGAGACAAAAAGAATGTGCATGGTTTAGTGGTTTGGGTTGGCCCTTCCCAAAGGAAAACATCTTGGGGAATTTGGATTGTCAGAGGAGAAAACCCAAGCCAATTTTATCTCGTTGCTGGAAAGGTATCGGTTTGTTGATGAAAGACGGTCTTTTGCGGAAGGTTTTAAAATGGGCGGCCTTGGGCGTTTTTTGGGTGGATTTGTGGTGTACGCGGAGACTTCGACAGATGCGCGGGGAAAAGCCCTACAAGCTGGGTGGGAATTGTGCTCTGTGCGCCCAATGTTGTGAATCGCCGATGGTTCAAGTGAGTAAAATGGTGAACCGCAGCGGGTTTCTTCGGCACGCTTGGCTCTGGTGGATGAGGGCAGTGAATGGATTCGAGCTTCGCAACTGGGACGTCAACCGCCGCGTGGCCACATTCCGCTGCAGTCACTTCGATACCCAAACTCGCCGCTGCGATTCCTATGATTCGCGTCCGGGGATGTGCCGTGATTACCCGAGATTATTGCTTTGGGAAGGGGAACCACCTTTTCTTTCTGGATGCGGTTATCGGGCCATTCACCCGGAAGCGGAGAAACTCAGGAAACGTTTGTTGGATGAACCGGAAATGAAAAACCTCCCGCCGGAAAAGCGGGAGGCCTTGGAAAAGCAACTGAAGCTGAAGTAAATTAGTAGTTGGGTGAATCAACCAGAGCGGTTTGGGCAGTATCCAACTTGCTTGTACGAGTCAGGATACCATTTCGGCGCGTGGTGGACACAGGAACTGGGTCGCGTTGGCTGTTGGGCATGGAAACCATTTCAACAGGTGAGGTGTAGGCGCTGGGTTTTCCAGCGGTTTGGGGTTCCTCATAGGATTGGTTCAAGTGGCTTCCTGCACGATTGGAAACAGTCATTACTTCACGGTACTCGGAAGGATGAGGCATTACAGCCGCAGCAGGAACTTGCTGGGTTGCAGGTGCTGATTGGGAACCCGCGGAAGGTTGTTGATACTCCTGAGCCCCTTGATATAGCTGGGGTTGGGGGGCTGCATAGCTTCCGCGAAGCTGGTTGGCGAAGGAAGCGTTATTCACCGCTTGGCTACGACCAGGCTGCACCGGAGGAAGGGGAGGAATAACTTCCAACTCTTTTTTGTGGTAGAAGGGGAATGCTGATTTTTCCCGATATTTAACATAGGAACCAGGTTGGATTCCGGATTCCACAGGTTGGTAAACGGGTTCAGGCTCCACATATTGCACGGGTTGAACATACGTCACGCTGGTGTGGTGAACGGGCCGATGGTAGGAACGATAGTACCGGGGAGGGCAGTAATCGTTGTTGTAGTAATGACGTGAATAGCTGTGGTAGTACCGGGGGGCGGTGCTGTAGCTATAGGAAAAGCTGGAATGACCACGATGACGATATCCACTGTGGTAGGAATAGCTGTAATCCACATGGCTGCGGCTATGGCGATTGCTCAGGTGGCTGCCGATAATCAGGCCCGCAACAAGACCGTAACCAACATAGGCGCCATCGCTGTTGTACCAATCTCCACCGGCGTGGGCCGTGTTTGAGACGGATGAAAAGCCCAACACACCGATGGTGAGAGCTGTAATGGCATTTTTGGCGTTGAGAAGAGAAAACATCGTGGGATGACTCCTGCACCGGACTCCTTCTGGAGCGACCGGGATATTCTTCCCGAAGTATAACAATCGAACTCTTGCCCCGGTTCCCAGGATTCGGAAAGAACGTGTTTAATTTATTCCAAAGCGGGACTCCATCAAGTGGAATCCGCGACCACCGTAAGGGATTGCGTAAATCATGCCTCAACAACCGCTGGTAGGGATTATCATGGGGAGCAAAAGCGATTGGCCAACGATGAAGGAGTCCGCGGCGATGCTCGATCTTCTGGGCATTGCGTACGAAGCCAAAGTGGTTTCCGCGCATCGTACCCCTGATTTACTCTTTCGGTATGCGGAAGAAGCCGAGGGGCGCGGGTTGGAGGTGATCATTGCAGGGGCAGGGGGAGCAGCGCATCTTCCGGGTATGGCAGCAGCGAAAACCATTCTCCCCGTTTTGGGAGTTCCCGTGGAAAGCAAAATCCTCAAGGGAGTCGATTCCCTTCTTTCCATCGTTCAAATGCCAAAAGGAATTCCAGTGGCCACCTTGGCGATTGGCACTTCGGGAGCAGCGAATGCCGGGCTTTTGGCCGCGGCGATTCTGGCGAGAAAGTATCCCGGGATTTGTGAATCGTTGGCAGCGTTTCGTCTCAAACAAACACAGGATGTGCTGGATCATCCCGACCCCGCTGAGGAGCTCTCCTAATGGTGGCCGGAAAGGGAAGCCCGTTGATTGGAATACTGGGAGGTGGACAACTGGGTCAAATGCTGGCCTTGGCTGGTATTCCCTTGGGATTGAGATTCCGGGTCTTTGATCCTTCACCGGATTGTTGTGCCCGCCTTTGTTCAGAACATGTTTGTGCGCCGTATGAGGATATAGAAAGCCTGAAGAGATTTGCCGATGGATTGGATTTGCTCACCTATGAATTTGAGAACGTCCCCACCTCGGCGTTGGATGCTCTCTCCAGCGTGGTGGATATTCATCCCAACCGCCGTGCTTTGGAAACATCTCAAGACCGATTGTTGGAGAAACGCTTTTTTTCTGGTCTTGGAATTGAGGTGGCACCGTACTTTCAGGTGGATGCCCTATCGGACCTTGAACAGGGATTAAATGAGTTTGAAGGAAGGGGGATTTTAAAGACTCGACGTTTTGGTTATGATGGCAAGGGACAGGTGAGATTGAATCGTGAGGTGGACACCGCTTCCGCATGGGTGGAGTTCGGTGAAAAGCCCTCCGTGCTTGAGGCGTTTGTACCGTTTGAACGGGAAGTCTCGATGATCGGAGCACGGTCGCAATCTGGAGAAATCGCAACCTACCCATTGATTGAAAACGTACATCGCGGGGGGATTTTGAGACGCTCCACCGTTCCAGCAAACGCTTCGGATGAATTGGAACTTCAAGCGCGACACATTCTAACCATGGCGATGGAAGCACTCGAGTATCGGGGATTACTGACGATTGAATTTTTTGTGGTGGGTGAAAAATTGGTGGTGAACGAGATGGCTCCAAGGGTTCATAATAGCGGGCATTTGACGATGGAAGCTTTTGCCACAAGCCAGTTTGAGCAGCACTTGAGAGCCGTCTGCAATTATCCGTTGGGAAGCACTCGTTTGGTACGCCCTGCGGTGATGCTCAACGCCATCGGGAGCATACCGGAGATTCAGGGAATCGCTTCATTTCCAGAAGTTGCATATCATCATTATGGGAAGGAAAATCGCCCGGGGCGGAAAGTTGGCCATGTCACTGTTCTGGGGGACACAGGAGAGGAAGTCGAACGACACGTTCAGGAAATTTTGAAGAAATTCCCCGAACTGGGCTAGTTATTCTTCCCGTAAAACTCTTCGGGTTGGCAATGGGGACAGGTGTAGGTGTGTTGGTGATTGAGTTTGCAGCAAGCCACTGCCGGGAACGTGCGTGGGTTCTTGGTGGTAAGTTGGCGATAGATTTCCACGGCGATCAACATTCCCAGCACTGGAAAGACTAAATAGGCCGTCAACGGTTTCCACTCCCCCGCCGGAATAGCCGAAATAATGCTGCGAACAGGGTTTAGCGCGAGCGTGGTAAGTGGAGTGACCAACAAGAGAGAAAACGTGCTGAATGTTGCGGCAGCAAAACCCGTCCACTTCTTCAGTTTTGGCGTGTTGGAAAACTTGAGCACCAAAATCATCAGGAAAAAAGAAATTATAAGGTGGAGAAACCCCGTGGACCAAACCCCCAAAATTCCGGGCCTTACCGGCGCATAATGGATGGGATTTTCTGTAAAGTTTTTCCCCAATACAAAAACTGAAAAGAGCAGAGCTATAATTCCAAATATAAACTGAGAAGTAATATATCCTATTGTATTAATGGTATTGATTTTTTTGATTCTCCAATAGGCGATTGTAATGGCGGGGTTCATCTGTGCACCGGAGAAAGCGCCAAGTGGCGAGTAAATCAGCAGATTTAGGGTTATCCACAATACAATCCCAAGGATTACTGTTCGATGTGGGTACCCCGGCAAATCACTGATCAAGGGATGCTTCCAAGTTTCCAAAAAAGTAAGGAGAAGGAAAAAAATAACCAACTGAATAAAGAGTAGAAAACCATCGGCCAGGTAAATGCGCCAAGTCTTCCGCAGGATGATGAGGAAATCAGGTTCTGAGGGTTGGGAGTTCGGGGTGGTGTCATTCACAGAAGAATTCCGCTGGAGATGCAAATTTGTTCGTGGTGCTAAATGGAGGGACAGGGGACATGCAAAGTCATTTTTGCACCGTAGCTGAAAGTGGAATAAAATAAAATCAATTCGATGAATATTACCCGACGTGCCATTTCCACGATGAAATATTTCGTAGAAAACCTAAATAATTTGTTCTTGATTAGCTGCGCATTCTCTTGTTGACAACACATGAGAGTGTCCCCTTTGTCTAGGTCCACGATACTCTTTTCCTAAACAACTCCTATGACATTTCTAGACCCCTACTCAGGCTCATGGACTGAGGAGGAGGCCTCCCACTTGGCGCGCCGCGCCGGGTTTGGGGCAGGTATTTCCGAACTCACCAGCTTGGTGAATTCAGGAATAAATGCTGCCGTCTCCTCTTATGTTGACTATGATCCACTCGACGACACAGTGGCCTTGCAACTGGCTGCTCAACCCAACACGGGCGATTACCCCGCCATCAAGAATCCCCTCTACAAATCCGCCACTCAAGGGTGGTGGCTTTACCACTTTCGGCACACCCCGAATCCCTTGCAGGAACAACTTACCCTGTTTCTGCATGACATGATCACCACAGAATGGAGCAAGATTAACCAGGATTTGGCCGATCGTGTGAATCCCGGCAATGATGGCACTCTTCCGGAAGAACAGTTCTGTACGCCAGCTGATTTGGAAAACATCGACGACCCCTTGCCTCCGGATGAAACACGCGCCGACCGCTGGACGGCACGTCTCATTCAAGAGCAGAATCAACTTCTGCGGACGGCGGGGAGTGGCTCCTACACGGCTCTTCTCAAGCTCATCACTCGCAATCCGGCGATGTTGTTTTACTTGGATAACAAAGACAACAAGAACACCGGTGTTCAGGAAAACTTCAGCCGCGAAGTGATGGAGCTTTTCTCCATGGGTGTGGGGAATTACAGCGAACAGGATGTGGTGGAACTCGCCAAAGTGTTTACGGGTGAAACCGTGGACGATCGATGTTCACGGAACTTTCCGCTCACGTACGAATGGCGTTCCAGTATTCACTCCACCGGAACAAAATTCGTGTTGGGGAGTACGATTCCCTTCTCCTCTGTCCCCGGTCAGGAAACGAATCAAGCCATCGATTTGGTGATGAGTAAAGTCACGAATAGTGGGATTACTCCGGCCCATGCGACTCTTCCTGCCGCCTCGATTTATCTCTCCTGGAGGTTGTTGTTGTGGTTTGTGAATGAGGATATTCCGATGGATCACCCTGCGGTTCCGCAACTCGCCGCACTGTTTCAAGCAACATCCACAAATGGTTATCGTTACGATGTGAAGGAAGCACTTCGGGCTCTCTTCCGCAGTAACATTTTCTATGATCCCGCGTTCCGCCACAGCATGATCAAACATCCGTTGGATTATGTAATGCATCCGCTTCGCGTGTTGAATTTGGAAGACACACAGTACGCGAGTCGCCTTGCCGGTAGAATCGATGAAATGGGCATGGATCTGCTGAACCCCCCGGATGTGAACGGCTGGGACCACGGTCGTTCTTGGATGTATTCCGGCGCCATGATCGCTCGATTCAACTATGCCAATACGCTTTCTGGAAGTGGTATCATGACGGATGCCTGGTGCGATGGATTGATCCCAACACATGTTTCCTCGCAAACAGACCACGCGGGAATTCTGGAGTATTTCCGAAGAAGTTTGGTGCAGCGTCCGTTACGTGCGGAACAGGTGACGGAGTTCAACACCTTCTTTGCCGGGATTGATGCTTCCACGGGATCGGCGACGAACAAGTATCGCCGGAAAGTCCGTGGTTGCTTTCATTTGATGATGACTGTCCCCGAATACCAAACCAAGTAACCCACCACCCTTCGACACGATATCTCTCTGGAGAAAGAAACATTATGGCGGTTTCCCGTCGAGGCTTTCTACAAGCCAGCTTGGGCTCTCTGGCCTTCTTTACCTTGGAAAACACCACCCCGAATTGGATTATGCGCAGCGCCATGGCATTGAACCAAGCCGGTTGCCTAAACGAGGATCGAATTCTGGTGCTCATCCAACTTGCCGGGGGTAATGATGGACTCAATACCATCATCCCCTCCACTGATCCGTTGTACTATGCCGCGCGACCCAATCTGGGTATTTTGCGCAATCAAGCTATTACCATGGATGCATTAAATAGTATGCACCCGGCAATGGTTAGACTGGCCGATCGGTATCAGAACGGCCAGTTTGGAGTGATTCAGAATGTAGGTTATGTGAATCCCAACCTTTCCCACTTCACCAGCATGGAATACTTTGAACATGGTTATGTTCCCGGTCAGGCGCGCGACCGCAAAGGGTGGGTGGCGAAATTGTACGATAACGCCTGCGGTTGCCAGCTTCCGGAGGAGTCTCTGTTTTTCCTTGGGACAGGGACGACACGTGTCCCCCAGACTTTTGAACGGGCGGACTACTACACTCCCGCTTCCGTAAACAATCCGGAAAACTATCGTTTGTTTGGGAATACGGATGAGGATCTCCGGCTTGCGGCAATCACAAACCTGAACAGAGCGCCTGTGGTGGACTCCGTGTTGGATTTCGTTCAACGCAGTGAGAATATCATGGAGGCATCCATTGAGGATATCGCCGTGGCAAACGCTGCAACCGATATTGCCCCGGACGGTTCCTATTCCAACGATTCCTTGGGGCGTGGATTGCAGCTGGCCAGCAAGGTGATTCGCTCGGGCTTCAAAACCCGAATCTTTTACGTTCGCCAAGGGGGCTTCGATACCCATGCGAACCAGGTGATTGATGCCGACCCCACGGTGCGCGGAAATCACCCAAGGTTGTTGACCAACTTCGGTAACAGCGTTTCAGCTTTTCTGGATGAAATGGAAGCCACAGGAAATCTGGATCGGGTATTAATCATGACATTCTCCGAGTTTGGTCGCCGTGTGGAAGAGAATTCCAGCTTGGGGACAGACCACGGTGCAGCGAACTCGCTGATGATGTTTGGCGGGCGCGTGGCCGGCGGAGTTTATGGTGGCCAGCCCAATCTCGCTAATCTTCAGCGGGGTAATCTTCGTCATGATGTGGACTTCCGCTCCATTTACTCGTATGTGGTGGAAGCGTGGCTCGGTTGTGATGCCCGGCCCATTTTTGGTTCCGATGTTTATCGTGATGTGATTCAACCCGATTACCTGAAGATACCAATCATCCAAGGATCGGCCTCAGCCAACCCCGCTGGTTGGATGAGTTATCAATAAGGATAACCTCAAGCCTTTATCCCATGAAAAGGACCCTTCATCTGCTCCTCTGTCCCTTTTTTTTGAATTCAGTTTCAGCCATGGAACTCGTTCTTCAGCAGGGACAGGGGAGCTACGAAGGAACCCGGGATGCAACACTTTATGCCGACCGTCCAGAGAATTCCAACGGAGGGTTTGCCCTCATTTTTTCCGGAGCCACCGTCAACAGCGTTCGCCGTGGGTTGATCGCCTTTGATCTGAGCAACGTTTCACTTCCTCCAAAACCTTGGGAGGTGGAAGTGTCTCTGGTATTGGATCGCTCCGGTTTGTTTGCGCCGAATGGAGATGTTTTCTCTCTTCACCGAGTTACAACCGCTTGGGGAGAGGGTGATGTTGCCACCACGGATGTGAATGTGGGAGGATTGGGTGAACCGGCTGAACCAGGGGATGCCACGTGGACGCACTCCGCTTTCGGTACGCAGCAGTGGGCAATTGCTGGTGGAGACTTTCTCACCAGCCCTTCAGCAAGCGTTCCTGTGAATCGATGGGATGATGTACGCCAAGAAAATAATATCTATACGTTCAAATCTGAAGACCTAGCACGTGATCTGGAGGAATGGAGCAACAATCCGGAGGAAAATCATGGTTGGATGTTGATCGGCCCGGAAGCCGTTGCGCGGAATGCTCGGCGTTTTTGGTCATCGGAAGCACAAGATCCAGCTCTTAGACCCAAGCTGACGATTCGTTCGTTGGCCCCTGAAAGCACTACATCACTCTGGGCCTTTACAGGCTCCTAAAAGGACATGAATATGAGAGAGAGCACATTTTTCAAAGCCTTCACGTTAATTGAACTGCTTATTGTAGTGGCGATTATTGCCATTCTTGCAGCTATTGCAGTACCCAACTTTTTGGAAGCGCAAACACGCAGCAAAGTCAGCCGCACAAAAGCCGATATGCGCACCGTAGCGACGGCTTTGGAAAGCTATTTTGTGGATAACAATAAGTACCCTATTTCCTATGTGGCTGTGGATACAGCGCTGGATCCCCGCATCCAACGTTTTGCACCATTGAGCACTCCAATCACGTATATCACGAGTGTCCCTCCGGATATCTTCAGTCGGGATACATCCAACATTTACCCGGACAAGGATATTCGAGTTCCGATTTACGTGGATCGCCGCACATACGTTCAGTGGGTAACCGAGGCCTTGAGCGGTGGGGATAATGGTCGCAATGTATACCGTGATTTATGGGGGACACAGTATCAACAAAGCGAGTGGTTGTTGCGTTCCCGAGGGCCTGCCGGAACGGCTGGTGGTTTGGGAGGAACGGGTTCACAATTCGACAAGTTTGATGTGTATGATCCCACCAATGGCACGGTGAGCACCGGGAATATTCTGCTTCTCGGCCCGGGCATCGGGTATGTGGATGGAGTATAAACTTTAGCTGAGAGTGCCCCCACGGATCTCCACGAACCGTTTCACCACGTCGTGAATGACTTTGTTGGGGGTGCTGGCACCGGCAGTGAAACCCACGCGCAGGGGACGCTCCCCCACTTGCGGAATCCAGGGCGTGGAGACCACGGGTTCCGCAGCGCCGTACGGGAGATGAAGAATCTCCGAGGAGGAGAGAATCTCGGTGGAGTCGTCGATATGATAGGCGGGGCAGAATTCTTGTGAGACGCTCAGTAGGTGGGTTGTGTTCGAAGAGTTGTACCCACCCACGATGATCATGAGATCCAGTGAGGAGTTGGCGAGGAGGGATTTGACGGCATCCTGACGGTCTTGTGTGGCACTACAAATAGTGTCGAAGCTACGAAAGTTGGTCGCCTCGTTACGGGAAAGGGCACCGTCGCGCTGGGCGATTGCATCGCCAATTCTGGCGGCGATTTCCAGCGATTCACTGGCAAGCATGGTCGTCTGGTTGGCAACACCCATCTTGTTTAGGTGTTGTTCGGGATTGAATCCATGGGAGTAGGCTTGAGGATCAAACTTGGTGAGGAGTTCGGCGCCGGTCAGTTTTCCAAGAAGAAAATCGATCACGATATCCGCTTGGGCATGGTTTCTGACCACGAGGTAGTGTCCGCCTTCTTTGGCCGCCATGGAAACAGTGGCGATTGTTTCCTCATGGTAGAACTTGCCGTGCACCAGAGAGGTAAAACCTTCCCGGGCGTACTTTTCCACGCGTTTCCAAACATGAACCACACTCCCGCAGGTGGTATCGACGATGATACACCCTTTGGAACGAAGAAACTCAAAGTCTGAAGCGGCTGTTCCGAAAGCGGGAATCAGGACAACGTCCTCCGCCGTGATGTCGGACTTGGTAAGCGTCGGGTGCTGGTATTGCCCGGAAAGAAAAACGAACCCCATGTCCACCAGGCGCTGATTAACACGGGGGTTGTGAATGATTTCGGTGAGGAGGAAGATTCGTTTTTCTGGAAATTTTCGACGTGCCTCATAGGCGAGGTCGATCGCTTTGTCCACCCCATAGCAAAAGCCAAACTCTTTGGCAAGAAACGCGATACAATTCGCACTGGGGAAATGCATTCCATCAGCCTGATTTTTCAGATGGAGGACAAAATCGCTGGAGTAATCCTCCTGCACGAGACCGACGATCTCATTTTTGAGTCCCAAACTGGCTTTGTAGTAGGTTTTCGATTCCGTCATGATTTTTGTTGGCCTGATGGAAAAGGTCTTGGGTTTGGCATGAAGTTCCGCCATCTTCCCCCAGTTCAATTGATTACCGGGAGCCTATCCAGAGTGATGTTGAGTATAAAGAGCAAGTTTTTCACCGTTTTGTTGGGTCTAATCATGGTGCTGGCGTTGAATTCACCGGCCAATGCCCAAGAGGAAAAGGATAAACTTCCGGAAATTGCGGAAAAGACAAAGGGGTTCAAAGAAATTGAAGGCTTCTTTACCCTGTTTCAGAAAGCCGAAGAGGACGAGTTATTGGTTCGCCTGAAGGGCGGCCAGATTGGTTCGGAATTCCTCATCGCCACAAGCCTATCCAAGGGGCAATTGGCGGGTTTGCAGACAACGGATTTGTTGCTGAAGTTTGAACGCCGCGGGAAGGATTTGCTGTTGATTCAGCCGAATATCTTCTTCACGGCTGAGGGTGGGCTGAAACCGATTGTTGAAAAAAGCTACCCGGATGCCGTTCTGGCTCGCTTCCCGATCTTGGCAGAGTCCTCCAACGGCGACGTTTTGTTTGATTTGAAGGCTCTTCTTCAGGGGCAGGCCGGGGATTTTCTTCGTGCACGGCTTCCGAATACAATCGTGCAAATCAACCGCGCCAAATCCTTCCCTGATAACACGATTGTGGAGTTGATCTTTCGGGATCGGAATCAAACCGTCGGGATTTACTTCAATATTGGTAAGCTCCCCTCAACTGGGTACAAACCACGAAAAGCTGATGAACGTGTTGGCTATTTTCTTACGGCGCAAAATAACTTCTCGGCTGACGAACGCGCCCCCAGCACTTTCGAACGCAAAATCAATCGTTGGCATTTGGAAAAACAAGACCCCAGCCTGAGCCTTTCCCCACCCAAAGAACCCATCGTATTCTACATCGAAAGCGGAGTGCCCATCAAGTATCGTCGCTGGGTGCGTGAAGGAATTGAAGTTTGGAACGAGGCATTTGAGGAAATTGGTTTCGTGGACGCGATCGAAGTGCGCCAGCAAACAGAAACCAACCAGTTTGCGGATTTCGATCCGGAGGATTCACGCTACAATTTCTTCCGTTGGATTACCTCTCAGCGGGCCTTCGCGATTGCTCCGAGCCGTGTGGATCCCCGCACCGGACAGATTTTGGACTCCGATATCTTGTTTGATGAGTCGATGGTTCGGGCATTTGTGGAAGACTTTGATTTATTTGTAAACTCACAAACGGCGTACTCAGATTACCCGCCGATGGTGCGCCACTGGCTTGCCCGCAATCCCGAAATGCATCCAAACTGGTTTGAGTTAAGTCTGCGATACAGCTTGGAGATTGAGCAAAAGGGATTGAAGAACAAGACCCCGGAACAGTTGTTTGCCGAGGATGTTCTCCGGGGCGGTATGTCCATGCAGGAGGATCATGCGGGTCATCAATTCTGTAGTATTGGTTCTCATTTCCAATCGGAATTAGCGCTGCACTCCCTTGGGTTGATGTTCAATGCTACTCGTGCGGCAGATGGTGACAGCGCTGAGACTCCTTCCACAGGGACAGAGGAAGAAAAAAAGGAAGGGGAAGACAAAGATGGGGAGAAGAAAGACGAGAACAAAAAAGAAGAGGAGAATCCCTTCGGTGAATGGCCGGAGGAGTTTATTGGTCCATTGATTCGCTATATCGTGGCTCACGAGATGGGTCACTCGTTGGGATTGCGGCATAACTTCAAAGGGAGTTCCTGGAAAACGTTTGAAGAGATTTCTCTGGAAGCAGACCCCACCGTCCCCACGGCGGGATCGGTGATGGATTATCTCCCCTTTGTTCTTCGGGCTGATGGAACGTATCCCAAATCATGGATTACTCCGACCATTGGGCCTTACGATCGCTGGGCGATTGCCTACGGTTATGCTGTTCCGGGTTCTGGAGATTTGACCAGTAATGAAGAAAAAATGCTGGAGCAAATTGCCTCGAAGTCTGAAGAGCCGGGCTTGGCATATGGAACAGATGAAGACGTGAGCGAACCCGATCCACGAATCACGCGGTTTGATTTAGCCAAGGATTCCGTCGCCTTCTTCCAAGCACGGGCAGAAATTTCCAACAAGATTATGGCGGATTTACTCAACGTAAGCGTGCAGAAGGGCGATACCTACGCCCGTGCACGGAAGGCATTTGATCTGTTGCTGTTTGAGCGCTTCCGTGGTGTTACGGAATCCTCCAAGTACATCGGCGGGTATGATTTGAACCGTACGGTGCGGTTGGTGGATGAAAAAGGAAAAATCCCGGAGAATGTTCCCGTGCGGGTGATTCCTGCCGCGGAACAACGGGCATCGTTGGCATTTATTGTGAAGCAGGCTTTTGAAGAGAATTCAATCGTTCTGGACCCCGAGGTGATGAGGTTCCTTTCTGCAGAACGTTGGTATCATGAGGGCTCCTATGATTTCCTCAATCCGCTGACGTATCCGGTACAGGATCGTATTCTGTTCCATCAGAATCAGGCGCTGTTTTCCTTATTGAATCCCGCTCGTGTGCGGTATTTGTACGACGCGGAGTTCCATGTGGACGCCAAAACAGATCTGCTCACGCTTCCAGAGTTGATGAGCACACTGCGGACGGCGATATGGAGCGAAGTTATCAAGTCAAACAGTGGCTCCTATACCGACCGCAAACCCATGGTGAGCAATCTGCGGCGCAATCTTCAGCGTTCACATCTTTCTCAATTGATTCAAATCACCAACAGCACCACGCAAAGTTTGTATCCCAGCGTGGCTCGTACGTTGGCTTACCAGGAATTGCGGTTGATTCAACAATCCATCAACAAAGCGTTGAAAGATGTTGGAGAACAACGGTTGGATCCCTACACCTTGGCCCATTTGCAGGAAAGCAATGCCCGGATTGAAAGCACGCTCAAAGCGGTGACTCAGTTTGGTGGGAACTCTGGCGGTGGTGGAATCACGTTGACGATTATTACAGGTGCCGAAGACGACACTCTTGAAACTCCCGACGGTTCATTTCTGGAATCCCGTTAACCTTAACTGTTTAGTTCGACGCAATCGTCCGGAAGTGCTGCACTTTTGGACGATTCTTTTTTGTTGATGAAATCATGAAAGCTTCTTTGCCAACCACTGATGATCCTCTGGGATTAAACTTCCGAAGTACTCACCCGGTCCGCACCCTTTTCCGATTATTGAAACTCAACCCCGTTGAGTACAGTATCCTTTTTGTGGTGTACACCATTAAGCATTCGCCGGTTTGGTTGCTCCCCATTTTTGTGGCACACCTGATTGATGTTTTGGGTAACCCAGACGCAGCCAAGCTCCCGGGCTTACTGGGATTGGGGTTGGGTGTGGTTGTGCTTTTGGCGATGAATATTCCCCTCCAGGTGTATTTCTTCACATCGATTAGTCGTGATATTCGTCAAATGGAGACCCGGTTAAGGGCGGCTCTGGTGACGCGGCTTCATCACTTGAGCTTTTCCTTTTTGGATTCCACCAAGTCCGGGAAGTTGCAGTCCAAAATTTTGCGCGATGTGGAGCAGTTGCAAACCATGTGCTTCCACTTGGCGCAGTTTGCCCCCATGGCAATCACCAACCTGCTGGTGGCGATTCTCTACACCAGTATTCAGGAGCCCCTGATGCTGGGCTTTTTTGCTCTGCAGGTGCCCTTGAGCCTATTGTTGATCCGGTTCTTTCGCAAGACGATGAACTCCCGAAATGAGGCGTATCGCACCCAACTGGAATCCATGAATGCGAGCGTGTCAGAATCGATTGAAATGATTCCCGTTACCCGGGCCCACGGGGTTGAGGAGTACACTCAGGAAGAGTTGGGCGCCCGGTTCACTTCCGTTCAACGGGAAGGCCAGCGTTTGGATCAGTTCAACGCGCTTTTTGGGGCATGCAGTTGGGTAACGTTTCAGCTTTCTATGGTGAATGCCCTGGCCGTTTCCGCCTATTTTGCGTGGCATGGGTACATCACGGTGGGTGAGGTGGTGTTGTATCAGGGCTTCTTTGGTTTGATCGTGGGGAGCATCGAAAGCATCATTAACTCCGTGCCGATTGCCTTCCGTGGGATGGAGTCTCTTCGCTCCATCGGCGAGGTGTTGGAATGCCCGGACTTGGAACGCAACGAAGGGAAGGAACGAGTGGGATCGGTGAATGGTGCGGTGGAGTTTGAGTCCGTGGAGTACACGTACCCTGAGGACAACGAGCCAACTCTGAAGGGATTGAGTTTGCGGGTTCAACCCGGGGAAACAATTGCGTTGGTGGGCGAAAGTGGCTCGGGAAAGACGACGCTTATGAGTCTGCTGATAGGCTTTCGACGCCCTCAAAACGGCCGTGTTTTATTGGACGGCGTACCCATGGAGCAGTTGGACATGCGTACGTTTCGTCGGCATATTGCTGTGGTGCCACAGCAACCGCTTCTCTTTTCCGGAAGCCTAAGAGAAAATGTGGCTCATGGGCTTCCCCACTTGACTGATGAAGAAGTGATGGAGGCGTTGGAGGCTGCATCGCTGTTGGAGGTGGTCTCGGAGCTTCCTCAGGGAATCCATACGCGGCTTTCTGAAAGTGGAATGAGCCTTTCCGGTGGCCAACGCCAGCGCGTTGCGATTGCTCGCGCCTTTGCACGAAATCCGCGGTTGATTATTCTGGACGAAGCAACTTCGGCACTGGATGTGCAGACAGAAAGAGAAGTTCAGGAAGCCATCCTAAGATTGGCCAAAGGGCGCACCACTTTCATCATCGCCCACAGGCTAAGTACTATACGGCACGCCAACCGGATTATTGTTCTCGGCAAAGGCCGCATTTTGGAGGAAGGCACCCATGAGGAGCTTCTGCAAAAAGGCGGAGCGTTTGCAGATTTGTGGCGTCTTCAAAATTGAATTGCCTGTTGGCAATTGGTTGCGATGTGATCTTTTGCCCGTTGTAGGGCTGTTGAATGATTTTTCCGGAGTGTTGCGGAGTTGTTGAGCAAACAGAAACATTCCCAAACACCGATCATTCCGTGGGTTCCGGGTGTGCTGAAACGCCGGCGCCGTGTGCCTGAGTGGATGGATACCCCCGGGCTTGATCCGGAAATGCATCGTCAGGCGTTGCGAGGGTTGGCCACTCTGAATCGCCTGAGCAACTCCTCCCGAGTTTTTGTGAAACCGATCCGGAAATTGTGGGAGAAGGAAAAGCGACGGTTGTTGCTGGTGGATGCGGGATGCGGGCGGGGCGATCTCATTGCCGGGTTATCTTCGGCCTTACGGGGAAGACTGGAATTTCATGGGCTTGATATCAGCAGTACGGCGACCCAGTTCGCTGGTACTCGGCATTTGCCCGATACGCGGTTTCATGTGGCGGATTTGTTGGGGGATTGGCCTGAGGCTGTTCCGCCGCAACCGGATGTGATCATCAGTTCACTCGTATTCCACCATTTCGACGAAGAGGATTTGATCAAAATCCTCCGGGATTGGAAAGCACGGAATCCCAAACTGATTCTCATCAGCGATCTGAGACGCCGATGGCTGGATTGGTGGTTGATTTGGTTGTCTGCACGGCTCTTCACCAGTTCTCCAGTGGTCCACGTGGACAGTGCTCTTTCCGTACAAGGGGCGTTTTCCCGGCGTGAGCTAAGGCGGATTTTCAGAGAGGCTGGCCTGGAAGGCGCCCGGGTGTACTCGGCCTTCCCCTGCCGATGGTTTGTGGTGTGGAAAAATCAGGGTGAACCCCTCGATGGCTGAGCAACTCTACGATGCAATCGTGGTAGGAGCTGGAATGGCCGGGCTGGTGATAGCCCATGGATTGGCAGTGTATGGGTGGAAAGTTCTTCTGTTGGAAAAGAAACAATTCCCGCGTTCCAAAGTGTGCGGCGGTTGCCTGAACCCAAGAGGGGTTGCGGTATTGTCTCGTCTTATGGGTGATGATTTGCCCTACGCCTTCCCACTGAAGGACGCGTATGTTCAACGACTGGGAAGGAAGCGTACACTACGTATTCCGCTTCGTCCCCCTTATCAGTTCGTAGATCGGAGGGAGTTTGATGAGGCGTTGCTGCAGCGCGTTCGAAGCAAAGGTGTGGAGATTCGAGAAGGGGTGGCGGTGGTGGACATTGCGTTGGAAGGAGAGCAGAGAAGTCTTGAATACCTGGAAGGGGAAGCCAAGGAATCCAAAACTGTTTTGGGGCGTGTGGTTATAGGTTGCGAAGGTCTCGCAGGGATTCTTCCCAAAAGGGAAGGGGTGTTGGTGGAAACATCACCGACATACTGGAGAACAAAGCTGGGTTTTTCCTTGGAAGCCGTTGGCGATGTTGCTCCCGAATTCCGGATGATCTGCGCCCCTTGGGGTTACTTGGGGATGGTGGCCCATGAGCAGGGAATTCATTTGGCTGCAGCAACGACTCCTGAAGCGATTCGCTCAGTTGGCATCCCAACTCTGGTGGAGAAAACTCTCAATGCAGCCGGACTTTCGAAAGTGAATCCCGAATGGAACAGTTTGCAGACCACCCCGCAACTTTCCCGGCGGTTGAATCGGGTATCGGGGGAAAGGATCCTCTTTGCCGGGGATTCGGCAGGGTATGTTGAACCCATCACCGGTGAGGGGATGACTTGGGCACTGTTATCTGCTGAAAGTGCTTTAGAATCCCTGAGAGAGGGATGGGGCAATCATACCGCAGCGGATTATCAGAGACGTTGGGAGCATTCAGTCGGAAGAAAACAACGCTGGGCATCGTTTCTGAGCGCTCTTGCGGATCGGCGAATTCTTCAAGCATCAGCCTGGAACTTGCTCAGTACAAGTTCACACGCCCGCCACTGGGTGGGGAAAACGGGATGAATTTGACTGGGGAAAGCCAATGAGTGATGTGGGAATCATCGGGATGGGTCTATCGACCGGGCGAAACCGTTTGGTGGCGGATGATTTCAGAAGAATGATGAAAGCCGTACTTGGGGCGGGCGATCGCCTGGTTGGATTGATTGACGCGGCGGTGGAGCATTCCGGAGTAGTGGAACGAGGAGTGGTACTGGAACAGAATCCTGAAGGTCGCTGGCCGTTTTACGAAGATTCAGAGGCATCGCCCAGCACTGAAGCGCGAATGAAAGTGTATCAACAGTTTGCTCCGGAGTTGGCGGAAAAAGCCGCAAGGGATGCGCTGGTAGATGCGGGGTCAAACCCCACGAGTATCACGCATTTGGTAACGGTATCTTGCACAGGATTTATGGCACCGGGTTTGGATGCGGAGTTGGTGCAACGGTTGGGACTTCAGAAGAATGTGGAACGGGTTCACGTGGGATTCATGGGTTGCCACGCCGGCGTGAATGGGCTTCGAGTGGCCCAAGGACTTGCACAGCAATCGGGGGGATTGGTGCTTTTGGTGTGTGTGGAGTTGTGCAGCATTCATTTTCAATACGGCTCAGGAAGGCATGACCTGTTGCCAAACGTTTTGTTCGGCGATGGTGCTGCGGCACTGGTGGTGGGCTTGGGAGAAGCTGGATTGAGAGTAAGGGGGACGGCGTCGTTTCTTCTTCCGAATTCCGAAAGCGCCATGACCTGGTTGATTGGGAATACGGGATTTCGGATGACCTTGAGCAATCAGGTTCCGGGTCTGATTGAGGGTGCACTGGATGGGATTCTTCAGGAGCAATTGGCTTGTTGGGGGATTCAACGGGAGCAGATTACGGGATGGGTGGTGCACCCCGGAGGCCCCAGAATCCTGGAGGCGGTGGAAACTGCGTTGGGGTGCGGGCCTAAGGGGTTGGCAGCATCCTGGAAAGTTCTTCGCAGCCACGGAAATATGTCGTCACCCACTTTGTTTTTTGTGCTGAGCGAGATACTGAAACAACAAAAGACGGGTTATTGGGTGGGGATGGCATTCGGTCCGGGGGTTACAATTGAGCTGGTTTTGTTTTATCTTGGGAAGCGATCATAACTTCTGAAACAGTTTTTTCTCATCCAGATGATGAAAGGAATCCTGAAAAAACCTCATCTGTGGAGATAATTTTTACTGTCTGAAAAAAATATTATCCGGCACGGATGCAAGCTTCTGTATTTTTCTTTGAAAATTCTGATTTTGAGTTATTGGTGGCTGCACTGAACTGGAAGTTGGTCATAATGCGTTTCAAAAGCCTCAAATAGTACAAAATGCGTCCTTGATACTCCTCCATACGGAGAGTTGATGCAGGATTTTGTTGTCAATGATCGAGAAAACCACGGCCGCGGAAATTGAGAGAAATCGAATCAAAAACTAGACAAAACACCAAGAATAACGGGGTTGCAGATTTGTAACTCCTTCAGGTTTTTTTAGATTGCTGATATTGCTATACTTGCACTCTATATCTCGAGAAGAAATTGAACTTCTTCAGAACTTGAACATGATTTGTTATGTGACGATTTTTGATCGAAGAAGGTTGTTCAACTGCCAGGAGAAAAAAGTGTGCTCTGTGAGGAACAACTGCTGGGTTGAAAATCTTGGAGAAATTAATCCTTCGCATTTTTCAAAAAACTGATTATTGATTCACGAATTTTTGAATTTTTGTATTGTGAGATAATGGTTAACTGTTGGGTTGAGAAAAAGCTGTATATTAAACTACGATTGTTATCTACTTTAGGTGGTTTGAAGTGCGGTAGGTAACTTTTTTGTAAATCATTAAACAGTTGTTGGGGGAAAAGAAGTTCTCTACCATGGGTTTAAATCCAATTGGAGAAAACACCATGAACACTTTGTTTCCCACCACAAACAAAACACTTCTGGTGATGAGTCTGCTGACATTCTTTAGCACTGGCGTATCATCCGCCGAAACTCCTCAACAGATCACCAGCGTTAAATCACTTGGGGCTTATCAAAATCAATCCTTCGCCAAAGCGCAGGATTGGGCTTCCAAAAATGGATACCCCACGGCACATAACCCCAAAGATAACGGGGAAAAGGGATTACTTGGTTCATGGTTTTTGATGGGGATGGCCGATGGATATCCCGTGTACTATGAAACTCATAATGTGAATGCGGGGATTTCCACCGCAGCCGATGCCAGCTGGGGGAAAGCACCTGCTGGAGCTACGGGAGAGGGACTCAGTATTGGAGTTTGGGACTCGGGTTTGGTGCATAGCAACCATCAGGAATTGGTGGGGCGTGTGATTAATCTGGATGGCTCCTCTGCTCAGGCTCACTCCAGTCACGTGGGTGGAACGATTGGGGCAACGGGTGTTGATCCTTTGGCGAAAGGAATGGCTCCCGCAGCAACGATTCTTTCAGCCAATTTGATTTCTGACATGACTGAAATCCCCCAATACGCTGCTCAAACAGAAACACAGGCGCTGGAAAACATCCGGAAAATGACGATTAGCAATCACTCCTACGGGGCCACCTGTGGTTGGATGGCAAACGTCAGCCTTTCGGGAAATTTGGGTCACCACTGGATTCATAGTATTGACACTCAAATTGATCCTCAGTTCGGCCAATATAATACGCTGGCGCGCGATTGGGATGCCCTTTGCCAAGCTTATCCCTACTGGCTTCCCTTTATGTCTGCCGGGAACGACCGTGATGACACTGCTCCCCTTCCTGGAGCAAAGTTCTATTATGTTGATCCGGTGGAGTATTCCTGGGTTTCAGCGAATTACGACCCCACAATTCACCCCATGGCAGACTTTGGCAAATCAGGATTCGATACGGTAATTGGGGGAAGTGCCGGTAAAAACGTAATGACAATCGGTGCCGTGGACGACGCGGTGAAAAATGGTGTTCGGGACATCTCCATGGCAAAAATGAGTGCCTTTTCCGGTTGGGGCCCCACGGATGATGGTCGCATCAAACCCGATGTGGTGGCCAATGGTGTGACGATTTACTCGATCCGTTCGAATGCCACCAATACCTACACGGTAGGTTCCGGAACCAGTATGTCTTCACCAAATGCGGCCGGATCGGCGTTGCTTCTTCAGGATTTGTACAGCCGTGAAAATGGCAAAACAATGCCCGCATCCATGTTGAAGGGATTGATCATTCACACCACTTGTGACATCGGTCGCCCCGGCCCGGACTATGAAAACGGCTGGGGGCTGATGAATGCCTCAAGAGCCGGTGATGTGATTCTTCAAAACAACGAACCCAAAACACCCTCCTTGATCACTGGAAAACTCGACGCCTTCGTTGCTGAGGAGTACTATACTTTCTACTTCAATGGTACAGAGCCTTTGAAAGTAACACTTTGCTGGACGGACCCCGCTGGTGAGGCAAAAACGGGATTGGATGACCGCACACCCGCACTGGTGCATGATTTGGATCTTCGGGTGTATTCCGAGGAATCTGGAGAAACTTATCTTCCTTATGTTTTGGACCCAGAAAATCCCGCCGAACTTGCCACAACTGGCGATAATGTGGTCGATACCGTGGAACAAGTGTTGATCAACGAAGTTCCTGATGGTGGCCTTGTTACAATCGTTGTAAGCCACAAAAACACTCTGGAATATGAAGAACAGGCGTACTCACTGATCATCACCGGTTCCACGACCGATTCCAGTGTGGAAGATTGGGAAGCTTTGAATTAAGTTGCAGCAGGAGATGAAAGCTGGAGTTGCCAAACGACCGAAGAAAGACGAGACTCTCCAGTATTTGATTCGCCGTTGTTTGTCGACTTTATGCTCCTTAAGCCTGTTTTTCTTCTACCCGCCTTTCTTGTGTTGGCAACCTCCGGATTTGCTGCTCCCCCACCGGGCGCGAGGGCGGTGGTACAAAATCAGGAAGCTCAACAAGGAAAGGCAGAAGATTGGGCCAGAAAGGCTGGGGTTCCCATTAGAGGAACGGGTACCTATGATAAATCTGGGAATCTTGAACCAAGCTGGGGGTTGGTGGGTTTTGATGGGAAACCGATCTATTACCAATCCACCAATCAAAATGCCGCGATCAGCTCCAACATTCAACTAATCAGGCAAACCGCACCCTACTCATTGGATGGAGAAGGATTGTATCTCGGTATCTGGGATGGTGGTCGGATTCTGGAGACTCACCAAGAGTTTACGAGCAGGGTCATCACAATCGATATCAGCCCCTTGGATTTGCATGCCACACACGTAGCCGGTACGCTTTCAGCGGCTGGAGTGAATCCGTTGGCAAAAGGGATGGCTCCCGAGGTGCAACTCATTGCCGGGGATTTTTTCAACGATTTTGGTGAGATTGTGCAGCATACAGTGAGTGGGGTGGATGACATGGTGACGGGGACACTGAAGATTTCTGTAAGTAATCACTCCTATGGCGACGCCGTGGGTTGGACATCCGGGGTGAATTTCTCCGGTACTTCAGGATTTCACTGGTTGGATTTTGTAACGAATCTGACGGACCCGGATTTTGGTCGGTATACGGCAATTGCGGTGGATTGGGACAGCTTGTGTTTTCAGTATCCGTATTGGTTGCCGGTGATTTCTGCGGGGAATGATCGGAATGATACGGCTCCGGCGGTGGGTGCAAACTTCTGGCATTTTGATGCGTTGGGTGCGGGTTGGGAATCCGCAGTATACAATCCCGCCATCCATGCTCCGGCGGATTTTAGTCGTGGCGGGTACGATACGATGATCGGCTCCAACGGGGGGAAAAATGTTCTCACAGTGGGGGCCGTTAATGATGCGGTAACTGCTGGAGCACGAGACTTGGCTAAAGCCACGATGTCTTCTTTCTCCGGTTGGGGGCCAATGGATGATGGTCGAATCAAGCCCGATGTAGTGGCAAACGGTGTGGGGCTGTTGTCCACATTCTCACAGGCGAATGATCGTTATGGGAGTATCTCCGGTACAAGTATGAGCTCCCCCACGACGGCAGGGGCTGCGTTGTTGCTTCAGGAGTGGGCTATTCGGCTGAACAACCAAATGATGACTTCCGCAGGGCTGAAGGCGCTGATTATTCATACAGCTGATGACCTTGGGCGAGTGGGCCCGGATTATGAGTTCGGTTGGGGATTGGTGAACGCTTTCCAAGCTGCTCGCTACTTGGAAGACGCCCATGCGGAGTGGCCAATATCAGGTGAAGTAGCAGGCGTTTGGCGGGGAGAACTCAGCACCGTGCAGCCATTTCGTGATTATGTTTTTGTGGTCAGTAATGTCGAGCCGCTCAAGGTTACCCTCTGTTGGACGGATCCCGCCGGAACGGAGCAAACCGGTCTCGATAATCCCACGCCCAATCTAGTGAACGATCTCAATTTGGTGGGGTTGGTTACACCATCGGGTCAGGAACTCAGGCCTTGGATTCTGGATCCTGCAAACCCCAGCCTCTCCGCCACCCAAGGAATAAACACGCGGGATAATGTGGAACAGATTTTCTGGGCGCCCACAAGTTCATCCCAAGTGGTTCGGCTCCGTGTGGAGCACACGGGGACACTGGAAGATGGAAATCAGGAGTATGTACTATTGATTTCCGGAGATTTTGTTTCAGCAGATTCCTCAGAATGGGAGGAACTTGAAAACTAGCTTTCCATCAACCCAGAGCAATGGACCGTAAGTCAATCGGTTGGGAGTTCTGAGGAAGGGGATGATCTGAGAAATTCCAGACCATGTTGGTGTTGCTGAGTTTGAGACGATGCAGCCGTATGGATTGAATCGTTGGGTTGGACTCGAATTCGAAAAATCCCAGATCTGCTTCTTTGGTCGTTTTGCCGGGCTGGGAAAGGCGCAGCATCGGTGCGCCTGCATTAAGGTAGGTAAGATGTGGAATTCTGGGGCTTTGCCAGATCCACCGTTGGTGAAAATGCCCGTGACAAAACAAAGTGGGGATTGGGAATTGTTCAAGAATCGACAACAGGGAGGAACTGTTTCGAAGCTGTTCGCCACGATCTCGATGGAGTAATGAGGTGGGTGATTCGGCCGGAAAGTGACAGAGGAAAATGAGTTGTTTTACCGTGTTGGGGAGTCGTTTTTGGAGAAGAGATTTCAAGTAGTCAGCATCACGAAAGAATCCGTGGGAACCGATTCCATTTCGAGTGGTGGCATCGATTCCAATAATACAGACAGTTTGATCGGGTGTGAGAAAATGGAAGGGCCAGCTTTGGATAAACGGGGACAGTGGAGACACAAGGGACTTAAGCATGGTCTGTCGCCGAAAATCGAATCCATTGTAGCGATCATGGTTTCCAGGTACGGCCATGAACGTGGCCCCGGAGTGACGCAATGGCGAGAAATGGTGAAGAGCATCTCCAAATTCCTGGGGAAGGGAAGTGGTGGAAAAATCTCCGGAACAGAGGAGGTGAGTGGATTGTTGTTGGAGTTGCTCCTGAAGCTTGGCAATCAGGATGGAGGCAAGGGACAGGTGAAAAGCTTTTCTGCGATTGAGTGCCAGATTCAGCAGTCCGAGCAGGCGCTTTCCACGCCAATCCGCCAATCGATTGGGAAACCGGGAGAAGTGGAGATCACCAACGTGGAGAAAATGGTTCATGAGTTGAGTTCTGAGAGAGCCTGTTCCGGATCAAAGAAGAGCGCTGGCGTAAGATAACCGGGAGTGAATGGCCCTTCCTGCCCCGTGGCGGGGGTAATCGCATCCAGCATGAAGCGGCCTTGTTGTTTGGTTTTGGCGGGGTCTGGTGGGTACACAAAAACGCCGGGAGCAAAGTAGGCGCATCCTTTGGGGATTTGCACAATCTCCACGTAACGTACCCAACGTTGGGCTTGGGGATAAGTGGAGTGCTGTTGCTTGCCTTGGGTTGCCCCCATGGATTTGCCGTTAGCATCGAGGAAGAGATTCATCAGTGATGCGGCGTAATCTTTGGCGTACTCATTTCGAATGAAGGTGGAGTACACGAAGAGTTGCCCCTCGCGAACGGGGATGGGTTTGGTGAAGGTTTGGGAGTAAACTTCCTTGGCGTGAGAATAATTTCCGTTGAAGGTGAATAGAAGAGCTTTACTACCACTGGGGCCAGTACGCTCAGAGGAAACGTGGCGATTGTAATGAGGTGCGGTGGGTACAAATTGAGGTGATAAATTCACGGCACCCGGTTCGCCCCAAATGAAGGGAGAGGAATCAGGAATTTTTGTCAGTAACGAATCGGGCACGGGAAGCGTGGGTTTTGTAGCAGGACCCTGATTCCATTCAGTACCACCCCAGATCCAATCATGGAAGGGATCATTGAGGCGTATCTTGGTGGCGTAGACCATAACATTTTGATTACCGGGAGGGAGCACGAGATCTATCTGAGTCTCCACCCATTCGCCGGGTTTATCCTCACTCGGGTAGATTCCCTGGTGTACACCATTCACGGCGACTTCGTAGAGGAATGTGTTCTTTCCATGGCCTTTGGGGAGAGGTTCGGCTGAACAAAAGCGCTTGAAAACAAGATGGCGTTGTTCATTTGCGGGTTGATAGATTACGTAATTGAAGACTCCATCAAAGGCCATCTGGAAGACGGGTTCCCCTTCAGGCTCCTCCTCAAAATCTCCGGGGACGATGACCTTTCCATCCACCAAAATGCCTTCTTTGTTCCGGGTGTCATTGGTCAAATTATAGTGACCAAATGGACCTAAATCCAATTTTTCTGGGATGACCGGAAGTGCGAGAAGAGTTCCTGATGACTGGGCATCAAAGGAGTAAAGTACAGAAGCCGAGTTTTGCACGGAATCTGGAGTGCTGGAGGAGAATCGGGATTTCAGTTGGTCGATTAATTTCGAGTCACCATGGAGCTTCCAGTGTCCCTCATCAACGACGACTGTATTCGTTCCCGGACCGTATTCAAATCGGGTGGCGATATTGGGGAGCAGGGCGCGGTCTGCCGTTTTCCAGTGATAAACGCGGGCATTTTGTTCAGGACCGTGAACAGAAGTTCCAGCGACGACTGTTTCCGTAATGGCGTCCAAGTGTGTCCAGAATTCACCGAGTGGTGCATGGCGCCATGCGGATGCAACGATGACATCCTTTCTTCCATAAAGATAGAGGCTGAGCCAGTTGCGTGCGGAGTGTTTGAGTGAGGGGCGAAGGTGGTGGAGAATAAAGGCTTCCAGTTGCTCGCTATTGAAGTAAAAGAGGGCCTGGGAGAGTTCCTCATTCACCGGGAAAAAGACTCGTGAATCTTCTGTGGATTCATTTTCCACATACTCGTCCAGAAGCTTAAAGTTTGCAGCTTTGGGAGAATAATGCGGAGTGAGTTGAAAAGCGTAAAATAGGAGGATGGGTGCGAGGAGGTATTCGGAACGAAAAGACTTCCCTGCAAAAGAGCTCAAGGAGCAGATTCCAAGGGCAACGCAAAGCATTCCTCCAGGAACAAGGAAGCTAAAATACCGGGGGTAGAACGTACGATAACTCACATTGAAAATGACAAACAACGCCAGAATCAGACTGAGAAGGATTACTCCAACAACGGCGATTTGGGCGATTCCGTTTTGGTGATTTGAGGAATCACTGGCTCCCTGAAGTCTCTGAAGGAAACTTCTCACGACCTGAAACACTCCGAAGATCGCCAGGACAAACGGGATCAAACCCAAGAAACGTGAGACTGTTTCATAGCCTTGTACAGGAACATGAACAACTAAAAGGGAGGTGAAGAGTTGATAGAAGAACGTTGGAGTGAGGGAAACATTCGCCAAGGGTTTACCAAAACTGAATTTATCCTGCAAAACACCAAATGTTTGAGAATATCCTTTTCCCACAAACACCAGCAAACCGGCAAAAAGGAGGAACCCAATCACCAAAAAAACCACCCCTTTGGTGGAAAGATACTTCATCAAATGGGCTCGGTGATTCCATAAATCCACAAGTGTCAGGAGCCCAACAATCGAAATGGATACAACCGAATGGATCGATGCAAACGGGTGATTGTAATGAGTGATGACCGCTGTTAGACAAAGCAGGATAACGGAAAGGACCCGTTGCTTACAGACAAAGAGGGCAATACAGAGGAGTTGGAGTGATGCAAAAAACGTCATGGGCCCATAGTAGTTTGCATCCCGCGAGTAGAAGACGAGAAATGGGCTGAAGGCCGCCAGAAATCCACAAACCCGGAATAGAGGGCGCCCACCTAAAAGGTAGGCCGTTAGCGCCATAATTGGAACCGCCAACGTACCGGCTAATGCTCCCCAGAACCGAAGCATCCATGGAGAATCCGATATATTGTTCAACAACCATCCCAGAATTCCCAAGTGGACTCGGTGCGCATCACTGACGACTTCATTGGTGCCGCGGATGGCATCAAAATACACGCGTACTTCATCCATCCACAAATCTGGACGATCGAGGAACAAAAACCTCAGGATAGCCGCAACGATTGTGATCAGAAGCAGTTCCGGGAGAATTTTGCGGTATTCGGAATGGGGTGTGGTAGGGGTACTCCCCTCCAAGGCGACAGACTTTTCCAACTCTTCCCACTTTCATGATGAAATATTGGCCATGTATGAAAGTGATAGTCTGAGAGACTCAACCAAAAGAAGGGGAATTAGTGGGGTTTGCGAGTCCGCTTTGCAGGTATCGCCGGTTGTGTCTCGCCTTTGATTGATTCCCGTTTAAGGAATGCTTCCTGAGTTTTTGGCTGGGCGAAGGATTTGATATTCTGTGCAACGGTTCGGGCATGATCCATATCAGCACGGTCTTTATCGGTAACGACTTTGGCCACCTTTGAATCCACTTTTCCGCCTTTGATCAAGGAGTGACTCCCCCCGGCGACGAGTCTTTCCATGGGTGTTTGGCAAGCTGGGCAAATTGGAAGGGGCTTCTCCTTGATGCTATGACGAACGGACTGAGCCTCGCCGCAATCCGCACAAATGAAGTCAGACTCAATCATCGATGCTCGCCTTTTGCCTCAAGTTTTGCGATTAAAGAAGTTTCCAAGTTTGTTGAGCATGGAGAAGCTTGATCTGCTTGTACCGGAACCCATATCCTCGGACTTGGTTTGGCATTCCACGATGCAGGATTGAATCGCCTGAATCAAGGCCTCATAGGATTGGTAGCGATCACTTGGGTGTTTTTGCATCATGGTGATCACCAGATTTGTTGTGCGTTGGGTGATGGAAGGATTCACAACATTGAGGGGAATGGCATACTCGTTTTCGTGCTGGTAGATAAGTTCACTCAAGGTTTTGGCCTTGAAGGGGAGTTCACCAGAGAGAACCACGTACAGAGTGACTCCCAGGGCATAAATGTCTGACCGATGATCGACACTGGCGGCGTCTCGGGCTTGTTCAGGTGGGAAATACTGGGGGGTTCCGAGCCCAACACCCTGAGCGGTATCGGCCATGGAGTTATCTTTGATTGCTCGTGCAAGGCCCATATCGGCAATACGAACTTGCTTGGTTTTTGTGATAAGGATGTTCGCTGGTTTGATATCGCGGTGAACGATACCGACCTGATAAGCGGCTTCCAATCCTTCAGCAACGGAGAGAATATACTTCAAACCTCGATCTTCAGAAAGTGCCCCATTCATTTGGATCAGTTCAGAAAGAGAAATGCCGTCCACATACTCCATTACGATGATATGAAATCCGTCCACATGATCGCAGTCGAGCACACGTATGACGTTGGGGTGGTTAATTCGAGCGGCAGAACTGGCCTCCAGCATGAACCGATGGATAAGTTCCGGGTGTTGCTTTGCAAGGAAAGGATCCAGAATTTTGATCGCGACCGGCATGTTCAACGAGGCGTGGTGGGCAAGGAACACGGTTCCAGCAGACCCCTTTCCGAGTTGGGTGCTGAGTTGAAACTTTCCAATTTTTCTCCCCACAAGATAGGAGAGGTCAGTTTTCTGACGAGACTTCTGCTGGGTGCTGGAGTTGGTACTGGGGGACAGAGGACCTGCTACGGTACTCAGTGGGCGATTTTTACGCTGCGGAGTAAACTTTTCCACACCGTTGGAAAGAAACTCCGGCGGCTTGGGGAACACCTGCTGAATTGTGGAGGGTTGCATGGATGGAAGGCTACTTTCTTCCTGTGCAACTGGAGTTGGTGAATTGCTACGCTGATCTAAAACGCGGAGTTTTTCAATAATCGAAGAACTTCCGAGGGAATTGGATTCTTCAGCTTCCACCTCAGTCCTAGATTCAGGTTCCGGGGTGTACACAACCTTTTCCTCATAGGTTGAATCCAGCGGTAAGGGCGAAAGCTCATCGAGAAAAGGTTCAGTTGAATGTGGCAGCGGTGTGGGAGACTTAAGAGCAACCGGATCCGGTTTGGGCTGATTGGCAGATGCAGTGGGTAAGGGAGTTTTGAGGTAGTTGCCAAACTTCTTTTCGCCGATAATCTGTCCAATCACATGAGCCGAAGAGGAATCCAAATTTGGGGTTTGAGACTGCACCGAAACAGCCTGCTTGGGAGAGTTTGCAGGTGTTTCGTTTCTCTTTACAACCTGCTTGACGGTTTCCTGTGTATCTGCCGGCACTGTTTTGGTTGGATTGGGTTTCTGAACATTTTGTTTCAGTTCCATGGACAGAGTAATTCGTGCAACCTTGATGGGGATATACCCTTTTTCGCACATATCCAACGTATCGGCTTGTTTGGGAGTGAGAATCTGTTGCTGTTTCAGCAGACGCCAAACAGAAACGTCCTGCTGTTCGGCTTCGAAGAGAGCTTCCTCTAGGCCGGACTTGGAGATAATCCCAAGTTCCTGCAGTACTTCTGCGAGTTCCGGTGCAATGGAATTGCTCATGAAAGATTCCAACAAATCTGATCCATACGATTCAGGAGTTTAGCTGACAAAAATGGCGATAGATTCATCCACCATGTGATTCATCATCACCGCTTCCTGCTCTTCAAGATACTTTGCAATATGACTCTTGAGGATGGTGTAGCAATCGGCGATGAAGCTATCACCGAACTCATAGTTTTTCAAAACAGTTCGAAACCAATACAACATCCGCTCCTTGGCATAATCGGGGTCATCCAGAAGAAGAGAATAAACACAATAACCAATCACAAGGTGCATATCGCGAGCGGTTTTAGCTTCACAGTCGCGATATTGATTTAGCTTATCGGGGTATTTTTTGTAAATTTCGCGTACCGTGCGATCAATAATGATTCCTTGGGCATCCTTGAATTGGATGGCAGCAGAAGCACCAACGCGAATCTTTTGGCTATGGCTTTTGAGGAGTTGCAGGTCTGCTCCTTGAATCGGACGAGTCAGTAATTCCTGGCTTAGTTGACGAAGTGCTGTATTCATGGAAATCTCCTGGTGAGTGGCGCGAAAGGTCGTGGTGGCAAAATCAAGCGGCAAGTGATTTGGCGAACGAATCAAGATGAGCGTTTAGTGTCCCCACAGGACCCACCTTCACTTCCTGCTGGAACGTTGCCTTCATGTGTTCCAAGGTGGAGGTGATCACACCGTGATTACCTTGGCGATGGTGGCGATAGATGGTGGAAAGGGTTTGCCGAATCTGAGTGCAGCTTTCATCACACCCTGGGATGAGTGACAGCAGGGCCGCCTGAAGCAGATAACGACCATCTTGCTGGAAGATGTTTTGAGGAAGGGAGGGACCTGTCCCTTTGGCGCGTGCCTTCTCCACAGCAACTTTCAATAGTTCCAACTCCATGCGGGATACTTTGGATTGAAGGGACAGATAATCCCTCGCCGATTGAAAGGCGTTGGCGATCAGGTTGCGTGACTCACCTTCCAAGAAGTTTTGAGCACCCAAATGCAGCTCGCTCAATACTTTCCAGATTATTTCCGGAGTAAGTGTTTCGTGGGCGGCAAGCTTCAGTCCCTCTTTCCGAAGTTCGCGTGCAAAGTTGACCTGTCCCCCGCGGAAACTGGTTAATGCACCTGCTTGAAGACAAAGCCTCGTAATGGTTGCAAGTTGGGCTTTGTCGTTAGCGGAGAGTTCAGCTGTTTGTGAGGAGAGGATTCCTTCAAAAGTGGGAGCCCGATCAATCACTTCGGCGGTGGTAATAATTGCCTGACACGATGGGTTCAGAACTTCCATCCAAATGGATGCGGCATCGGCATTCAGGTTTATCTTAACAGCGTTGCGGATCCCCTCATAACAATCACGAATGTAGGAAACACTCAACTCCTCGGAGACAATAACATCGTAGAAGATATCGAGGTTGTGAGCCATTTTCTCCTGACCCTTTTGGAAAAGGGAAAGCAGGGAGAATCGGAATAAACGAGAGAAATCACGAGAGAGGTGACGTGAAGCGGAGGCATGGGAAAGAGCAATATGGGGATGCTTTTCCAAAACCGTTTTCACCGTTTGATCGATGATTTTTTCTTCCTTGGAGGCGAGGGCTGAAGCAGCCACGGTGAACTTGCGGCAGCGATCCAGTATTGGAACCAGCCAAGCACAGGTTTCCGCATCCAAATTGGATTTTACAGAGGCTATGAGGCTGTTGATATGAGCATTCATCATCGCTTCGTCAAACTGGCGATCTTGAAGCGTTTCAAACAAAACATCGTGCCCCCAAGTGAGATCGTACTCATTGCCCGGAATGATGGAAGCAAGAGCTGAACGAAAGAAAGTACGCGCGTCGCGGCGAACTTTTGTTTCGCCATTCTTGAAGGAGGAGATTTTATCCTTGTATTGGGCAAGAATGGGTTCGGTTGCATCTTTGAGGATTTTCTCTTCGGTGGTGGCGAGTTCCACACACACCCGTAGATAGCGCATGATGGCTTCCAAGCGGGGTTGAAGTACACCTGCAACTCGATCAGTGAAACGCTCCGCCACAGCCGCTTCGAGTAATTCAAAGGAACGGAACATCAGTTTTTTGGGAAACTTATCCGCTATCAGAACATCACCAAAAATGGCAATACGCCCAAGGGTAGTTAGTTCTGATTGGGGAAGTAGTGTCTGATAAACGGAATCCAGAAGCGCCTCGTGGTCGCGAATCACGTAGCTTAAGTAGCGTGCTTTGCGTTCGAAGACTTCAGGGAATTCATCGGCAAGCTTTTGGGCTACATCGACAAGGATTTGAGCACGTTTGGTGGCAAAATCACCGGCTACTAGAATGAAGGTACAAGATTGCTCCAGAGTTTCTGCAATATCACCGAAGGCCTCCGCACCCATGATACGAGCAGACTCTTCCTGTAGAAGATGCAACCATCTCTGAACAATTGCTTCCTGGAATTTGTAGCGGTAAATGCGGCGATCAACTTCCAATACTGCCTTGTGAAACTTCTCTGTCCCCGAGGGAGTCAACAAAATGACACACGCCGCAAGCAACTCATACGAATCCTGCTTGATGGCCTTTTCCGCTTCTTTGAGGTCCTCAAACCCATTGCGAAATTCATCCGAAAGTTTCTTCCAAACACTTTGGCTAATGGCATCGCGTGTTTGGTTCAACACCAACGCAACTTTTAAGGAACGTTGAACTTCCAACCAAAGATGATTTGTCTTAAGATGATAACGGTTGAGTTCCCGAGAACGCATCATCCCCATCATCAAACCCAACAACTCAACAATCGCCATGGCAAACAGACGATCTCGTTTGATTTTTTCATTCGTGCGGGCGATGAGATCTGCGAGAGGTCCGCCTCCTTCAGGAAGCAGGGCTCGAGCACTGAACTGCATCAATGTTTCGGCAAACTGTTGAAGCCGACGACGCAACGAAGCATCCTGCACTTCCCATTTGCTATTCAATTTGAAGAGATCATCCAAGCTCTGGCGAATTAATGATTCCTGAATTCCGGCAAAAGAACACAACGAGACAAGGCTGAGTTGCTCCAGCCGAATCATGCGATCAAGTTGATTGAACTCCGCCACTGGGAAGGATTTCTTAAGTGCATCACGAAGATGCTCAAAGCTCAAAGAAACAAATGCGGTGGGGACGGGTGACTTCCAAAAGGCCCGGTGAACAGACTCAAGATTTTTCACCAATCGTGTCGCATCATCACTCCCACTGGCAAACGCCACCTGACGAAGAATCACCCGAAGGATTTCATCAAACGTGGAAATGATTGCAGGATCACTGACACCGGACTCATCCGCAGCTTTTTTGATCGCAGCGGGAATGAGGGTGCTTTCCACTTGTTGCCAACGTTCAAGAGAAGCAATTCCTAATTCCATCCGCCGGGCCCTACGTTCCGCGAGCACAATCTCCTGATCGGTCATCAACCGTTGACGCGTTTTATCGATGAGTTCCTGAAGTGTGAAGTCCATGAGTATCGCCCTTTATTGGTGGAATGTGCTGTATGATTTTGGATGTGTTAGGGAGTCTTTACTTTGAGCCACCGAAGAGTTGCCCAATTTGATCGAACAACTTGTCGAAAAATGAATCAACTGCTGGAGGTTTGCCAGCCATGTGCCGTTTCAGAGAACGACGAACCACAGCATCACCTTCGGTTCCGGGAGCGAGTTGTGTGGCAAGCGTTCGGAATACCTCGGCATCTTTGGAAAGAGGGTTTTGAGCCAAGACAGTCGTTTCCTTCATCGATGAAGAAATCAAATCGGGATCATGAGTAATCGTTGGGAGACTATGTATGCCAGGATACAAGGATTTGATGGTGGCAAACGTACCACACGCCGCATCGAATTTCTTTAAATTCTCCGCTGCGCTGTTTTCTTTGGTGACTAAAAAGTTGGTGATTTGGGGACACTTGTTTTCTGCCTTGAGCTTCGCCAGAGGTTGTAGCAATTGAGGAAGAGCGTTGAGTGACAGAGAAGACTCCTCATAGGCGAGAATCAGATGCGTTGCTTTTGAGGCAAGAAGGCTGATACTGGCAGGAGCCCAATCAGACTGCACTTCATACACCACCCAATTGAAGGGTGACAGAGCACTTTGTAGTGAGGCATCGCCTGTCATCAATTGGTCCGTCCCCCCCTGAAGTTTGGAAAGCCGTGGGTAGGCGGTTTGTGATACAGTCGCGCTTTGCCCCTGTAGAAGCTGAAGCACTTGGCTGCCCCGTTGCGCCAAGGCTGCACCGATATTCAACGAGAGCGTGTTGGCGGGAAGTGATGATGGAGTTCTCAATATGCCGATCATTTGAGTCATTTACTGAACAAGGCCTCCGATTCATTCGAACGATTGGAAAGAGTGGGTTTTTCAGATTGATCGAGTTTGGTCACAACCCGGGACTCTGAGTCCCGAAGACCGATTTCAATACCAGTGACATAGCGCATTACTTGATCACGTGTGGTGAGAACGTACAATTCGTTGAGGGATTTTCCGACACAGATATCGAGAGGTGTCCCAGTTACTTCTTCCACGGGCATTACCAACCCAATACTCAAATCAACCAAGTGAAGTCGGTTCTCGTCATCGAATCCAGCAAGCCAATCCCGACTAGCCTTCAAGTTGTGAAGGGGTTTTTCCAAGGCACACACTGGGCGTTTGTGGTGTTGCGTCACGTTGTAGAGAGTGCAGACTTCATCAGAATCAGCAACAATCACCCATACACCAAGGCGATCGTGGTGTACCGCTGCGGAAACAATGGGAGCATCCATCCAGAAACGAGCAAGGCTTTCCCCTTCGTCGTCAAAAAAGTGCACCGCTTGATCTTCTCCCATAATCGAGCAAATAATGAGATTACCATCATTACTCAATGAAAGGAAAATACCCTTCCCGGTACGATCGAATTGACCTGTCCACATCAGTTTACCACCCCATCGACGACACGTAACAGTGGCACCGGAAAAACTCGCCACAGTGGAAAGATCCTGGGAGATGGCGATGCTTGTGGTTTTATCGTCAAACTTCCAATCTGACTCATAGAACTCCCCCCGCTGCAACACACAGAAGGTTTGATTCCGAATCATGCAAACATGGCCGAGTACGGGCTGACCAAGCACCTCATAGACCCCTTCGTAAACCATCCCGCCTCTCAAACCACCCGGCTTAATCTCCTGCAAACCCTTGCCTGGAATAACCATCAACAAATCCTGGCCATCCTCCAAGCTCAGGAGACCGGTTGTTTTCCGTTCCACAGCACGCGACCACTTGATCTCCACTTGAAAGCGACCATATTGCTTAAGATTTTTTTCCGCCACACTTGAGACTTCCTTGATCTCCGTGCGATCAAATTTCTCTTCATCTTCAAAGCCCTCAAAGAACACATCCGCGGATTCCTGTTGGACTTTTGCTTCCGTGACAATTGCAGGAACTCGAACAGTTGAGGCATCAGATTTCTTGATCGCGACTTGATGCGAGGATTGATCTACTCCTGGAAAATCATCGAAAAGGCTTTCTTCTTCCAGAGGAGGTTTTGAGCTATTTTTTGATTTTTCTACCTCAGATGCAGGTGGTGTGAGAACATCCTGACTGAATAAGATTGCTTCTTCGGATTCTTCTTTTTCCTGGCTCTCAACCTTGGGGACATCCTCCACATGGAAGCCTGGGAACAGGATTTCGTCTTCCTCTTCAACCAGAAGAGGGAGAGATACATTCTGAGTATCTACGCTGTCTTGTGTTGTATCAACTGGCTCAGACTCTTCTGCAGTTTCAGGCGAACTCACCGGGTTCAACTCGATAAGACTACGATCTGGTTTGGGAAGATCCGAAGCAGGTTCTTCAAAATCAGCGAATACGAGTGTCCCTGTTGGTTGCACTTCTTGTTTCGAAGAAGGCACCTGTGAGATTGCCGAGAAGTCATGCAAAAGAATTCCTGATTTTGAAGCAATCGATTCAATGCGCTCCTTCACATCCTTTGCCTTGGGGCGCGCATAAGGAATCTTCAGGGTCATGTCATGGATGAGACGTTGTAGATCAAGATCAAGAGTGGATTGGTACTGGAGTGTCCCCTCCAGATGGCCTTTGAAAATCTCTGCAGTGCTCCCCTGGAAAGGGACAGAACCATGAAGAAGTTCGTAAAACATGATACCCAACGCATAGATATCGGAGGTGATATCATAAGAATCATAAAACTGCTCGGGGGCCATATAGCTGGGTGAGCCAATACTGGTCGCAGTTTTTTGATTGGGACCGATGATTTTTGCCACGCCAAAATCAGCGATTTTGTAGAGTCGTTTTCCAGGATCTTGCTGCAAAAAAAGAAGGATGTTTTCAGGTTTCAAATCGCGGTGAACCACACCTTCCTGATGCGCATATTCCAGCCCTTGGGCGATCTGATGAGTAACGGCCAGTGCCTCGGAAAAATCGAAGGGTTTATCTTCCTCAAGGTATGTACGCAACATACCACCATCTGCAAATTCAAACACCATGTCACTGGCGGTATCGGATGAACAGTAGACATCCAAGCAGCGAACGATGTGGGGATGCCGAAGACGGGTGGAAAGGTTGAGTTCTCGGAAGAATTTTTGTTTGTCGCCCTGCTTTGTTTGCAAATGTTTGATGGCCACAAATTCACCGGTTTTGATGTCCTTGGCCTTTACCACCATGGCAAACGCCCCGTAGCCGAGAATATCAATCGGCTCGTAGCGTTCGGTCAATTCTTTGGGCAACAGGTGAAGCATCATGGTGACAATACCAAAAAGAAAAAGGCGATGGGAGGATTTGAATTAGTTTGCGGTGGCGGAAGCCGCGCGATCGAGGCGTTCGATAATTGCCAAGTGACCGAGCTTCTTCTCGTCAATCCACTCGGGCATATCCTCAAAACGCTTACCAAGACCCACCAAGAAAATGGAGGATGGCGCACCTTCAACCACACTCTGTGTTTCATAGCATTCAAGTTGCTGACCCGAGACTTTCGAGAAAAGCTTTTTGAAAACCCCTTCAAAGAGCACGTCGCACTTTTCACCCGCATCCTGAAGAACATCGCCGAGTATGGGATTTTCCACTTCGATTTGAATCAACCCTTTGTGAATCAAACTGAAATCCACGGTGACGCGTCCCCATCCCGCTGTGGCGAAATACTCCTCCACCAGGGCCTTGAACCGCGCCATGCTCATCTCGTTCATGTTTTGACCGTAGAACTCTTCAATTTCTTTCATAAAACGCTCGGTAAACTTCGCACCCCAAGCTTCTCCGCAACTCCGCAGAATAAGCTTCCATGCGGGACCAGTTTCGTTTTTGAGTCCGATGTAAATCCCGCGAAGGAGGAAGCCCGACATGAGGATACATTTTGTCCCAAATCGATTGCGAATCACTCCTGTGCGGAGATCGAGTTTGAGATAGCTTTCCGAGTCGAAGCAATTGGGGACAAGTTCATCGGCCAAAACGGGGACAGAGGAGTGAGACATGAGGAAAACCTTTCAGGAAAAAATCAGATGGTGGGGCACTATAAAGAAAACGATTAGTCGAAACCAAAATCACTGAACAAATTCTGTGCGGATTTTGTATCTCGCGCGGGTTCCATCACCAAAGCAGCAACGTTTGTTTCGGTGATATGTTTTGGGGCCGCCACTTTTTGTGGTTTGGGCGGTACGTAGGAACCTTTGCCATCCCATTGAATGGAGGACACAAATGCGGCAACGGGGACGGAGAGAACAAGTTCACCAACTTCCTCCATTTGCCAATCCGAGGCAGGTTCCTCGAGGATGGAGGCAGAGGCGGGGGATGCAGTCTTTAGCGTTGCTTGGGAAAGAGAGCCATCCCATTCCACCGATTGAAAAAAGGTCACAACAGGCGAAGAGAGCTTCCGCAAAACTTCCAGTTTTTCCGTGCTCATAGAAGGAGCAGATGCGGCAGGGCGGACAGCCTTGGCCACTCGGCTCTCCCCCACTGGCACGGGAGTCAGGGCAACCTCTTTGCGCACCAAAGTACCAACAGTTTTTATTGTGTTCCCCTGCGATGAAAGCAAACCACTAGATTCAACCGGCTTTGCTTCCAAACTCCAAGAGACCGTTCCCGTAGGAGGACCTAACAGCGCCTTGAGTAATTCGAGTATTTCAGGGGTGTTATCCAGAAGACGACGATTTTCCATCATAGGCTACCTTGAACAAGTTGGAAGCGGAGAGTGAATTTTACAAGGGGACACAGGATAAACGAATTAGGAAACTTTGCTTCGGATTTCATCTGCCGAAGCACCTTCCTCCACCCAGAAGGAGGCTGCGTTCACACGCTTTTCTCCCCCAATCAGGAACTTGCAGAAGTCCTCGCCCATGGCGTAGCATTGAATTTCAATCGAAGAGAGATCACGTTTACTAAAGTACGTGAAAATTCCCGCCAGCAAACCCGCATACATGTGGCAAACCGGTTTGCCGATATTCCCCAAAGACTTTGCCACAGCGGAATCATAGAGATCCACAAAGATCAACCCCTGCTTGCGTTGAGAAAAATCGATGTTCCATGTCCCCCAGCCTTCACTGGTCAAGGGCCACCACCAAGTTTCAAGGACGAACATAATGTTCGCCTCACTCATCTTGGTGCGGCCGCCATATTCTTCCTCAAAGCGGCGTTCAAAAGCTTTCATGTCCTGCATGCCCCACTCGAAACCGGCTTTGTACATTACCATGCCGGCGGCGTCGCCGACTTCTTCTTCCAACCCACTTTGCAAACCCACGATGAAATCCTCCGTTACTTGAATCCCCCGAACACCCGTGGCGAGCTGAATCGTTCCTGCGGAATGGTCGTGCTTCATATAGTCGGCCAGGGAATAGAACGGGTGAAGGATCTTGTTGTTTCCGCCTTCGTTGGTGCTGATAGACATGGGGTCGTCTCCTGAAAAAAAAATGTGTGGTGGGTGGCTAGATTTTGGGGATCAGATGTTTTCCGCTTCCTGGCGAAGACGGTTCATATCAACGTCGAGTTCTTCCAACTGCATAATGCGGCTACGGGTGATGATTTTCCCCCGCTCCACCAAAATGCGGCCGTCAATAGGGTGAAGAATATTGGTTTTGGAACGCTGGCCGATGAGCGACTCGAGGTCTTTGGTGGATTCGATGAACATCCCATCGGGGAGGCGAACAACAACGCCCTCACCCAAAATCTTCGCCTGGCAGGAAAGCCGGGAGCGTTCATCGCACCCACTCACTCGGGAAAGCGTGCGCTTCTCCCGTGCGCTCATGGGGGTCAACTCATCCATCCCTTTGTCGATCCAAACATGGCAAGTGGCGCACATTCCTTTGCCGCCGCACGCCATCAAAACATTCAGTTCCTTGGCGAGCATGGCATCGAGCACGCGCTCATTGGTCTTTACTTCAACAACTTTTCCGAGCGGTTGGAGTTCAACATTCTTCATGAAAAGACGGTCTTTCATTTTGGAGTTATAGTGCTAATATACGAAGAATTCGTGCCCTGATTTTTGAAAGTTCAAAAATAAACTGCTAAGTCTATTATATTCAGTAATTTATGGAATTTCCCTCATCTGGACTGTCAAACTTTATGTGCCATATTCATGAACATCACCGACCGATTTTCGTTCAGTTGCCCGAAATTCACGCAGAATATCTCTTCATCTTGATGCTCCGATAGTGCGTCGAATCAATGCAACTACTCGTTTTTGAACGAATAACGAATGCGGTTTCCCACGCGCTCTTCCCTTGCCTTTGAACCCGAATCCGCTTACCAGAACCCCATCATGGATTTATACAAAGATCTCGCCTTTCCTCTCTTCAAGCAACTTGATCCCGAAGACGCCCATGAACGCATGGCATCCTCGCTGGAGGTCGCCTCCTCCTCGTTGGTGGGGCGTCGGGCGCTCCATTTTCTTGCAGGAAACTGCCCCAGTCTTCCGCTAAAGGTGATGGGACTGCGCTTTCCCAATCCGTTGGGCGTAGCTGCGGGTTTTGATAAAACCGTTCGCCTTGCCCCGGGATTGGCGGAACTGGGTTTTGGCCATGTTGAAGTGGGAACCCTAACACCAAAACCGCAGGAAGGGAATCCCCGGCCCCGGGTATTCCGGATTGCGGAGCGCGGAGCGATTCTTAACCGGATGGGTTTCCCCAACCCCGGACTTGAGGATGTTCTTCCCCGGTTGGAATGTCTCTCACGCGTCAAACGCTCCTGGGTGCTGGGTGTCAGTATTGGCAAACAGAAGGAAACACCTCTGGCTCAAGCTCTCGAAGATTATGTGAGGTGCTTCCAAGCGGTGGCCCCTTATGCCGATTATGTCGCCGTCAACATCAGTTCTCCCAACACTCCAGGACTCCGCGAACTTCAGGGCGGAAATTACCTCCTGCATCTGCTCTCGGGCCTGATGGAAGAGGCTCGCCATTTTGCCCAAGAACACGATGGCAAACACCCCCCGGTGGCGGTGAAGATTGCCCCCGATGTGAAGGCTCGCGAACTGGAGGAAATGCTGGATGCGTTACAAACAGCAGGCGTTCAGGGAATAATTGTAAGCAACACCACGCTCAGCCGGGCGGGTTTTGATCCGGAATGGCAACAACAAACCGGGGGAATCAGCGGCCGCCCCCTCACCCAGCGTACCACCCGGTTGATTGAAGAAGTGCGCAAACGCCTTCACGATCCGGAATTCCCCATCATCGGAGTGGGTGGAGTCTTTACGGCGCAGGATGCCCGGGATAAGTTGAACGCCGGAGCCTCGCTGGTGCAGGTTTACACCGGACTGGTTTACGAAGGGCCGGGCATGGCGGGAAAAATCCTGAGGGGTTTGGCGGGATGATGAATGAGCAACCCAAGATACATTAGGTAACCAAAGAGAATCGCACTCTTAATCTTTCACAAGTCGATATATTTCGTATTGATTTTTCTTGGAATTATCCACAATCATTATAAAGCCGTCCTGAAACAACCTATCAGACAAATGAAGGTATATGGTTTCATTTTGACCAACAAACTCTACAACACCTTTTCCCTTGGGATTGTTTGCATTTTCAAAGAAAGGCCGAACGCCAAGCTTTCTACTGTAATAGTATTCACCAACGAAATAAAATAATAAGATTATGCTAATGGATACAAATAAGACGTAATAAGCATATCGTGCCATGATTAGTTTCTTTTTTTTGATTTTCTAGAGTATAAATTTAATATTATATACTGAAGTTAGACCATTTAGGCAATTGTGGCAATAGAAAAAATACACCTAATCCCATGGTATACCTAGTTGAAAACAAGACGTTTATCAGAAAATAATCCAACTGTAAACTCTTATCTTGGAAGGCGC
>JANRMB010000291.1:0-7982 GCA_033761985.1 Candidatus Sumerlaeia bacterium | reverse complement strand
CAGCAGAAAGTGGCCGAGGAGGAGTTCAAACTGCTCGGGCAGGAAATCAGTGAGCAGGATCGGCGGTTGGTGCTTCGGGAGCCTCAATTGGATTCCGCAAAAGCCAATCTTCTGGCGGCGGAAGCCCAACTCAATCAGGCCAAACTGGATTTGGAACGCACCGCGATCATTGCTCCGTTTCAAGGATTGGTTCTGGAGGAAAGCGTGGAGGTGGGCCGCGTGGTGGGAACCAACACCACCGTGGCGGTTCTTGTGGGGACGGAGTCCTTCTGGGTGGAAGTGAATACCCCGCTCGATGATTTGCGCTGGGTTCAACTCCCCGATGAAAACGGCGAAGGGGGCTCAGTGGTGCGCATTCGTGATGAAGCCTCGTGGCCACGGGGTGCCTTCCGCGAAGGGCGCGTGGTTCGGTTCACCAATTCCGTAAATGCCCAAAGTCGGATGGCTTCGCTTCTGGTGGAAGTGCGCGATCCTCTCGCGCTTAAGCCGGAAAACAAAACTCTCCCCAAGCTCCTTCTCAACAGCTACGTTCGCGTGGATATTCAGGGCCGCACGATGCCCAACACCGTGGCCATCAAACGCGAGTATTTGCACAACGGGAATGAGGTGTGGATCAAGAATAAGGAAGACCGGTTGGACATTCGGGAACTGGAAATCGCTTGGCGTGGACGCGATGTGGTGTACGTGGAACGCGGCGTGGTGGCCGGTGAGCGGATCATCACCACTTCGCTGAGCACCCCGGTGGAGAACATGCTTCTCCGCGTGAGGGACACGGTTCAACAAACGGCCCCAACCATCGAGGTTGAGGAAGCTCTTTCCACCGATGTTCCGCCAAGCAATTCACCCACTCCCCGCTCCGGCGGATAATGCTTCCAGAACACTCAGAAGGTAAAACCACCATGAGCAATAAACCCAACGATGCATTTGAGCGCACCATGAGTGATGAGGATTTGGCGAAGGACTTTGAACATCGCCCGTTCAATTCCCGTCCGCTAACAACAGAGGAAAACAAAGCGTTGGGAAGCGGTGCCATTGCTTGGATGTGCCGCAATGGAGTAACCCCCAACTTGGTGATGATTTTTCTGCTGGTGGGTGGTGCTTTAGCTTACATGCGCATTACCAAAGAGGTTTTTCCCGAGTTTGCCTTGGATGCGGTTACAGTTTCCGTGTCATACCCGGGAGCAAGCCCGGAAGAAGTGGAACAGGGGATTGTTCTTGCGCTGGAAGAAGCGATTCGGGGTGTGGAGGATATTGTGGAGGTCACGAGTTCCTCCCGCGAGGGAAGCGGAAGCATTACCGCCGAATACGATCCTACCGCCGATGCCATTCAAGTGTATCAGGATATTCAACAAGCGGTGGATCGGATCCGTACCTTCCCCGCCGATGCGGAGGAACCCCGGATAGATTTACTTTCGCGTCGCCGCGATGTGATGGAGTTGCAGGTACACGGCAATACCAGCGAGTGGGCTTTGCGGAATACTGCGGAAGAAGTGAAGGAGCGCCTGCTGCAAACACCCGGAGTGACACAGGTGGAGCTGCGTGGGGCCCGTAACTTTGAGGTGCACATTCTCCCACGCCAGGAGATTCTTCAGGCCTACAATTTAACGCTTCAGGAAGTAGCCAACCGTTTGGCGCGTACGAGTGTGGAAGTTCCCGGCGGAGGAATTCAAACCAGCGGGGGCGAGTTGTTGATTCGATTTGATGAGCGCGCTGACTTTGCCCGGGAGTTTGCCTCCGTCCCCATCATCACCACTCCCGAGGGTGCCGTGCTCACCATCGAAGACATCGCCGAGGTGCGTGAAGAGTTTGAGGACGTGGACCGCTATACCTTCTACAACGGGGAACCCGCCATCGGGATTTCTGTCTATCGCGTCGGGGATCAAACTCCCACGGGTATCAGCACAGCCGTTCGGGGGACACTCGATGAATTGGCGACCACCCTTCCCGAAGGAGTGAAGATCGCCATCAACGATGACGACTCCATCATCTTCGAACAGCGCAAAGATTTGCTTCTCCGCAACATGGCCAGTGGTTTGATCCTTGTATTGATCTTTCTCGGATTATTTTTGGAACCACGTCTCGCCTTCTGGGTGATGATGGGGATTCCCGTCTCCTTTCTGGGGAGCTTTATCGTTCTCAACTTCCTGGGCGTCAGTATCAACATGATCAGCATGTTCGCGTTCATCATCGCGCTCGGTATCGTTGTGGATGATGCCATCGTGGTGGGGGAGAACGTGTATGAGTACCGATTAATGGGGTACAATCCCATGGACGCCGCGATTAAGGGGGCGCAGGACGTCGGCATCCCGGTGGTCTTCAGCGTGCTCACCAACTGCGTCACCTTTATTCCGCTGATGCTGATTCCGGGGACACAGGGAAAAATCTGGTTCGTAATTCCCGTGGTCGTGATAACCGTTTTCATGATCTCCCTATTTGAAAGTATCTTCATTCTGCCGAGCCACTTGTCTCATCTGAATGAAAAGCCACGGAATCTTTTGCTCCGAATGTTGACATGGATTCAGGAACACGCCAGTGGGTTAATGATGTTGTTTGTAAACAAACTTTATGCACCTATGTTGGATTTCGCCATCCGGGTTCGTTATCTTGTGGTGGCTGTTTCCGTCTGTCTTCTTTCCATCGTTATTGGTTATGCCGCCAGCGGGCGCATGGGCTTCCAGTTTTTCCCCCGCGTGGAGTCTGATACTGCCAACGTAACCGTCACTGTCCCCGTGGGGAGTTCCTTGGAGTTCACCACGGCTGTACGCAATCGGTTGGAAGACGCCGCAAACAAAATCGCCGCCGAGCATGAAAACCTCATGATCGGTATTGAAACGCGGGTGAATCCCGATTCCGTTACCGCTGCGATGTTCCTGAATGAACCCGGGATCCGGCCCATCAGCACGCGCGAGGTGACCGATCTGTGGCGCAAGGAAGTCGGTGAAATACCCGGCGTGGAAACACTTCGGTTTGAAAGCGATCGAGGAGGTCCGGGGGGTGGCGCCTCGCTCACGGTTGAACTCAGCCATCCGAATGTGGTGACACTGGAAGCCGCTGCGGAGCGTCTCGCGGTTCTGCTCTCCGAATATGAGGGCGTCGCCGATATCGACAACGGTTTCGAAGCGGGCAAGGAACAGCTCACCTACACGCTGAAACCCGAGGGACGCAGCCTTGGACTTACGTCGTTGGAAGTGGCCCGGCAAATTCGCAACTCCTTCGAAGGTGCCGAGGCAATTCGCCAACTGCGCGAACGCAACGAGGTGCGCATCCGCGTAATTCTTCCCAAATCGCAACGCACCAGCGAGTATGATGTGGAACAACTGCTTATCCGCACTCCGGCGGGTGAGGATGTCCCCCTGCGGCAAATTGCCGAAATCGAACGCGGTCGTGCCTACACGGCCATCAATCGCACGGATGGTCGCCGCACCATCAACGTCTCAGCCAACGTGACCCCAGATGACGCCACAAGCCGCGTGGAGCAATCCCTACGCGAGGATGTCTTTGAGCAACTGGAAGCGGATTATCCCGGATTGCAAGTCGGCTTCGGAGGGCGCCAGGAGGATCGCGACGAAACCTTCGGCGCGCTGGGCATCGGTTTCATGTTCTCACTGCTGGGTCTCTACACGTTGTTGGCCATTCCGTTCAAGAGCTACACCCAGCCGTTGATTGTCATGGTAGCCATTCCCTTCGGCATCTTCGGCGCCGTGGTTGGCCACCTGCTCATGGACTACAGCTTGAGTGTGATGAGCATGATGGGGATTATTGCGCTGGCCGGCGTGGTGATCAACGATTCGCTCGTGATGATCGACTACGCCAACCTGCAACGGAGCTTGGGACGCTCGGCCTTCGAGGCGATCCACCTTGCGGGCGTTCGGCGATTCCGGCCGATCTTCCTCACCACCGCCACCACCTTTGGCGGGCTTGCGCCAATGATCATGGAGACGAGCCGCCAAGCACGCTTTCTGATCCCCATGGCCATCTCGCTCGGCTACGGTTTGCTCTTCGCCACGGCAATTATTCTCGTGCTCATTCCATCGCTCTACATGATTGAGGAGGACATCCGCCGGGTGATTCGCCGTCTCGCCGCGATCTTCATCGAACCCGAACCCGAGATCAAACCGCAGCCCATCAGCACCATCGCACAGGAGTCGTAATGCCGAGGGTCTTGGTTACAAGGCCCTCAGCACATCCTCCATGGAGTAGCAAACTCCGCGAACACCTTCCATCACCCGTTGGTTCAAAAAAGCCACGGCTTTCAGTGTCCCTTCGGCGTACACTCGCCGACCGTGGATGCAGTGGCTCAATCCCAGTTTTACCGATTCATCCGGGGAAGACACGTTGTAAAAGTGATAGGCGTGTCCCCCAAGGAATTCTTCGGGGACGGAGAGTTCGCGGCGTTGCACTTCCGGATTGCGAACCATTTGAATTGCCTCGGTACTGGCCGGAAGACCGAGTTGTTGAAAGGCATTTACCAAGGCTTTTGCGGTGCCGCTGGTATCTTTTTTGGTGCTTTGATGGGATTCCTGAATGGTGACACTGTACCCTTGAAGAGCACCGGGGAATTCCTTCGCCAGTTGGGAAAGCGCCCGCTGAATCAACAGAATCGGAATCCCCATGTTGGGGGCGATTACGGCGGGAACATTACCAGCTTCCACCAGACGTACCGCCTCGGCGCGGTCGAACCCAGTTGTTCCCATGATGAAAGGAATCCCGCGTTCCACGAAAAAACGGACGTTTCGGAGCGCGGCGTCGGGCGTGGAGTAATCGATCGCAATCGTCCCAGGGGGACACTGGAGCGCATCACGTTTCGCCTCGGGGAGGAGCTCCACCCGGGCGCCTTGAGTTTCGTATGTTCCCGCGTGCCGCTCAGAGCCACACAGCCCCTGAGGATGCAGTTGAAGATTCAAGCCGTGTTGTTGCTCCGCGGCGAGGGTGAAAACCTCTGCGGCCATTTTGCCGGGCAAACCCGAAAACAGAAGTGGTATGCGTGACATGGGATAACCTCCGGTTGAGGGGGTCTTCCCTCAGGGGAGGAAATCGGGCAAATGAATTTAACATCGCTCCCTGGGAGAGCAGGGATGAGAAAACAAACTCTTCTCGCGGTCTTCCCTTGAAACGAATTCCCAGATATGTTTTCAATATCAATATCTTCGGTATGGGGGAATCAACATGTGGAGTATGCTTTTCAAACCCGTCAACATCGTCCTGATGGTCTTAATGATTCCACTCTTCATTATTCTCACCCAGATGATTCACAACGGGTTGATGCGGAAAAAGGTAGCAGAAATCCACGCGGATCAAAAGCTGCTGGCTACGGCTATTGAAACTTACTATATTGATAATATGCAATATCCAAGCAATATTCTGGACGCAGCGCAAAGTGTGGATTTGGGGCGAATTCCAAACGGGGGTGTCGCCACGCGAACCTTCCGGATGCATGTGGATAAACCCATGGCTCAGCCTTCCACACTCACCTCCCCTATTGCCTACATTACGGAATACCCCAAGGACTTGTTTTCACATAATGCCGATTACACCCACCGGTATGAGAGTAATACGAGAGGTTGGATTGTCGGTTCTTTCGGTCCCGATAAGGATCACCTCACTGGTGGTGACATCCCGTGGTTTCTCCCCGATGTGCTTCTTCCAAGAATGTATCCCGAAAATCCGCCATACCCGGTAGAGCCAATTCTAAGGACCTATATCGACGAGCCAGCAAAAACACTTACCGGTGGTTGGGTACAAGCCCGTACTATTTTTCCCACGCTCACCCACTCGGCAGGAGCCTTTTCCTACGATCCCACCAATGGCACTATCAGCGAGGGCGACATCTGGAGACTGCGTGAATAATGGCCAGCGCTTTTTCCCGACGCGAGGTTCTCAAGCTCACGGGCGCTGGGTTGAGTTTGGTGGGGGCTTACGCACTTTGGGATTATCTGGATCGGCAACCCATACCCGATACTCCCTTCGATCCCGAATGGGAGGCACTCACCGCCGCCTCGAAACGGGAAGCACCCGCCCTTGCCAAGTGGTCGGCGCTTCAGCAACCTCGGCTTGCTCCTGTGCCACTTCCATTCAAGCAGGATTCCACACCGGGGATTTCCGCCGCAACGCATTCCCTCCACTACAATCATCACTACAGGGAGTATCTTTGGCGTTGGGAAACGGGTTCCGCGCGCCTTCAGTCTTTGTTGAATGCGGGTGATCAGGAAGCTGCAATTCGGGAGTATCGGCTACTTCGGCCCGCCGCCACCATGGCGATTCTCCACACGCTCTATTGGCAGAATCTCGCTCCCGGTTGGGAAACCGCATCAGAGAAAACGGAACCTCTGGGCCAATGGCTTGCCTCGATTCTCAGAGACCATACTCACCGATTCCTCTCCGAACCCCGGTGGCTTCTGGTTCAGCAAACGGCCTCCGGACCCCGGTTGGTGCTGATGAGCACCGGTGATCCAACCTTTCATGCCGAGGAACCGATTGTTTTGGCGCTGGATCTCATGAGCCACGCATGGCGGCTTGATCATGCGACCCTTGAAGAGGCCCTTGCGGCGCACCTTCGATTGATTCCCCATAAAGGATTGGAATTGCTGGAGTTTGGTCGCGAGAATCCGGTAAACGAGTGGAGTGCCGAACAAGAACAAATGGCTCCTCGGGAAGCCCGGAACTTTCTGGAGTCCACCCATCGGGTGGAGGCATGGGAGTTTGTGGACGAGGAAGGTCGTGGGGGCTTGCCCCGGGTTGTTTCCTTTGAGACCCTCTGATTCCGTTTGACGAATCTTTACCATTTGGCGCAGGAGGTACACCACGATGAAAATGACGCTTCTTTCCAGTCTATGCGCCATGGCCGCGCTCAGTTCCACGGTCTCCGGGCTTCCCCCGGTGGACTCGCCGAATCCATTTACTCCACTCCCGAAACTTCCCTACGGATTTGAGTCCATCGATAGTTTTCTGATTCCCACCGTGGGGGATCTGGACGGCGATGGTGACCTCGATGTGCTAGTCGGGTTGAATGAACAGGGACTGGTGTTGTTTCGCAACGTAGGGACACCCACCGAGCCCTTCTTCGAACGGGTTCCTGGAAGTCTCATTCCCAGTAATCAGTTGGAACTGGATTTGGCTCCGGCACTGGTGGATATCGATGGGGACGGTGATCTGGATTTGTTTGTGGGAACGTATTCCGGGAATACGTTCTTTTTCCGCAATACCGGAACACCCTCCGTCCCCGTGTTCACCGCGGAAGGTGGACCCGAGCCCTTTAATTTACCCGCGGTTGATTACAACGCCACACCTGTTTTCGCTGATCTTAATGGGGACGGATTACAGGACGCCATCATCGGGGAAGCCTACGGAAGGGTTCGAGTGTTTAACAACATCGGAACGCCACAGGAACCGCTTTTTGGCCCCGCGAATACATCACTCTTGATTGATGGGACGTCGGCATATCCCGTTGTGGCTCTACTGGATGCTGATGGGGACACGGATCTGGATATCCTGCTCGGTAGCATTAACGGAGCCACAGAATTCTATCGGAACACGGGGTCCACCAACGTGCCGGTATTTGTCTTTGATCCCGAGGAGGACACTGGGATACGGGGAAGGTTGTTCGCGGATTCCGTTGCACCTTCGGTAGCGGATTGGAACGGTGACGGACGTCCCGATTTGGTTGTGGGCCTCAACGGCGATGTCGTGTTGGAACGAAATATCAGCACCACGGATGACGTTTTCTTCCGTCAGGCACATGGAGTGTTTCCCGGGCTTTTCCGCTTGCGTTATCCCGTTGTCCCTGCAGTCGGTGATCTCGATGGGGACGGGGATGTGGATGCCCTGGTAAGTGAAGAGATGTTTGCCTCAACCGAACGCCCCATCATTACCTTTTTTCAAAACGAGGGAACACCCGAGGCGGCAAACTTTCAAAAACAAACCGCAGAGGAAGCCGGGTTCAATGCCGAATTTGGCGATCTTGCCGGTGGTGTTTTGCTCACCCT
>JANRMB010000290.1:0-8339 GCA_033761985.1 Candidatus Sumerlaeia bacterium | reverse complement strand
GCACCGGCACCTTCTTCACCTTTGATGGCTTCGATGGCAGCTTGTGCAGCTTTGGCAGCGCGGATCAGGGCCACACCACCGCCCGCCACGATGCCTTCTTCCACGGCAGCGCGGGTTGCGTGAAGAGCATCTTCCACGCGGGCTTTTTTCTCTTTCATGGCAACTTCAGTAGCAGCGCCCACTTTGATGACGGCTACACCGCCAGCGAGTTTGGCAAGGCGTTCCTGAAGTTTTTCACGGTCGTAATCGCTGGTGGAGCCGGCGATTTGAGACTCGATTTCTTTCTTGCGGCCTTCGATGGCGTTGGCATCACCAGCACCGTCGATGATGGTGGTGTCGTCTTTGCCGACGGAAACAGTTTTGGCGCGGCCAAGGTCAGCAAGTGTGCCAGACTCCAGTTTGCGGCCCATGTCTTCGCTGATGACGGTACCACCGGTGAGGATGGCGATGTCTTGAAGCATGGCTTTGCGGCGATCGCCAAAGCCGGGGGCTTTGACGGCGCATACATTAAGAACGCCGCGGAGTTTGTTCACAACGAGGGTGGCGAGAGCTTCGCCTTCGATGTCTTCCGCGATGATCAGAAGTGGACGGCCAGACTGGGCAACTTTTTCCAGAACGGGGAGAAGGTCGCGCATGTTGGAGATTTTTTTGTCGTGAATCAGGATGAAGGGATCCTTCAGTTCAGCGGTCATTTTCTCCTGGTCAGTGGCAAAGTAGGGGGAAAGGTAACCTTTGTCGAACTGCATGCCTTCAACAGTTTCGAGTTCGGTTTCGATTCCGCGGGCTTCTTCAACGGTGATGACGCCGTCTTTACCAACGATTTCCATGGCTTCTGCGATTTGGTTACCGATTTCGGTGTCACCGTTGGCAGAGATGGTGGCGACTTGAGCGATTTTGGATTTGGCGCGTGTGTCGACTTTTACTTTGTCGAGTTCTGCAACGATGAGTTCAACGGCTTTGTCGATCCCGCGTTTGATGGCCATGGGGTTGTTGCCAGCGGAGACGAGTTTGACGCCTTCGCGGAAGATGGACTGGGCGAGGATGGTGGCGGTGGTGGTACCGTCACCGGCGACGTCGCTGGTTTTGCTGGCGACTTCGCGAACCATTTGAGCGCCCATGTTTTCGTAGGCGTCTTTGAGTTCGATTTCTTTTGCAACGGTCACACCGTCTTTAGTGATGGTGGGGGAACCGAATTTTTTGTCGAGAACGACGTTGCGGCCTTTGGGGCCAAGAGTGGTTTTTACAGCTTCGGCGAGTTTGTCCACGCCACGGAGAAGTGCTGCACGGGCGTCGCCGCCGTAGATGATTTGCTTAGCCATGGGAAAAGAACCTCCGGGTTAGGCTTTAAAGGAATGGGATGGTGAGGGGTTTGGGCTGATGTTGACAGGTAAAGTTACTTGGCAAGGATGGCGAGGATTTCGTTCTCGCGCATGATGAGATACTCTTTGCCATCGATTTTCACATCGTTGCCGGAGTACTTGCCGAACAACACTTCGTCGCCCACTTGTACATCGAGCTTGTTGCGATCGCCTTTATCGTTGAAGGAACCTTGTCCAACAGCCACGACTTTACCGCGTTGGGGTTTTTCTTTGGCCGTATCAGGGATGATGATCCCGCCGGAAGATTTGGCTTCGTCTTCTTCGAGCCGTTGGATGACAACACGGTCATGAAGGGGTTTCAGTTGCATGGTCTTACACTCCTTTAGAGTCAGGGAAGTAAACTGAATTTACATTTTGAACAAGGCAACGCCGATGCCACGAACCACAAAACAGACAAACCCTTGAAATTATTGACCTTGTAATTCCCAAGGATTGTTTTCAGCAGAAACTCTGCTTCCTTCCGACACAGGTCTGCATCCACGGGTGGATTTGGGTGTATCCGACACAGCGAATTTCTGATGACTCACACCGCTTGGCCTCCTCATGATCTTTTCATCTTTCACACACAAGAGTGCTTTCCCCATGATCCCCCCCTTCAACGTGCAAGATGACCTCATTCGGAGGTTGGTTCTCACACTGATGGAGGATTTGGGCGATTTTGGCGATGTAACATCCCAGGCCATTTTTCCTCCGGGGCATGTGTCGAAGGCAGAAATCGTATGCAAGCAACCGGGTGTTCTGTGTGGGGCTTTCCTCTTCGAACATGTTTTTGCCGCCTATGGAGCGGATAACGTCCTGACCGAAGTCTACAAAAGGGACGGTGAATCGGTTGTTCCCGGGGATCTGATTGCCTCGTTCGAAGGCCCCACGGTGGTGCTTCTCTCCTGCGAGCGGACGCTCCTGAATTTCCTGCAACGCCTTTCGGGTGTGGCCACCCTGACCAGGCGTTTTGTGGATGCGGCGGCACCCGGCGTGCGCCTGTGCGACACGCGCAAGACAATGCCCCTTTGGCGCGACTTGGAAAAGTATGCCGTGCTCTGCGGCGGCGGTACAAACCATCGCATGGGGCTTTACGATATGGTGATGATCAAGGATACCCATGCCGATGGCGCCGGAGGGTTGCGACCGGCATTGGAAAAGGTGATGGCACTGCGGGGAAGAGTCCCGATTGCCACGGAAGTCCGGAATTTGGAGGAAATCCAGGTCGCTCTCGAGTTTGACGTGGATTTGATTATGCTGGACAACATGCCGGTACAGGAAATGCGCGCAGGGTTGGAGCTGATCGGGGACAGGACAGAAACGGAACTTACAGGGAACGTTTCTTTGGAGACGATCGGCGAACTATCTACACTACCGGTGGACCGCATTAGTATCGGAAAAATCACTCATTCCGCTCCAGCGCTCGATTTCTCCATGAAAGTGCATCTCCAAAAGGGCTGAAACCATGCCGTTACCTGATGAATATCTTTCTCAACTGACGCAAAATCAACGAAGTATCTTGGAACGTTACGCCAAAACCGGAGGGGACGTTCAAACCTTGCGGCAGCAACTGAACCTTTCTCCTGAGTTTGGCGAGCGGGAACTGTTCAACTACATTCGAAATTACATTCGGCTGCACGGGCTTCCGAAGTTTGAGCAGGCGCTGCAAAATACGCCACTTCCCATCCGTGCGGAGAAGTCCAAACTGGATTCAGATGTGCGGCCTTCTCGGGAGCTTCCAAAGCTGAGTTTCAACAGCGATGAAACACAGATGCTGCGCCCAACCCGGCCTGAGCGCTCCACAAAAACAGTTGAAACCAAACCAGTGGAACCACCCAAGGCACCGGCCTCCAGCGGAAGATATGCGGAGGTGAACGAGATTCCGAATTCACCCCCAAAAACCGCGCCCCCTCGGGAGGAGCAACAAAGGGAACAAACTGGTGGAAGCACAGGAATCGTTTACCCACCGTATGCCACACCCCAACATTCCGACCACTTGAGCCCGGAGGAAAAAGCCCGCCGGGAAGAGGTTATCCATTGGAAAGCCAAAGGCTATCTGGGGCCACCAACAGCCGATTGGGATGGAAAAACAGAACGGCGCTCCGGAAAGGAACGCCGCTCAGGTCAGGATCGCAGGGGCTCTGTGGAGACCATTTTCAAGAACAAGCGATTCGGGAAAGATCGCCGCAAGGGCAAGGATCGCCGGCAGAAGTATTAAGGCGTAAGGGGGGAATTACATTCCCATACCGCCAGTTACTTCAATCACTTGGCCGGTGATGTATCCGGATTTATCCCCGGCTAAGAATTGTACCACTGAGGCAATATCTTCCGGCGCTCCGAAACGATCCAACGGGATTTGGGTTTTGATGGCGTTTTGCTGCTCGGGCGTGAGTTCATCCGTCATGCGAGTGGCGATGAATCCCGGCGCCACGGCGTTGACGAGGATGTTGCGTGAAGCGAGCTCCTTGGCGAGGGATTTCGTCAGGCCAATCATCCCGGCTTTGCTGGCGCAATAGTTCGCCTGGCCGGGGTTCCCCATGATGCCCACGATGCTGGTGATATTGATGATGCGGCCCCAGCGCTTTTTCATCATGAGCTTGCTGGCACCACGGGAAAGCAGAAACGCGGACTTCAGATTGGTATCGATCACGGCGTTCCAGTCTTCGGTTTTCATGCGCATCAAAAGCCCATCCCGGGTGATACCGGCATTGTTGACCAAGATATCCAGGCTACCGAATTCCTTGGTGGTTAGTTCCACCAGAGCGGAGCAGAGTTCCTCTTCCCCCACGTTGCCGGCAAAGGCGATGGCTTTGCCCCCGAGAGCGAGGATTTCCTGGGTTACGGCGTTGGCGTTGGTGGCTCCGTTGGAATTCACCACAACGGCAGCACCATCCTGGGCAAGGCCGAGGGCAATGGCCCGACCGATACCTTGCCCTGCTCCTGTAACCAGGGCTACTTTTCCTTCCAATGGTTTCTGTTGTGTAGTCATGGTTTGGCAAACCCTTCGTTTTGGAGTGTGGAGATGGTTTCCTGAAGTTTGGCGTAGGTTTCGGTGGTGAGGATTCGGGCGTTGGGTTCGATGCGTTTCACCAATCCGGCGAGCACTTTGCCGGGGCCGACTTCCACAAAGGTTTCCACGCCTTCCGCCGCAAGGGCACGAACGCATTCCACCCAGCGAACGCTGCTGGTGACTTGGCGAACCAGAGAGGAGCGAATGGCATCTGCCTGCGTGAGAAACGCACAATCGGCGTTATTGATGAACCGGCATTTGGGGCAGGAGACGGCTGATTTAGCAAGTTCTGCTTCCATGACGGCACCCGCAGATTTGACGAGTGGGGAGTGAAAGGCACCGCTTACGGGAAGCGGAAGCGCCCGCTTGGCCCCCTCCGCTTTGGCGCGCTCACAGGCAAGGCGTACCCCTTCGGGATCGCCACTGATGACCGTTTGGCCGGGATCGTTGTAGTTGGCGGGGACGACGATTTGCCCCGACTCTTTTTGTACTGCCTGGCACAGCGCGAGAACGGCGGCACTCTCCATTCCAAGAATGGCGGCCATGGCTCCGGCCTGAATTTTTCCGGCTTCGGCGAAGGCTTTACCCCGAGCTTGAACCAGCTTGAGACCCGTGGCGAAATCAAAACTTCCGGCGGCATAAAGAGCGGTGTATTCGCCGAGCGAGTGGCCGGCCACGTGGGTGGGGGCGATACCCGCCTGCACGAGAAGGTTATGGCTCAGGGCTCCGGTGATGTAGAGAGCGGGCTGGGTGTTTTCGGTTTTTTTGAGTTCCTCCTCCTCACCGGAGAGGAAAAGGGTGCTCAGGGGAGAACCGAGAATTTGATCGGCTTTCGCCAAGAATTCTGCGTTGGCCGGGGAGGCTTCCGCGTAGTCCTTGTGCATGCCAACGGATTGGGAGCCTTGCCCGGGGAATAGAAAGGCAATGGGTTTCATGGATTGAGGTTCCTTTTGGGATGTTCAATGAAGGGTTCAATAAGTGGCTGAACGGCCACCAGAAAAATTACCAGCGCACGATGGCGGAGCCGTAGGTGAAGCCCGCGCCAAAGCCCACCAAGGCCAGAATGTGGCCGGGCTTAACATCGCCACGGTTCCATGCCTCGTAAAGTGCAAGGGGGATGCTGACGGCGGCGGTGTTTCCATATTCGGAGATGTTGCGCACTACCCGCTCCGTGGGGAGGCTGAGGCGTTCGGCAGCGGAATCGATGATGCGGATGTTCGCCTGATGCGGAACCAACCAATCCACTTGGCTCTCGTGGATGTTGGCGGCGGTGAGACTTTTCCCCAGAGCATCGTTCATGGTTTTGACGGCAAACTTAAAGACTTCTCGCCCATTCATGCCGATGCGCCCTTCCCGCGGGAGGGTGATGAGTTCAGAACCGGTGCTATCGGCCCCCATAATCAACCCAAGAAGCCCCGCCGAATCGCCCTCCTCCGCAGCACCCACCACCGCCGCAGCGGCGCCATCACCGAACAGGATACAGGTTCCACGATCGGCGTAATCCACGTAGCGGCTTTGGGCCTCGCCAGTGACGATCAGAATTTTGCGGTAGATGCCCGCGCGGATGTAGGCATCGGCAACAGAGAGGGCGTAAATAAATCCGGAGCAGGCGGCGTTGAGATCAAACGCGGGAACTTGTGGAATGCCGAGATTACGGGTGGTGGCGCAGGCAACGGAGGGTGCGAGGTGTTCGGGAGTCCAAGTCGCCATGAGCACCAAATCGATCTCCGATGAGGCAACACCGGAGTTTTCCAGTGCTTGGCGTGCCGCGGCGGTGGTGAGATCGGTCAGCTTTTCCTCGGGGCCAAGAATCCGACGTTCCTGAATGCCGGTACGGGAGAGAATCCACTCGTTGTCTGTCTCCACCATTGTTGCCAAATCCGCATTCGTCAGGCGTTTTTCGGGCATTGCGGCGCCAAGGCCTAAGAATCGTAGTCGGGGGTGGCTCATTCTTCGGGGATTTCTCGTGGTAAAGAGGATCAACTCAGTTGTTTGAAACTGAGCACTGAGACTGAGCAGGTTGGTGATGGGACGCTAGGAAAAACAGAGAAAATCAGTTCTCAGGAAGAGAAGTCGTGGGGGGATTGTGGGGTGACTCCGGCTCGATTTCCTCTTCCAAACGGGCGAGTTCTTCGCGAAGCCGATCCACCAGATTCAGTTCGTGGCATTCTGAAGCGACTCGCAGGGCGTTCATGTAGGCTTTTTTGTTGGAGCGACCGTGGGCTTTGATGGCGATGCCGTTGACGCCCAAAAGCGGAGCGCCGCCGTATTCGTCATAATCCGTACGTTTTTTAAGCTTCTTGGCCGTGGGGATCATCAGAAGCCCGGCAAAAGTTTGGAAGATGCTTTTTTTGGCTTCCTGCTTGATGGCCTTGAAAACAAAAGCAGCGCACCCCTCGGCGGTTTTCAGGAGAACGTTGCCCACAAAACCATCGCAGGCGATGAGATCGAAATCACCGGAGAAGATATCGCCACCTTCCGCGTTCCCCTCAAAATTGAGGTGCGTTTGGCGGAGCATCTTGTTGGCTTCCTTGGTAACCTCGTTCCCCTTGTTGTCTTCATGGCCGTTGCACAGAAGACCAACGCGGGGATTGGGGCGTTTGAGAACGTCGCGGGCGTATACGCTCCCCATCATGGCAAACTGTACAATTTGGTGGGCTTTGCAATCCACGTTGGCGCCGGCATCCACCAGAAGGGTGTGGGCTTTGAGTGAGGGGAGAAAGGCGGCGAGACACGGTTTTTTGATGCCCGGAAGGGTTCGCCAGGAGAGTAGCGTGTTGGCGATCAAGGCTCCGGTGTTGCCAGCCGAGACGAGGGCATCGGCCTTCCCCTCTTTGACGAGGCGGGTGGCCACGGCGAGGGAGGTTTGCTTGCGCCGAATCGTCTCCGTGGGGGAATCGGTCATCTTGACGACGTCGTCAGCGTGAACGATTTCCAGCCGGGGATCGGTAATGTTAAGTGCTGAGAAATATTTTTGCAGGTGCCTTTCTTTACCAACAACCAGAACATGGATGTTGTAAAGCTTGGCTGCAAGGAGTGCACCTTCAATGGCAGGACGGGGTCCAGCATCGCCCCCCATGGCATCTAGTGCTATCCGCATGGTAACCCGCTCAGGATAAGATGGTATCTTTGGCGAAGTTCAGCCGGGGGGCGGTGAAAGGCAAGGAATTATTCCTGAGTAGCTATAACCTTGATTTCAGCGCCTTTGTAGGTACCGCAGGAAGGGCATACGCGGTGACGCATTTTGGGAGCACCGCAGCTTTCACAGGCTACGAGCTGTGTGGGGTGCAATTTTTTATGTGCACGGCCTTTACCTTGACGCGATCCGCAACGGCGCCGCTTGGGATTTGGCATGGGAGTATCTCCATTTATGGTACAATCCCTTTGAAGGGGAGGGGGAATGTGGGGCGAGGGTGTTCTGAAGTCAAGAGGGAAAAACAGGCCCGAATGGAAAAGCTCTTCCCTGTACGATTAGACAATCCCCGGGAGGACGCGCCAGGTGTGCTTGCGCCACTCGGCAAAGGCCTCGGGGTAATGCTCCTCCCAGTATTCATCACGAGCGGCAGTTATCTCTACTTTCATCCAAATAAGGAATCCCGCCAACAACCAACCCAAAAATTGGTTCAAACCAATTGAAAGGTGGATTACTAAAAGGATACTGCCAAAATGAAAAGGATTGCGAATCCATTTACGGAGTCCGCCCATTGTTATAAGTTTTACAGGCTTTTTACTGGGATTATTAAAAAGTAGTTCAGAATCCATGTGAATCATGATGATGACCACTAGGAATAAAAGCCAAAAAACAAACGCAATCTCAAAAATTTTGGGAAGTTGATTACTTGTCTCCGAGTCAGTCACTGTGAACCAAAAAGAAAAAAGAATCGTTAAGATATTGTCCAGTTTTGAAAACCGCAGGATTGGCCTCAGTTGGCTCCAGATTACCTGATACAACTCTTTGTTCCCCCAAGAAT
>JANRMB010000289.1:0-32447 GCA_033761985.1 Candidatus Sumerlaeia bacterium | reverse complement strand
CCCGATTGTGGAATCCCTACAGGATTCGATGGAATTTTTCGGCATCATACCCGGGGTGGCGCTGCGCTTACCCCGGGCTAAAGGATGTCGTAAGCCTTTCAGGCTTTCCCTCCCGGCGTCATCCTGAACTCAATCCCATCCATTTCGTTCCTCCAATCGCTCCGTATTTATATCCCGATATCACGGATTTTTGATGTCCGGCTTAGGATTCCCTTTGCCCCGCCCCCCACGCTTCCCCTCTATTCACCACGGGTTTCACTCCCCCATCCTCCACATCACCCCCAAGGAGAGGTTCAACAACATGCCTCGTCGTAATAAAATTTCCATCATCGGTGCCGGTAACGTGGGCGCCACCGCTGCCCACTGGGCCGCTGCCAAAGAACTTGGCGACCTTGTTTTGCTGGACATTGCCGAGGGGATTCCCCAGGGCAAGGGCCTCGACTTGTTTGAAGCAAGCCCCATTGAGGGCTTCGATTCCATGGTGAAGGGCACCAACGATTACGCCGAAACCGCCGACTCCGATTTGATTATTATCACCGCTGGTTTGGCGCGCAAACCCGGCATGACGCGTGACGATCTGCTTTCCAAAAACATGGCCATCGTGGGCGAGTGCGCAGAAAAAGCCGCCAAACTCTCCCCCAACGCCATCCTCATCGTTGTTTCCAACCCCCTCGACGCCATGTGCCACGTGGCCCTCACCCGCAGCGGATTCCCCAAACACCGCGTCATCGGCATGGCCGGCGTTCTCGATACCGCCCGCTACCGCAGCTTCCTGGCTGAGGCCACCAACCTCTCCGTCAAAGATATCCAGGCGCTCGTACTTGGCGGCCACGGCGATACCATGGTCCCCGTCGTCTCCAGCACCAACATCTCCGGCGTTCCCATCACCGAGCTCCTTCCCCAGGACAAGTTGGACGCAATCGTGGAGCGCACCCGCAAGGGCGGCATTGAAATCGTCAACTACCTGAAAACCGGCAGCGCCTACTACGCCCCCTCCGCGGCGGCGGTGCAAATGGCGGAGTCGATCCTTAAGGATCAGCGCCGCATACTCCCCTGCGCGGCACTTTGCCAGGGCGAATACGGCTACCAGAACCTCTTCATCGGCGTCCCCGTGGTTCTCGGGAAGAACGGCATCGAACGCATTCTGGAAGTGAAACTCTCCGAAGCCGAGAAAAAAGCCCTGGATCATTCCGCCGCCGCTGTGCGCGAGTTGGTGGATGCCATGGCCAAACTCGGGTAAGAACGAGCACGTTTTCCCGATCTCTGCGTTGCGCGGCGGTCGAAAGCCTCGGTCGCGTACATCAGTACACTCCGCGTCGTCTTCCGCCTTGCGCGCCTTGATCTCGGAAAAACGTTTCTCGTTCTTGTGGTGAATCGAACCTTTTTCCCGATCTCTGCGTTGCGCGGCGGTCGGGGCAGTGGAAAGGAGCGTGGGCTTCCAGCCCGCGTAACTCATGGCCGTATGGGTCCTAGAGGATCTATCACTGAATCCACCAGAACGGTTGAACCAAGTTCCAGAATACCCAGCCTTAAAGGACAAACCGGGGGCGCCTTCCAAATTCGAGGGGAGGGCGCCCCCGGTCTATTGGGGGTCAGAAGCTGAGCCGGGGTGGTGGATTATTGGTACAGATTCCAAGCGTCGGCGCTGGCGGGGGCTGCACCGGCTTGGTGGAATCCGAGGCGATTGTTGCCCGTGGCACCGGAACCGATGGCGGCAATGTGGCCATTGAGATCAAGCGTATCAACGCTGGTGATCGTCCACTCGCTGCTGGTGTAGGTAGCGTTGGGGGCGGTGATGGATTGATTGCGAACGGCGCTGCTATCAAGGTAGAAGTCAGTGGCACTACCGAGCGTACCGAATTGATCGATCACGGTGGTGGTGGCGGAATTTACGAGGGCAACCACATCGTTTCCGTTTACAGAGGAACCACCCACGAAGGAGGGGGCAAAACCGGTGATCGCCAGGAATTCATCATCGCTTCCCGTGGGGACGATGGTAACGGATTGGCCGGCGGAAAGTTCTGTAAGGGGAGTAAGAGCGGTTGTCAGTGTAACGGCGTTGCCAAGGGTTGCAGCGCCGTTGAACGCGAATTGCACCTGAAGATTGGCAAGGGGAGCGGCGGAGGCGCCGATGTTGGTGAGTTCGATCACTTTGGGTGTGCCGCCTGCAAGATCGCCGTCCACCACTTGGGTGATGAGGATCTGGGCTTGGCTGGTGGCGGCAAGAAGAAGCGCGCCGGCGAGAACAAATGCGGTTTTCATGTTGGAAAGCATTCCGTTTCGGAGAAGATGGAGCCCAACTTCGGGCGCGCGTAGAGGAATGCTGGAGGCGCCTCACGTCAATGGCACTCGCAACCCCATGCGAATTTCTAACACAGGCTGAACACAGGCCTTACATCTTCATCCACGCGGCATAAAACCGGGGCTTTCCGGCGAGGTCGCGGCGCATTTCCGCGCGGTCGATTCGGGGTTGTGACCGCAGAAACTCCAAGATCTCCGAGGTGTGGGTTTCGCCCAATTCAAAAACCATCACGCCCCCGGGGGCCATGACGGGGATCGCCTCGGCCACCAGAAGCCGGAACATCGCCAACCCCTCAAACCCTCCGTCGAGCGCCAGGGCGGGGTCGTGGCGATTCACCTCGGGTTGCAGACCGGGGATCTCCAGCGGGTCAATGTACGGCGGGTTGGAGACGAGCAGATTCACGGGGCCGCCGAAGCCCGCCAAATTCCGCCCCAAACGGAACTGCACGCGGTGGGGAATGCCGAGCTGGGCGGCGTTGGCCCGCGCCACGGTGAGCGCCCCCTCGCTCAAATCGCTGGCGTGGAAGTCCCCCACGGCGTGCTCCAGGGCGAGCGAAAGAATGATGCACCCCGTCCCCGTGCCGACATCGAACACCACGGGCCGGGTTCCGGCGAGGGCGTCCTCTGATTGCAGAAGCTCCAGCGCCCATTCCACCAGCTCCTCGGTTTCAGGTCGGGGGACGAATGTCTCGGGCCCGAGCTTCAACATGCGCCCATAGAATTCCTTTTCTCCCAGTATGCGCGCCACGGGCATCCGTTCCTGACCCCGCAACCGGATGCGTTCGCGGTAGGCGGTGACCTCCAGATCAATCAGCGGTTTGTTCCAATCCATGTAGAGGTGCAAACGATCCGTGCGGAGCAACGAGGCGAGGAGAATCTCCGCATCCAGACGCGGGGTTTCCACGCCTTTTTGCTCTAGGTATGCGGTGGATTTGAGGATCAACTGGCCAACAGTGTGCATCGTGATGGGGTTGTGACCGGGTGGGGCGTGGAAGGGCAAGGAGGGAATGGGGGACGTGGAACGTGAGGGAGAAGATTATCGACCCACGATGAGGCATTCGGCACGCCGGGCTCTGCCTGGCAACTAGGGGGATTGATGCCAGGCAGGAGCCTGGCGATCCGAATGATCCCCAGCGCTTCCGGGGCGCAACGCTTCCTCCACGGCGAGCAGCAGCAGCGCGGGGTTCGGGGTTTCCCCCTCCACTCGGATCGGTCCGCCCAGGGGGCCGATGTTGGTGGCATTTTCCGCGGGGAGCAGGCTGCGCACCAGGCCCCCCACACCGGCGGGTTTCAGGCGGTCCATCAGCGAGCGACGGTCGGGAGTGAGTTCAACCCCCGTGAGTTCCAACTCCACGGTCCCGGTGGTGAGTCCGGGGGCGAGATCAAGTTCCAGGCGGGAGTGGAGCGTTCCGGCGAGCAACCGGGGGAAGCTGGGGTCTGCAGGGTGGGCATCGAGGTGGGTGATGACGTCCCCGAGGGGGAAGTCGCGGGTTTCGGCGAGGAGGCTCCAGCGGCCCTCGGGGGAAGCCCAGGGGCTTTGAACGCCTTCCAGCTTCACGCGTAAACTTTGCGAAGTTTCGGGGTCTTTTGCAAGCACCTCCACAAACTGCCGTGTGCCGGGGTTCCACTGAACCCGAACGTCGATGGGGTTCCACGTGAGGGGGAGTTCCGGCTCGGGGCGCTGGAAGTGTACCGTGGCACCGCGCACCTCCACGGCGTTCCACACGGTGCGGGGGGCATCGGGGGTTTCGGCCTCGGCCTGGGCTTCCTCTTCCCGGGCTTCGGCTTCCTCTTCCAACTCCTCCTCGCTTTTCACGGAGTCGGGTTCCTCAAAGAAACCTTTGAAGAAGAGTTCCAGATTTTTGGCGCTGGTTGGGGTTCCGGGGGGGCCGAGGGCGAGGTGGGGTTGAAAGGCGCGGAGCAGCTCAATGGTGTCCGTGGGGCGCTTCCCGGGGGTGGTGCGCCAGGTCAGTTGCAACGCGGGGAGGCTGAGGAGTGCGGTGGCTTCCGTGGGGTGTTTGGCGGGGTTGGTGAGCTGGGCCCCGGCCACGATTTTTCCGCTGGTATCGGGGAGCGGGTGCAACTGAAGACCAGTGAGTTGCAGGCCGCTCGGGAGCGTGTTCGCGGGGTCGTTGGTGAGGTTTTGCAGCGCAAGGCGATCCCAGGAAAGCTCCATCACGTTCCAGATGTCGCCGCCCTGTGGGGAGAGCCTCCAGAGGCGGATGCGGGCATTTTGCAGCGCCCAACTGGGGAGCGTGAAAATCTCTTCGTCGTCCTCCTCCTCGTCGTCCTCGTTGCCGTCGTCCTCATCTTTCTTCTTCAGGCGGTCCTGCTCGTCCTTCCAAGCTTCCACCACGCGGTCGAACTCGTTGATGCTCAGGCGGCCCTCGTTGTCCTTCACGATGTTGAGCACCAGATTGCGGGTTTCAAACTCAATCACGCCATCACCGAAGAGGCTCGCGCTCCAGAGGTTGTGGAGGGAGAGCGATTCCATGGTGGCGAGGGGGACATCCGGCGGGCCTTGCAGCGGCGAGCGGAAGACCACGTTTTGAAACAGAATCTTTCCCCGGAAGATTTGCAGATCCACGGATTTGCAGGTGGCGAGCCCCGCAAAGCTGGCCTCGAACTCCCGTTTGGCGTTCGCTTCCAGGTAGAATACAAGGCCTATCCACAGGAGGATCATGACCCCAAGGGTGGGGAGAAACGGAAGCCGCCAGCGGCGCCGGGGCGCAACCGTGGGAAGTGGGGAATCAGCAGGAGACATCAGGGAGCAACAACAGGAGCCAGGGGATCAGGGACTTTTGCCGTGGCTTCCAGCAAACTCAGCGGCTGAAGAATCGTCTCCCGGGCGTGGGTGGCGATGCGTTCTGGGGTGAAGACGCGGGCGTTTTCCAGGGCGAATTCCTTCAGGGCATGCAACTCAGAGGGCTGGTGGGCCAACCGGTCCAAATGATCGTGCAACTCCTGCGCCTGCTCATAGAAGAGCGTGCTCGTGGCAAAGGCGTCGTCCTGGGGAATCCACCGCGGCTGAATCACCGGAAGCCCCCGGCGGATTTGGTGCCCCACGGTGCCGCTAATCTTGGTGCGGTTGTACTCCTCGTGGAAGCCATCCACCTCCACCACGCGGGGGAGCGGCTGAAGCAACACATCCACGCCGCGCATCTGCTCCTCAAACTCCACATCGGTCAGCATTCGCCGCCAAAACGTGAGCGGAACCCCCTGCTTTTGCAACTCCTGAAGTTCCTCGGCCACGGATTCCCCCGAGGCATCGCCGATGCCCCCAATGAACCGGAACTGCATGCGGCGGCGGTTTTCTGTGCGCAGTTGCCGCAGCGCTTCCATCACGGGGGGGAAGTCCTTGCGTTCCCGCGTCAGGTTGCCGGGGATCGCCACCACAAAACGGTTGTCGTCCGATCGGTGGTTTTCCGTAAAGGCCACCGTTTGGCGGTGCATGGAGTCGGGGAGCCAATAAATGGAGCGGCCGGGGTGAAGATGTTCCAGAGTGTGCTGGGCAATGGTCTCGGAAAGCACCAGCAGCCCGGTCAGGCGGCGAAGCCCGTTGCGGCGGGGGCGGTTCTTTTCCAGTCTTTCAATGCCGCGCCCGGGGTAGGGCTCCAGCGCACGGCGGCCGTTGTGGGCCACCAGCAACACCGGGCACCGCGACCGCATCTCGGCGAAGATCTCGGGTCGGCCCTTGTAGTCGTCGTAAAGGATGAGGTTCACCCGGCGGGAGTAGAGCCGCGCCAGTTCCATGGGGGCTTGTTCCGGGGAAAGCGGAGTGGTCAGCGTGTGCAGGGCGTCTGCCTCGGGAGGCGTTTGCTTCCACTGGGCATACACCGGAGCAGCATGGTGGGGGAGAATCACCAGCGTGCGCCACTGCAGCGCGCGGAAGGTGCTGATAAATCCCTCGTACACGGGATCGTGGGCGGGGTGGGCGAGAACAATCGCCACCACCGGGCGGGAATCCGTCGCCTCGGCGTGTTCGGTTGGTTCCATCAAATCGGCGCTCAAAGCTTCACCCCAGTGCTTCCAAACCCCCCGGCGCCGCGCTCCGTTTCATCCAACTCCGCAACCGGGAGCCACTCGGGGCGTTCCACCCGGGCCAGCACCAACTGAGCAATGCGGTCGCCGCGCTCAATGCGGAACGGCTCCGGGCCGAAGTTCATAAGAATCACCTGAACTTCTCCCCGGTAGTCGGAGTCAATCGTCCCCGGCGTGTTCAGCAGCGTCACCTGCTTCTTGAGCGCAAGACCGCTCCGTGGGCGCACCTGAATTTCAAAGCCCTCGGGAATGGCGAATCGCAACCCCGTGGGGACGAGCGCCACCTGCATCGGCGGAACCACAAGGGGGCTCTGCACCGCGGCGAGGCAATCGGCCCCGGCGGCCCCGGCAGTGGCAAACACCGGGAGCGGCAACCCCTTGGCGTGGGGGAGCTGTTGAACAGGAATGCGAACGGGTTCCGGCGTGGGCATCGTAAGCGGGAGCGGGCCGCAGCCTTACCCCAGAATCCCCCCGGCATCGCCCGAGGACATAATCCCCGCAATGAACCGCTTCAACGCATAGAAGTCGTTCGTGTACTTGGTGGCTTCTTCCAGTGTCACCAGCTTGTTCCGAACAAGATCCGCAAGACCCTGGTCCATGGTCTGCATGCCGTCCTCACGGCTCTGCATCACGGATTGCAAGTCCGGGGCGCGGTCGTTGGAGATCAGCTTCTTGGCGGTGGGGGTGATCAGCAGAATTTCCTGTGCGGCACAACGACCCCGCCCATCGGCGGTCTTCAGCAGGCGCTGCGTCACCACGGCGGCCAGGTTGAGCGCCAACTGCTCGCGGATGAGATCGTGCTCCTCCCGGGGGAAGTTCCCCATAATACGCTGAATGGTGTGAACGGCGCCGGTGGTGTGCAGAGTGGAGAGCAGCAAGTGGCCGGTTTCCGCGGCCTTAATGGCGATGCGGATGGTTTCCACGTCGCGCATCTCGCCCACCAGAATCACATCGGGGTCGGAACGCAGCGCTTGGCGGAGCGCGTCGCCGAAGTTGAGAACGTCCGACCCCACTTCCCGCTGGCTGATGATCGACTTGATGTTGCTATAGCGGAACTCGATGGGGTCCTCGATGGTGATGAGCCGCTGCGCCTCGCGCATGTTCATCTCCTGAATCATGGCGGCAAGCGTGGTGGACTTCCCGGAACCCGTCACCCCGGTGACGAGCACCATCCCCCGGTGGTATTTGGAGATGTTCTTGAGCACCTCGGGCATCTTCATTTCGTCGATCGTGGGGATCTTCAGGGGAATGGCGCGGAGCGTGGCGCACAGCTTGCCGTCCTGATAATACACCACCACCCGGAAGCGGGCGATGTTATCGAGCTGGTAGGAGGAGTCGACCCCGCGTTTCTCTTCCAAATCGTGACGCAACCGAGGGGGCAGAATTTCCCGAATCAACTGCATCATGTCCTTGTGGGTAAGCGGCGGAGTTTCCACCCGCTTCAAATCCCCGCGAATCCGGAAGTAGGGGGTCTGCCCCTCCATCACGTGAATGTCCGACGCATTGTTCTGCACAGCACCACTAAGCAGCGCTTTAAAATTGACCATGATGCGATTACCTAACCCCGCCAAGAGTGGAATAAGAGATCGCCATTGGAGAGTGCGAAAGCAAAGGCGTCAAGCCTTGGCCTCAACAACCGTGCGCAATCACCGGGGGGGAACCATTTTGGCAACACCGCGAGGAAGAGGTGTTTCAGCCAACCCGGTAATCGGATCGCCAGGCTCCAGCCTGGCAATGGTGTACCCGGGAACTTCAGCCAGGCAGAGCCTGGCGATCCGGATGTTTCCCGTGCTCTCTCTCTTCCCCTACTTCCGCAACAACCGCTCCCGTGTCACATCGCGGAATTCCGCCCAACGGTTTTCCAAAATCGCCTGGCGCATTTCCTCGCACAGGCGCAGCAGATACCGGATGTTGTACTGCGTGGCCAAAATCGCCGCCAGAATTTCCTTCTGCTTGAACAAATGGTGCAAATACCCGCGCGTGATTCCCTCCTTCGCCAACGGGGAATCATCCGCATCCCAGATGGGTTCGGCGCTTCCGGCGTGCTTGGCGTTGAGCATGTTCAGCGCCCCTTCCGGATGGAAGAGGTGGGCGTTGCGGGCGTTGCGGGTTGGCAGTACGCAATCGAACATATCAATCCCACGGTCCACGGCTTCCAACAAATCCAGCGGCGTTCCCAACCCCATGAAGTACCGCGGACGCTGCACCGGCAAATGCCCCACGGAGTGTTCCAGCATGCGGTACGTGGTGGCGCGGTCCTCGCCGACGCTCAGGCCTCCCACGGCGTAGCCCTTGGCGTGGGGAATCAGCGCCACGGTGCGTTGCGCGCTTACCTCCCGCAGCTCGGGGTTCATGCCCCCCTGCACAATGGGGAAAAGCGCCTGGTGGGGCTTCAGTGTCACCGTAAAGCAGCGCTCCAACCAGCGGAGCGTGCGCTCCATGGATTGCGAAAGTTCGCGCCCCTCCATCTTGGCGTTGGGGCATTCGTCGAACGCCATGATGATGTCCGCCCCCAGCGCCCGCTGAATCTCAATGGAGCGTTCCGGCGTCAGCTTGATCTGCGCACCATCCACCGGTGAGCGGAACGTAACGCCCTGCTCGGTGATCTTGCGGAGGTCCGCCAGGCTGAACACCTGAAACCCGCCGCTATCCGTGAGGATGGGCCCAAAGTACCGCATAAAGCCGTGCAACTCGCCGAGCTGCTCAATAATGCGTTCCCCCGGACGCAGGTGCAGGTGGAACGTATTCGCGAGCACAATCTGGCTTCCGAGTTCGCGCAAGTCCCGGGGCGTCAGCGCCTTCACCGTGGCCTTTGTCCCCACGGGCATAAAGCACGGCGTGCGCACCGTGCCGTGGGCCGTGTGGAACGTGGTGGCCCGGGCTCCGCCGCTCTGGGCATCGAGCGAGAAGGAGAAGAGTTCCTGGGTGGAGGCTTGAGAGGATGTTGATTCAGAAAGCAACCGGATCACCTTTTGGGAAAGAGCCGGGGCTTGCGCCGCCGGTGCAACTGTGGAAGATAGTAACGCCCTCCGCGTGATGGTTCCACTTCCATCACCCGAGACCCACCCCCCGATTCGAGCCGCCTCACGTGACGTTCACCCTTCCCACATTTTCCCCTCAGGATTCCGCCCTGGAAGATTACCTGGCCCAACGCTGGCCGTTTACGGAGTTCCCCCGCCGCGTGGTGGTGAAGCTGGGTTCCAACGTCCTCTCGCGACCCGACGGTTCGCTCAACAGTGAACGCATCGGCGCTGTGGCCGCGCAGATTGCCGAGTTGCGCCGCCGCCACGCAACGGAATTTGTCATCGTCTCCTCCGGGGCCGTGGCCGCCGGCATGAGCGAACTCGCCTTCAAAAGCCGCCCCACCGCACTCCCCGAGCTGCAAAGCCTCGCCGCCGTGGGTCAAAGCACCCTCATGGCCACCTGGCGCGAAGCCTTCAACCGCCACCAACAAAAGACCGGACAAATCCTGCTTTCCCGGGGCGATCTCAATGATCGTCAGCGGTTCCTCAACGCCCAGCACACCCTCGATTGCCTGCTCCACCTCGGCGTCGTCCCCATCCTCAACGAGAACGACAGCGTTGCCACGGAGGAACTCTCCTTCGGCGATAACGATATGTTGAGCGCCTTCATCGCCACCAAAGTTGGGGCGCAATTGCTCATCATCCTATCCGACATCGAAGGCCTCTACACCGACAACCCCCGCACCAACCCCGAAGCCCGGTTCATTCCCTTCGTGGAATCCGTTACGCCGGAAATTGAAAAACTCGCCCAAGGCAAAGGGACGCAAATCAGCCGGGGCGGCATGGCCACCAAAATCGGTGCCGCGAAGCACGCCCAAAGCTTTGGCGTCAGCACCATCATGGCCAACGGCGCCGCCGAGGAAATTCTGCTGCGCATCGCCACCGGAAAATTCCGCGGAACCTTCTTCCACGCCCCCGAGCCCTTCAAAGGCGGCAAATCACACCTCCGATGGATCAGCACCCTCAAGCCCGAGGGCACCGTCACCGTGGATGCCGGCGCCGTCAACGCCCTGCAAACCAAGGGCGGAAGCCTGCTCGCGGTGGGCATCACCCGCGTGGAGGGCGACTTCGAACCCGGCGACGTGGTGAGCATCCGCACCGCCGAGGGCCGCGAAATTGCCCGTGGCGTGGTGAACTACGGCCGAGGCGATCTGGAGGCGATCAAAGGAAAACGCTACGCCGAATTCGCCGCGCTCCTACCCGGCAAACCCCTGTACGAGGAAGCCATCCACCGGAACTACATGCACGTGCTCCCGTAAGGGGGGCGAGGGCGCCCGCTGGGCGCAATGTCTTGGATTCTCAGAAGAAACGATGATCCCCTAAATAAACACGTGGTGATTCTTTATCCCAGACTCAATCCCAACTCGCCTCCACATCCCATTACCTAATTCCCGGATTCAATAAGCCCGGTCGATCAACCCCAGGGCCAGTTCCCGCAGAAGCGCCGTGGCGGGGTGGTCTGCCGGAAGGTGGCTCAAGGATTCCGCCGCCCGGGCGCAATGCTGACGCGCCACGCCAAGCGAATAGGGAATCGCCTCGTACTTGGTCACCAAGCGTTGCACCGTGGGGAAGTCCCGATCCGTGGCGAGCGTTTGCCGCAACTGAGCGGAGTCCTCGGCGTTGGCCAATGCCAGCGTGCGCAACAACGGAAGCGTCTGCTTCCCTTCCTTCAGGTCGGCACCAACGCGTTTCCCCCATTGGTCCGATTGTGCCTCGTAGTCGAGCGTGTCATCGGTGATTTGAAAGGCGAGACCGAACTCAATCCCATAGGTGAGCAGCGCGTTCACGGCGTCCTTCCCGGCTCCGGCGATAAGGGCACCCAAGCCAGCGGAAGCGGAGAAAAGCTGCGCGGTTTTACGGTCGATAATCGTGAGGTAATCCTCCACGGAAAGCCAATCGCCCCGGCGCTCCATCTGCAGGAATTCCCCCTCGGTCATACGCTGGGTTGTCTGCGTCAGAATGCGGAGCGTATCGGCGTTGAGCGTGGAAAGGGCGAGATCAAAGGAACTGGCGTACAAATAGTCGGCAAACAGAATCGCGGCGTCGTCTCCCCACTTGGCGTTCACGGTGGCGCGGCCACGGCGAAGGGGGGCTTTATCAATCACGTCATCGTGCAACAGCGTGGCCACGTGGAAGAGTTCAATCGCCGCCGCAAGGTTGATGTGGTGATCTGTGGTGGCGGGGTTGATGCCGTGAGCGCGGGCGCTGAGGCACACAAGAGCGGGGCGCATCATCTTCCCCCGGCCCTCCACCAGGTAATCCGCCACCTGCTGCATCAACACGCCATCCACGTGGTAAACGGTATCCAGAACGGCCACAACCTTACGAAGGTCATCGGCGAGGTAGGAGCGCAGGCGTTCGGAGAAGGGGGACGCGGAGGGGGTGGCGGGGGTCGTCGGGCTCATGGGAAGGAAATCCGGGGGATTCTGCTGGCAAGGATTTCCCGGAGAGTGGGTGGTGGGGTCAAGGTGAGTGATGGCCATGAGGGGCTCTCGAGGGGTTGGAATTTGTGATTTTTTTCACAATCTCCTGCGCAGAGAAGAATACCTTCAAACACCAGCATCAATCTCGCCAACCCGCACGATGATTTTCCGCACCAACAAAAAACAAGAAGCGAAGGCAGGTGGAAAAGAGAATCGTCCAAAGGAGTATACCATATATACCAGTGCTCGATCATGATGTCGCGATCAATTTGTGTGATGATCTTTCGTTGAATTAACCAGAAGGCACGAAAATGATTTTCTGTTTTTATGAGATCTACATTGCCTGAAGGGCATCAACATCATCTAGCCCGGGGTAAGCGAAGCGCCACCCCGGGTTATCCGTGAAAACCAATTCGAATCCTGAAGGGATTTCACAATCAAATCAGATCAAAACGTTTTGTAGAACCCTTACAGGGTTCATTTGACTAGGTTTACTCCTATACCCGGGGTGGCGCTTCGCTTACCCCGGGCTAAAGAATGTTATTGCCTTTCAGGCAATTCTCTTTTTTCGTCTCTTTGCGCTTTCTTCAACTCTTCGCGTCTTCTTTACTTTGCGCCTTCACATCTTATTTTTCAAATCATGGCGATTCAACATTCTATTACGACACTACTTCTGAGCATCCGTATAAATCCCGAATAGGGACTCGTCCCACTTATACCAATACGTGCAGCAGAATATACCGACTAATCTCCAGATAGATCACCAGCCCCACCACATCGATCACCGTGCTGATAAACGGGCCGGACATCAATGCGGGGTCGTACCGCAGCGCCTGCAACAGCAACGGAAGCATCACCCCCATCAAATTGGAAAGCGTCACAATCGTGGCCAGCCCCACCCCGATGCACAGCGCAATGCCGAAGTCCCCCTCCATCCCCAGAACCAGACCAAACGAGATGATCCCCAGAATGCTGGAAAGCAGGGCGCTCACCAGCAACTCCCGGGCAAGCACCGTGAAGCCATCCTTCAGCCGCAGGTCACCGGTTGCCATGGCCCGGATCACCAGCGCGGCGGATTGAGTCCCCGTGTTCCCCCCGGTGGCGATCATCACCGGCAGAAACAACGCCAACGCAATCGTGGCCTCCAGAAAGTCATCGTAACGGCGCAGAAGAAACACCCCGAGCGTTTCCGCCACCAACAGAATGATCAACCACGGCACCCGACTCTTCACCAGGCTCAACGCATCAATCTTCAGGTAGCTGCTCTCCAGCGGCTGAACAGCGGCCTGCAGGTGAACGTCCTCGGTGTACTCCTCTTCCACGATGTCCAGAATATCATCGAACGTCACAATACCGATCAGGCGTTCGTCCAAATCCACCACCGGGAGCGCCGCCAAGTCATAGCGGGAGAGCATGTCCACCGCCTCTTCCTGGTCTTTCATGGCGCTGATGGTAATCACGTTTTCCGCCATCAAATCGCGGATGGCGACCTCCAGCGAGGCGGTCACCAGATTGGCGAGGGACACATACCCCAGAATCGCCATATTGTCATCCACCACGTACAGATCGTACACGGTTTCGCGGTTGATGCCGAGAATGCGGATTTTCGTCAGCGCATCGGCCACCGTCATCGTGGGGAGCAGATACACAAAGTCGGGGGTCATCACCCGGCCCACGCTTTCCTCCGGGTAGTTGAGAAGCGTGCGGGCCACATCGCGCTCCTCCCGGGGGAGCATCATCATCAACCGGTTGGCGGCCTTCGTGGGGAGCTCCTCCAGCAGGGCCGTGCGGTCATCGGGAGACATATCCTTCATCAGCTCCTGCACGCGGTGACCCCGCAATTGTTCCAGAAGCATCTTTTGGTGTTCGAGTTCCAGATACTCGAACACATCGGTGGCGAGGTGTTTGGGGAGCAGACGAAAGACCACAACGAATTCGCTCTGCTCCAAATCCTCCACCATGTCGGCCAAATCGGCGGCGGGGATTTCAAGCAGCGTCTCCTTAAGCAAACGGTAGTTCCGTTGCTCAACAAGTTCCTGAATTTCGGGGAGAAGAAGGTGGCCCAGCATGGGCATGAGTTGGGGGGGAGCACGCCCCCGTGGGAAAGCGAAAAATGGGGGCTAATGTGCAGCGATGCAAATCATGACCGATGGATGAATTCGGCTCGCCGGGCTCTGCCCGGCATGCAGGCATCACGCGCGCTGGAAGCCCGGGCCACAATCCAACGCTTTGCCCTATACCTTGATCACCTGTGCAAAGTTGGTGCTTCCCTGAACACCCAGCGGCACACCGGCGATGAGCACCACGTTCATCCCTTTTTTGATCAACTGCGAGTCCCGGGCGGTTTGCAGCATCAGGTTCATGATGGCGCTGTTGTCCCCGAGTTCGGTTTCTGATTCCCACACCTCGCGTTGGAAGCGTGCTTCAATCCCCCAGTAGAGCGAGAGCTTGCGCATCACCCGGGCCGAGGTGCTGAAAGCGATCAGCGGGCACTTGGGGCGGAAGCGCGAAAGCCGCACCGCCGTGGCCCCGCTGGAGGTGGCGCAGATGATGGCGTCCAAATGCAGGTCGTGGGCAAGGTTCACTGCCGCTTGGCAGATCGCCTCGGGAACATCCAGCTTCACGTTCAACGGGCGCTGGTGTTCGGGTTCCATTTGCCAGGTTAAGTCTTCATCGGCTTCGGCGATGATGCGGCTCATCATCTCCACGGCTTTCAAGGGGTAGGCCCCCATGGCGGTTTCGCCGGAGAGCATCACGGCGTCCGTCCCTTGAAGAATCGCGTTGTAAATGTCCGTCACTTCAGCGCGGGTGGGCATCGGCTCGGTGATCATGGTGTTGAGCATTTGCGTGGCGGTGATCACCGGTTTGCCGAGCAGGTTGCACTTGCGGATGATTCGGCGCTGCGCCGCGGGGACTTCCTCCACAGGGATTTCCACACCCAAGTCGCCCCGGGCCACCATCGCCCCATCGGCGTACTGCAGAATGGCATCGAGTTGATCAATGGCCTCAGACTTCTCAATTTTCGCAATCAGCGGAATGTGTTCGTAACCCTTCTCCGCCATGATTTCCTTGGTGAGAACAACGTCCTGCGCGGAACGCACAAAACTCAGCGCCACAAAATCCACGTTGTGGGAAAGGGCGAAGTCCAAGTCCACCTGGTCCTTCTCCGTGAGCGCCGGAATCGGGAGCCGAGTCCCGGGGAGGTTCACCCCCTTGCGGGACTTGATGGTACAGTCCTCCGTGGCCACGCACACCACGTCGAGCCCCTCAGTGCGGTCCACGCGCAGGGAGATGGTGCCGTCATCCAGCAGAATGAACCGACCCGGTTCAATGAGTTCATGAATCGCCGGCACGTTCACCGAAAAGCGCCGTTCTTCCATCACACCGGATTCGGCAGTGATGCGCACCTCCTCGCCCTTGCGCACGGCCACGGCATCACCGGGGACTTTGCCCAGCCGGATTTTTGGACCGCTCAAGTCCGCCAAAATTCCCAGCGGAATTTGCAGCTCCTCACCCAGGGCGCGGATGTGGCGAATCAGCGTGGCCTTCTTCTCGTGTTCGCCGTGGCTGAAGTTCAACCGGAACACATTCACGCCGCGCAGGGCGAGTTCGCGGATCATCTCCGGTGATTCGGAAACAGGGCCAAGCGTGGCCACAATGCGGGTGCGTTTGGCTTCCAAAATTTCTTCAAAGGAACGGTGCTTCATAGTGGGGGCGAGCCTCGGTGTCTCGTGTGAGTGGGGGGAAAAAAGAAGGTGGAGTGTGGAGGTTACAGAATGCCTTGGCGGGCGCGTTCCTGAATCACGGTGATGATGTCCCGCGTGCTATTCTCCTTTGGGTTGCCGGCAATAACCGTACGGATACCAAGGCGGCGCGTGGTGATGAGTTCGGGAACGTTGTCCGATTGGTAGTCCGTCCCCTTGGCGTGGTAGTGGGGGAGAATTTCCTCCAGCACCTGATCAGCGGAGTCGTTGTAGAAAACAGTCAGGTAATCCACGGGCTTTAGCGCGGCGAGCAGTTGAAGGCGGAACGCCTCGGAGAGCACGGGGCGCCCCTTCCCCTTCAACCGGCGAATGCTCTGGTTGGAGTTCACCCCCAGAATCAGGGCATCGCCCGCCGAGCGGCTGTTCTCCAAAAAACTGATGTGCCCCCCGTGAAGCAGATCAAAGCAACCGTTGGCAAACCCGATGCTCTCGCCCCGGGCGCCCCGCTCGCGAACAATGCGGCGCAGCTCGCTCGCGGATTTCAGTTTCGCCTGTACCACAGGGTCCTCCGGCAACTCGCGCCGCAGCAACTCATGCAATGCCTCCACCACCGCGGGGTACACACTATCGCACACAAACGGCAGAGCATCGCCGTGGGTAGCTTCCTCATCCGTCCCCTTTCCGGTGCGCACCAAAACACCAAAGCCCCCGGCGTTTTCCCCAAACCGCACATCGCTCTCCTTGTCCCCGATGGCAAAGCACGGAGCGTTCTCCAAACCCAGATCCGCCATGGCTTTCATCGCCATGCCGATGGCGGGTTTGCGGAACTCGGCACCCTCACGATAGCGGGGATCCTCGGCTCCTTTGTGGTATGTGGAATAGTAGATGGCATCCAGTGTGGTGCCGGCCTCGTGCAGTTGACGCAGCAGCTCCTGGTGCACGGGCTCCACCTGTGATTCCGGGAAGATACCCCGACCCACTCCCGATTGATTGGTGCAGAGCACACGGGCAATCCCCTGCTCACCCAGAAGCTTGAGAGCCTCCACCGCACCGGGGAGCAGGCGCACCTCGGCGGGGTTGTACAGGTAGTGCATGTCCTCAATCAGGCAACCATCCCGGTCGAGCAGGGCAAGTCCCCGGAAGGGGGATTCCGGAGTGCGGAGAACACCGGTGAGGGGAGCGGGGGAGGAACTCATGAAAGAGGGAAACAACCTGAAAAAAGAATCAACCGATCAACGACTAGAGAAAAGAAAAGATCGGCGGGGTGGTCAAGCTGGGGCGGTGAAGTGGCGGGGCTTTTTTGATAAAAGGGGGGCCAAGAGGTGAAAAAACACATTCCACAACTTTTCCTTGTTGGGAAAGTATTGACAACGTCCGTTGTGCGCTAGGGATGATTCGCCCGCCTATGGTTTGCTTCTTTAATCCACTCGGTGGCGTATGACCTCAGACTTATCCTCAGACTGTCTTTGCAGTGTCCCCCTTCTGGGTAGTATCTTCCGTTGGAGTGTCCCCCGTAGTGGTAACCTCCCATGGGGTAACACCTCCACACACCATGCAACCATCGCACTCCGCCGCTCCCCCGGGCGGAGTACTTTCCCCACTTCGGCACCAATTCACCTTTCCATAGAAAAAAATCCCACAGGAGGCGACTATCAATGAGTCCCACAAAAATGGTGTACTACTTCGGCGCGGACAAGAGCGAGGGCGACGCATCCATGCGTAACCTCCTCGGCGGCAAGGGTGCCAACCTTGCTGAAATGTGTTCCCTGAAGATCCCCGTTCCCGCTGGTTTCACCATCACCACTGAGTGCTGCGTGAACTACTACAAGAACAACCGCAAGAAGCCCGAAGGCCTCGACGCTGCCATCGTGGCGGCCCTCAAAAAAGTCGAGAAATCCATGAACAAAAAGTTCGGCAACACCAAGAACCCGTTGCTCCTTTCTGTTCGCTCCGGTGCCCGTGCCTCCATGCCCGGCATGATGGAAACCATCCTCAACGTGGGCCTCACCACCCAAACCATCGGGGGCCTCATCGCCGCCTCCGGCAGTGAGCGTTTCGCTTACGACGCCTACCGCCGCCTCATCACCATGTACTCCGACGTGGTGATGGAAAAAGCCGCCGGCATTGAGCCCGAAGACGGCAAAGGCATCCGCGCCCAGCTTGAACACATCATGGAAGGCCGCAAGCATTCCAAAGGCATCACCCTCGATACCGACCTTGATGTGGAAGACCTGAAGTTCCTCTGCGAAGAGTACAAAAAGACCATCAAAAAAGTCCTCAAAAAAGACTTCCCCGATGACCCCATGCAACAACTCAACGGCGCCATAGAAGCAGTATTCGCTTCCTGGATGGGCAAACGCGCCATCGAGTATCGCCGCATTGAAGGCATCCCCCATGAGTGGGGCACAGCCGTCAACGTACAAGCCATGGTCTTCGGAAACATGGGCAACAACTCCGCCACCGGCGTTGCTTTCACCCGCGACCCAAGCGTCGGCACCAACACCTTCTACGGTGAATGGCTCGTGAACGCCCAGGGCGAGGACGTGGTGGCTGGTATCCGCACACCCAACCCCCTCACCAACAACGAACTCACCGCTGAAATGCGCAAAAACGGCATCGTCTCCCTCGAAAAAGGGATGCCCAAAGCCTACAAAAAACTCCTCGAAATCCGCGCCAAACTTGAGAAGCACTACAAAGACATGCAGGACATTGAGTTCACCATCGAAGACGGCGAACTCTGGATGCTTCAATGCCGCAGCGGGAAACGCAACGGTACCGCCGCTGTGAAAATGGCCGTGGACATGTATGCCGAAAAACTCATCGATGCGGAAACAGCCATCATGCGCGTCAAACCCAAGCAGCTTGATGAACTCCTTCACCCCGCGCTTGATCCCGCGGCGGAGAAAAAAGCCGTCCTCGTGGCCAAAGGCCTCCCCGCCGGCCCCGGCGGCGCTGTCGGCAAAGTCTGCTTCTCCCCCGAACGTGCCGAAGCACTCGCCAAAAAAGGCGAACCCGTTATCCTTACCCGCATTGAAACCAGCCCCGAAGACGTGGCCGGTATGCACAGCGCGGTCGGTATCCTCACCTCTCGCGGCGGCATGACGTCCCACGCAGCTCTCGTGGCTCGCGGATGGGGCAAGTGCTGTATCGTGGGTTGTGCGGAACTCAAAATCGATTACGCCGCCCAAACCATGAAAGTCGGCGACCTTACCTTCAAGGAAGGCGACTTCATCTCCCTCAACGGCACCAGCGGCAAAATCTACGCGGGCAAACTTGATCTCCTCCCCGCCGACCCCGAGAAGAACAAGGACTACAAGTCCCTGATGAAACTCGCCGACACCTTCCGCAAGCTCGCTGTTCGCACCAACGCCGACAACGGAAACGACGCCGCCCTCGCCCGCAAGTTCGGCGCTGAAGGCATCGGCCTTTGCCGCACAGAGCACATGTTCTTCGATCCCAAACGCATCAAAGCCATGCGCGAACTCATCATCGCCAAAGACCACGCCGGCCGCGTTAAAGCCGTCAACAAACTCCTCCCCTTCCAAAAGAAAGACTTCATGGAACTCTTTGAGGCCATGGACGGACTCCCCGTTACCATCCGCCTTTTGGATCCCCCCCTGCATGAGTTCGCTCCCCAGGAACCCAGCCAGATTGAAGAGCTTGCGCACGAAATCGGCGTCACCAAAAAAGAACTCGAAAACCGCATCCACGAACTTCACGAACTCAACCCCATGCTCGGCCACCGTGGCTGCCGTTTGGGTGTCTCCTACCCCGAGATCACCGAAATGCAAGCCCGCGCCATCTTTGAAGCGGTTGTGGAACTGAAGAAGAAAAAAGTCAAAGTCCTCCCCGAAGTGATGATCCCCCTCGTGGGCGCCGTCACCGAATTCAAAGACCAGGAAGCCATCGTACGCCGCGTGGCCTCTGAAGTCATGGCCGCCACCAAAACCAAGTTCGACTACATGGTTGGTACCATGATCGAGCTTCCCCGCGCTGCCGTTACCGCTGACAAGATCGCTGCCCAGGCTGAGTTCTTCAGCTACGGCACCAACGACCTTACCCAGACAACCTTCGGCTTCTCCCGCGATGACATCGGAACCTTCCTTCCCGAGTATCTGGAACGTGGCATCCTTGCCCACGACCCCTTCCAGAGCATCGACCAGGAAGGCGTTGGCTACCTCGTGCGTGAAGGCTCCACCCGTGGCCGCAGCGTCCGCCCCGAACTCAAACTCGGTATCTGCGGTGAACACGGTGGCGACCCCGATTCCGTGGTGTTCTTCCACCGCGTGGGCCTCAACTACGTAAGCTGCTCACCCTTCCGTGTCCCCATCGCTCGTTTGGCTGCCGCACAAGCCGCCATCAACTTCAAGCATGGTGAATTCATGGGTGGCGCTTCCGAAGCTCCCGCCAAAAAAAGCGCCGCCAAAACTGGTGCAGCCAAAAAAGCCGCGGCCCCCAAAAAAGCAGCAGCTCCCAAAAAAGAAGCCGCAGCCAAGCCCGCAAAAGTAGCCGCGGAAAAACCCGCTGAAGCCAAAGCTCCCAAAGCCGCCAAGGCACCCAAGGCAGCCAAACCTGCCAAAGCCGAAGCCCCCAAAGAGGCCAAAGCACCCGCAGCAAAACCCGCCGCCAAAAAAGCCCCCAAAAAATAACCCCTAACCCCTAACGAATACCCACAACCCCGAACCGCCCGGAACCAACACCCCGGGCGGTTCGGTTTATTTTAGGGGAGCCGCCCCTTGGAATCGGACCGCCAGGCTCCAGCCTGGCCCAACCACTCCTTTTTGCCGGGCAGAGCCCGGCGATCCGAATTCAACCTTGTTTGTCTGGCCGAGCACCCCATCCCCTTCATCCCCCGTGAATCCTCTTCTGAAAAGAAGCACTTTTCCAAACTCCCCCTTGCCCGGCTCTCCCTTTCCTGTTTAGGAAATTGGGCATATCCCATCGTCAGGACGCTCCCCGCCCATGTCCGATCTCGTGGAACTGCTCGAAAAGCTTCAACAACTCTTCACAGAAAAAGAGGAAGTCATTGAAGCCCAAATGGAACAGCTTGCTGAATTGGAAGATGAGATTGCGCAGTTAAAAGCCAAACTCGCCGAACTGCAAAGCCGCGTGGGTTCCTAATCCCCTCATGCGATTTACCTCCTCCCTCCTAATCCCCGCTCCTGCTCTGCTTCTCCTGCTCGCGGTTCTATTTGTCAGTGTCCTCCCGGGATGCGGCAAAAAGCCGAAAGATCAGGCCATCAAGTTCGATCCCAACATCTCCGTCAACGTTGTTCCCGTTCCGGAATTCTGGCCCCGTGAAGAGAAGGATTTCCCCAAATCCGAGCTCGACCGTGCCGTGCGCAAGCAGGCCCTGGAAAAATACGGCCGCCCCGATTACCTCCGCCAAGTTTACACCGTGGACCGCCGTGTCATCCGCCCCAAGGATATTCTGGAAGGCATCCACCTCCCCGGCAAAAAAGCTTCCCCCACCCTGGAATGGCTCTACATCGATGAAAAACTCGCCCTCGAGTTTGATGGCCCCCGCATGGTGGAACACGAACTCGATGACCTGCTCCGCATTGCCGCCATCTACGGCGATGCCAACATCGTCCGCAATCACCCCCAAGCCGATGGCCGTGTTTTCCACATCCACACCTACTACAACCACGCCAAGGAATTCACATTCGATGGCACCACTCTGGTGAAGGAAAAAACACTCACCTCCACACTCCCCGGCAGCGAACGCATCAAAGAATAATCCCCCAAAACCCCAACCCAACCGACCCCTCAACAACACGGAAACCACTCCCCATGGCCAACCCCACCAATCGCCCGCTCAAAAATCCCCTTCTCTCCCACCTCACGGAAATCCTCTTCGATCGCGAGATGATCGCCAAACGCGTTCAGGAACTCGGCGAACAAATCACCGAGGACTACAAGGATAAAGAGGGCGAACTCGTGCTCATTGGGGTGCTCCGCGGAGCCCTGGTCTTCCTCTCCGATCTTTCCCGCGCCATTGCCCTTCCCCACGGGTGGGACATGTGTGGAGCCGCCTCCTACGGCGACCGCACCACCAGCTCCGGCAACGTGCTCATCACCAAGGATGTGGAACTCGACGTCCGGAATAAAAACGTCATCGTGGTGGAGGACATCTACGACACCGGCCGCACCATCTCCGCCGTGTGCGATCTCCTTCGCGTTCACAAACCCGCCAGCATTGAAACCTGCGTGATGCTCTACAAACACACCGATAAACGCGTGCACGAACTCGCCATCAAATACCGTGGGTTCGATATCCCCGATGAATTCGTCGTCGGCTACGGTCTGGACTTCAACGAGTACTACCGCAACCTCGATGTCATCGGGATCCTCGATCCCAAGATCTACTCCTAACCGGCCCCGGCCCCGCACCCATGCGCCGCCTGCGATGCCATCTCCCCTCGGTTTGGCAAAAGGGGGAACTCGCCCCCTTGGAAGAACACGAGGCGCACCACCTTCTCCGCGTGTTGCGCGTGGGGGAAGGCCACCCGGTGGACGTCTTCAACGGCGCTGGACTGGTGGGGACCGGTGAACTCCGCCCCGCCGGAAAAAAAGCCCAGGTGCTGCTCCACACCGTCAGTGAAGTCCCCCGCGTGCAGGGCTTCGCCGTCGGTTTTCCCCTCATCAAATCCCCGCTGCTGGACGATTCCCTGGAACAACTGGTGGAACTCGGCGCCTCGGATTTCTTTGTTCTGCAGGCCGAACACAGCACCGTGCACCTGCACGGGGAACGCTGGAATTCCCGGCGCGCCAAATGGGAGCGGGCCTTTCAGGAGCGGTTGAAGCAATGCGAACGCGCCTGGCTCCCCACCCTTCACCCGGAACAGTACACCCTTAGGGCGCTCCTTCAACACGCCTCCGCCCGGGGCACCCACCACCCCGTGGCGTTTTGGGAACGGGGCTCTGTGGGGGATTTCCCATTTGGGGGAAATGAGATTATGAAAAAGGAATTAGCCCCGCTTTTTTTGATTGGCCCGGAGGGGGGATGGTCGCCAGAAGAGCGCGACATTCTGGAGGAGAAAGCGGTTTATAAACTCACGTTGACCCCCGCCATCCTTCGGAGCGAAACTGCACTCGTTGCTGCTGGCGCGTTGGCCCACGGATTCCGCGGCAACTAACCACCACCTTTCCAGAAACAACCCAAGGCCCCCCACCACCACCGTGCGCATTCTTCTCCTCTCCTCAGAAATCACCCCCTTCGCCAAAACCGGTGGCCTTGCCGATGTGGCCGGAGCCATTCCCCCCGCCATGGCCCACCGCGGACACGACATCCGCCTCGCCATGCCGCTCTACCAATCCGTCGATCGCTTCAAACACCGCCTCCTCCCCCTCTCCCGCCGCATCAACATGGACTGGGGGAACGAACGCCACACCGCCGAACTCATGCGGTGCTCCTACCCCTGCCAGAAAAACCTCCCCGTTTATTTTGTGCAGCAACACCAGCTCTTCGGCCGCAAAGGGCTCTACGGCGAACACAACACCGATTACCTCGATAACGATCTCCGCTTCAGCTTCTTCGCCCTTGTGTGCCTCTACGCCCTCAAAGCGCTCGACTGGTGCCCCGACGTTATCCACCTCAACGACTGGCAAACCGGGCTCGTCCCCGTGCTGCTTCGCCATCACCCCTACATCTGCAACGATCCGTTTTACCAAAACATCCGCACGGTTTTCTCCATCCACAACCTCGCCTACCAAGGGCTCATGCACCAGGATCTGGTCTCCCGCCTGCAACTCCCGTGGAGCGTGTACACCGCCCAGGGAATGGAGTTCTACAACAAGGCAAGCCTGCTGAAAGCGGGGATCGTCTTCAGCGATCACGTCACCACCGTGTCCCCCACCTACGCCCGGGAAATCCAAACTGAGGAACACGGAGGCGGCCTTGAAGGCGTGCTCCGCGCCCGCAGCAACGATCTCACCGGCATTCTAAACGGCATCGATACCCACGTGTGGAACCCCGAAATCGATCCGCTGATCCCCGCCCGGTTCTCCCCGCAGGACATGACCGGCAAAGCCGCTTGCCGCACCGCGCTGTTGGAGAAACTCGGCCTTCAGCCCAAACCCGGCAAACCGCTCCTCGCCATGATTTCCCGCCTCGCCGAACAAAAAGGCATCAACCTCCTGCGTGAAGTGCTCCCCGCCTTCCTCAAACAAGGGTGCGCCTTCGCCCTCCTCGGCACCGGAGACAAGGAAGCCGAAAAATTCTTCCTCGAACTCGCCCGCCAACACCCCACCCTCGTCTCCACCAACCTCGTCTTCAGCGAACAACTCGCCCATGAAATCGAAGCCGGGGCCGACCTCTTCCTCATGCCGAGCCGGTTCGAGCCCTGTGGCCTCAACCAACTCTACAGCATGCGCTACGGCACGCTCCCCGTGGTGCACCAAACCGGCGGCCTTGCGGATTCCGTGGTGGGCTACTGCAGCACCAACGGTCGCCACGCCCCAAAACCCACGGGCTTTTCGTTCAAACCCTTCACCGCCGAAGCCTTCGCCGGGGCGCTGCAAACCGCCGTGCAACTCTACGAGAAAAACCCCACGCTCTTCCGCACGCTTCAACAAAACGCCATGCAACGGGATTCCAGCTGGGCCGGCGCCGCCATTGAATACGAGGACGTGTACACCAAAGTGCTGAATCACCCCCGCCACGCGATTGCCGTGTAGGGTGAAACTTCTGTTATGAAAGCCTTTCCACCACCCTAAAAGCAAAACCACCCCGCCAAAGGCTCCAGAGGCTCTTGGCAGGGTGGTCTTGGGTGAAAACGGTGACTGAGGGAGTTTGCCTGAATGCAGCGGGCCTGCGAAAGGGTGCCTGCAAATCCGGTATCGCTCACTTACATCACTTCAGTCCTTACAATCAGGACTCAGCCACCTCGCTCGTATGGTCGTAGTTCAAATGGGACACCTCCTTTCTAAGCGTTATGCGTTGCATAGCCAGTCCGTGCAAGTCGGTCAACACCTAAATGATGAGAAATCTGTGAATAAGTGAACTTTTTTGAGGTGAGTTTTCTAATAATTTATAAGAAGCTAAGTCAGATACTCAAATTATAGCAGATGTTTAATCCATACGCTGGAAATCTGTGAATAACTCTAATCGCCGGTAACCTCCAGCACCTCCCCCAACCGCAAACCCAACCGCTCCCGGGCGCTCCCCTGATTCACCCCCACCTCCAGCCAACCCGAGGAACCCCAATACAAAAGCGCCTCGCCGGGGGTCACCTCTCCATAGGTTTGCCGCACCCCCCGGGCCAGCACCTCCGCCCCGCGGCGCAACGTGGCGGTACTTCCCAAGGCTGCGTCAATCTGGCGCAGATTCAAAAAGCCATTCCCAAACCGATCAAAAAACAGAATCTCCACCGCCCACCCCCCGGAGAGGGGTCGCGGATTCGGCGCTGAGACACGCACCGGATTCTGCACCTCCCCGCCACAAACCGCCCCACTTTCCCCCCACGGCCAGCGCGCCCCCAAGCCATCCCGGGCGAGAAGCGCCGCTGCCGGGGCGTACAAATCCCGCCCGTGGAAGGTGTTGCTGGGGAGAGTCTTGGAAGGGGATTGCAGCGAAAAGTTTCGTGCCCCAGGCAAGTCGAAAGCGGCGGAAAGCACCCCGTTGTTGGGGCCCACGAATGTTTGTTCCCCGGCCTGTACCACCAGGGAGGTGCGATGCGTTCCCACGCCGGGATCCACCACGGCGCAAAGGGTGGCGTTCCGGGGGAGCCAGGGGAGGGCGGCCTCCAATAGAAGCGCCCCGTGCAGAATGCTCCCGGGCTCCACGGCATGGGTGATGTCCACCAGCGGCGCCCCGGGATGGTGTTGCAACGCCACGGCTTTCATAATGCCCACGTAGGGATCCGATAAACCAAAGTCGGTGAGGAAAAAGAGGGGGCGTGGAATCATGGTTAAACAAACACGCCGCCAAGTGGAAATACATGGCGGCGGGGGAGTCTCATGGGAGGTGGAGCGGGGTGGTTAGGCGTTGCCGGCGTTGGGGCTTGGGGCGGCGGCTTCGTCTTCGTAGAATTCTTCGCGGCGGTCTTCGGGATCCAGCAGGTTTTCGTCTTCCAAGAAGTCGTGAAGGTCATCAATGGCGTCGAGGAAATCGAGGAAGTCTTCCTTCCAGATCATGACGCGATTGCGCATTTTCTGGTCGCCTTCCTTGCGGGAGCTTTCGCTGATGACGATGTATTTTTCACCGCGCTGATCTTTTTTTACGTCGAGGTAATACTTACGCTTACCGCCACCAAATTTAGCCGTAAAGAGTTCGTCGTAGTTAGCCATTATTCCGCCCTTGAAAAATGTGGGTGCCACCCTGTGTGTGGTGAGGATTCGCACGGTGATGTTATCGTTGGTGCGTGATAAAATGTTCAAAAATTGCTGGTGTTTTACAAGCCTATTTTAGGGGCTTTTGGGTAAATAGTTCCACATGGATGCAAATTTTATGCATATTGAGGGGTGTGGATTCAATCTCTGGGGAGGGGGAGGGGGGGCTCGATGAGTTTGCGCAACCAGATGGACTCGCGTTTGCCCATTTGCTGCGTGGCCCAGCGCCCGAGAACAAAGAGTGCGTCGGAAAGGCGGTTGAGGTAAATCTGGGCGTGGTCATCGATTTCCTCCTCCGCGGAAAGATGGCAAACAAGCCGTTCGGCGCGGCGGCACACGGTGCGGCACACATGCAATTGGGCGCTGGTGCGCGAGCCACCGGGGAGGATGAAGTCTTTCAGCGGCGGCAGGTTGGCGTTGAACGCATCACACAGGCGTTCCATGTAGTCCACATGCGTTGCCTTGATGACGGGCATCAGGGGATGGCGGTCTTCCAAACGGGTGGCCAAGTCGCCACCGAGAACAAAAAGCTGGTGCTGAATATAATCCAAATGCCAGTCCAGAAGTTCGGAGTCGGCTGGGTTGGTGAAAAGCGCGCGTTCTTCGCGGCAGAAGCTGCGGAGCAGCCCCATGTGGGAGGAAAGTTCATCCACCGTGCCATAGGATTCAATGCGGAGGTTATATTTGGCAACCCGCTGCCCGCCCACGAGACCGGTTTCGCCCCGGTCGCCGGACTTCGTATACACCTTGGTGATGCGGAAGCCCTCCCGTTCACGGGGTAGGGAACCCCGCTGTTCCTGTTCTGTGGTCATGCAACGGCCTGTGGTAGAATTGACAAAAATGCAGTATTGTAAACGGTGTTCAAGCAAGGGTTTTGCCCATCGGCGGGGGGGTGCTGTTTTCCCCCGGAAGTGGACAACCAATCAACGGGGGGCTTCGGGTTCCTCCTCCAACAAATCGGAGGAAATCGCCGGCATAATGCCGTTCATAAAGTCCACCATAACACGGAACGTTACTTCGTCTTCCAGAAGTTCAATACCGTTTTTGTCCGCCTTGGAGAAGAATGGGCGCACCTCCTTGTTGGCACGGTTGAGGGTGCGTGGAACGGTTTTTCCATAGGGATCGGCCTCGGAGGCAATCATGAGAATCGGGAGCCCCTGAACGCGTTCGAGTTCATCGGCCAAGCTGATTCCCCGGTAGTTGGCGTTCACATTGGTGAGCATCATTCCCTTCAAGCGGCGGCTTTCCTCCACCCCGGCCCAGCACCCCACAGTGGCCCCCATGCGCGAGGCAATCACGTAAACCCCTTGAGAATCCACCACGCCCTGCTTTTCCGCCCAATCCAGAACCGCCTCCATATCGAAGACCATGTTGCGGAATTCCGGAGTATCCTGCTCGTTGCGGTAGTTTTCGTATAGAATCAGCGAACCATCCTTCCGGGTGGTGCTCCCGCCAAAGCCGCGCATATCGTAGGAAAGGGTTGAGATTCCGCGCTCCCGGAGGCGGGCGGCGAGGGCGTTGTAGGTGGCGCGGTTGCTGTTTTCATCGTGAATGAGGAGCGCCAGCGGAGCCGATTGCACGTTCGGAGTGTGCGTGTAGGTGGCCTGAATGACAACGCCATCGGCGGTTTCCACCGTGAACTCCAGCGAGTGTACCAGCGGCGTGGGGACTTCCTCAAACCGAGGGGATTCCCCTTCCTTCAGCCCCAGTGCTTTGCGCAAAAAAGCCATGCGTTGCTGGTAACTTTCGAGCGGTTGGGGCGAATTGGAAACCACCACGGGCGTGGCCGCATCCTCTGCCGGAGCCCCCACCAGCGGAGTTCCCCCAAAAACCACGGCGCAAAAGAGCAGAACACCGAAGCCATAAGTTGGAATGCTTTGCGCCAAGGGATGAACGTGTGATGCCATAAGGTTCCTATCGTGCGGGGCGGTGCCAACAAATCAAACTCCCCGAATACCTAGAAGGTTTGCCCCCCGTTGCCAAGCCCAGAGAATTCCCCCGCCCCTACGCTTCAACCTTTTTCCCCCGGGGAAGTGCTCGCCAATATCCTCTGTTCCATGGCGATGTTCACCAGCATGGCAGTGGTTACTCCCACGTTGGAGGAAGTGGTGCGGGCGCGTTTTGTGAGCGCACCGGATGCCGTCAAGTTATTTACCATGGCGGGCTCCTTGCCGCAACTCCTCTTCATCGGGGTCCTGGCCGGCCTGTGGAGCGATCGTCTGGGGCGCCGGTATCCCCTGATCCTCCCCTGTGCGCTCATCACCGGACTGCTTTCCATGGCCATCCCGCTGGTGGAGAGCCTCCCGGCGCTGATTGCCATGCGCCTGGTGGATGGTGCCACGGGGATTGTGGCCCTGGGGTTGATCATGGCGAAAATGCTGGATTTCTCCACCCGCTGGCCGGAACGCCGCGCCACCATCATGGCGGCTTACGGGGGCTCCATCCCGGCGAGTTACCTGCTCGGCAACCTGCTCACCGTGGCTCTGGCTCCGCAAGGGGTGGAGGTAATCTACGCTGTGGGGGGTGGCTCCGTGGTTCTAAGTGTGCTGCTTCTGCTCGCCTTCTCCCGCCGGGGGGAAACGGGAATGGAAATGCGCCACAATCGGCAAAAGGAAAGTTTTTGGAAAAGCCTGCGGACGTTGCCGCGCATTGGTGAAGCCCTGATCTTTGGGTTTGCCGATAAACTCGTGGTGGCGGCCACGGTGATCCTCACCAGCCGGGCCATGGCGGAGTTGTACGAACGCGAAGGGAGCCGGGCCGCGGGGGGAGTTCTGGCCCTCTACTTTTTGGGATTCCTGCTTTTCAGCCCCGCCACCGGGTGGGCGTTCCGCACCCTTGGTTTACAACCAACCCTTTACCTGAGTTCCCTGCTCCATGGCGTGGCGTTGTTTTTGATGCCGCAACTGGGCCTGACGGGTTTTGCGGTGTTGATGGCCGTGGGGGGCGCTCTCACGCCGTTTCAGTTTCTGGGGTGCCTCGCGATACTGGGGCAACGGTCGGAGTCGGGAGTTACGGGCGCGCATTCACAAGTCTTCAACTACATGGGTTCCATCGGGATGGTGGTGGGTTTCCCGTTGTTTGCGGCGCTGGCCGATGCGGATCCCTCGCTGAAACTCGCCTACGGAATGGCGGGAACCGCGCAAGTGGTGGCGGTGTTTTTGGCGGTGGTGGGGTTGGGTTTTGTACGCATGGGCGCCCGGTGGAGGCAAATCTCCACGCAGGGGATCGCAAAGTTTTGAACGAAAAATCTCTCTTCGCAGAGCCTTTACAGGATACGAAGAATACGTTTGCCAATCTTCCTTCCTGAAATCATGTAACAACTCTTTCCAGCGGTGTTAATAGACCGCCCAGGCGTTTACACTGGAGGTAATCAAAAACACCGTATTGTCATTGCAGAAGTAGAGATTGCCTTCCAAGTCTTCGCCGAATCCGGCAACGGTTCCCGAGCGGTTCACCACAAGGGAGATGCGTTCGTCCACGGTGGTGGTGGCGGGATTGTCCACGGCGGTACGGTCGAAGGAGAAAATCTCACCGGTGATGAAATCCGCGAAAATGTATTTCCCCACCAGTTGTGGGGCCTGCGCTCCACGGTACACATAGCCACCGGTGATGCTACCCCGCCCTGCGGTGTGGGTGTAATACGTGGTGGCGGGGGTGAGAAGGGGGCTGTTGCAGGGGGGAAGATTCGCGGGACAATCGGAATCGCTGGCGGCAGAGCCATTTGTTCCGTTGTAGCAGGAGGTTCCTTCCATGATCTTCCAACCGAAGTTTTGACCGCCTCCGCTCCCGAACGCCACGAAGTGGACTTCCTCCTGAACATCCTGACCCACATCGCCCAACCAGAGGTCGCCGGTCTCGCGGTCGAAGCTGAAGCGCCAGGGATTGCGGAGCCCCAAAGCCCAGACTTTGTCCATGATGTTCCCCTCGGCGATGAAGGGGTTGCCGGCGGGGATTCCGTGGAAGGGTGTGGTGTTGATGTTCTGGTTCACATCCAGCCGGAGCATTTTGCCGAGCAACGTGTTGCGGGATTGCGCCCGGCAATTGGGATCGCCCGCGCTGCCGCCATCGCCCATGCCGACGTACAGCATCCCATCGGGTCCGAACTGGATTTGCCCGCCGTTGTGATTGCTGAAGTCCTGGGTGATGGTGAGCAGGATGCGTTCGCTGTTGGGATCCGCCACGTTGGGGTTGTTGGAGCTGACGCTAAACCGGGAGATCACTGTGTTGCCGGGGTTGTTGGTGTAGTTGACGTAGAAAAACCCGTTGGTGGGATAGTTGGGGTGGAAAGCAATCGAAAGCAGCCCCCGTTCGTCTGTCAGACCGCTGGCGCCGGAAACGCGGGGATCGATATCGAGAAACGGTGTGGTGAGCAAAGTTCCATCCGGCTGAACAATCCGGATTTGGCCGCGTTTTTCTGTGATAAACAGCCGATCATCCCCCGCGTGGGTAACAGCGAGGGGCGTCACAAACGTCCCCACAGGGGTGTACACCAGTTCCGCGTGGGCCGCAGAAGTGGTGAGCGCCAAGAGGGCCGCGGCAAGAGCGCCGCGCAGGGTAGCAGGGGTGAACATGGGAAGGGATTCTCCTCCGAAAATCATCTGGGTTAGATGACCGATGGTGAGAGCAAGAATCAAGCAAAGGTTTTCGGGGGGTTGGTTGCCCCTTATGGGGTAGGGGGTTATTCGTCCTCTGCAAGCGTCAATTGAGCTTCCCGCTGGGTTCGCACAATGTCGCCATCAGAGATGGTGCCGTTGGTGGGATCGTAGAGGATATTGGTTTTGGTGTCGCGGCCGCGATCGCGATCCGGACCCGCGATGTAGAGTCGCCATTCCCCGTAGGCGGGGAGAACGCCGTTGGCGGAATCAATCAACCCTCGGGTAATCAACAACTCGCGGATCAGCCGGGTGTTGATATAGCCATACCCCTGGGTGGCGGGGCCCTCGGGGGAGGTGGGGAGAAACGGGTCGCGGGGGAGTGTGGTGAGGTAGGCGACGGGAGTGGTGATTGCCCCGACGGGAAGGAGATCGGTGGTGCTGATGCCCCCGGCTATTGCGGGGTAGTTAAAGACCCCGGTGGCGAGAAGCTCGCTGTGCGGGGGGTAGGCGTTGGAATCAATGCGGTAAGCCTCGAGTCCAGTGGCCAGCGTGCGGACATCAGAAAGCGCCCGGGAAATTTTGGAGCGCGTTTGAGCCTCGAGGAAATTTGGGACAGCGATCGCCGCAAGTATGGCGATAATTGCCACCACAATCAGCAGTTCAATCAGAGTGAAGCCGGAGGGCAAAGCGCCGAAGCGGTTACACCTCGGCGCGGGAGAGAATCGATTAATTTCCTACAACCGTGGGAGCGAATTGCGAGGCGGCCATCGCCCGGCACAACGTATCCTGCAACTCACGTGCCGGGGCCGAGCTTCCCACGAATCCGTTCACCTGAATCGAGAACGTGAGCCAACGCCCCTCCTGATTCTTCACATAGCCGGAAAGACTGGAGACGCCGCTCATGGTCCCGGTTTTGGCATGAACCGCGGAACCCACGGGGAGTTCCTTCAACCGGTTGGAAAGAGTTCCATCCACACCCCCCACGGGAAGGGAAGCGCGGTACACCTCGCCCTGCGGGTGATTGTACATGTGCTGAAGCAGCTTGGTGGTGGCCGACGGGGTTACCATGTTGTAGCGGGAAAGTCCTGAACCATCCACCAGGCGGAACTCCTCCGCAGGAATACCCACGCTCTCCACCAGCCAAGTGGTCAGCGCCAGCGATCCGCCGTTCCACGTGGCGGGTTCCGCTTCCGTGGGGGCATCCAGATGGTGCAGCAACATTTCGCCAATGGCGTTTTCGCTTGGTTTGTTGAACAGGGCAATCACCTCGCCCAGGGGCTTCCCGGTGGTTTGCGCCAGAGGATTCCCCGCCACACGCTTCTGCGCCACAGTGACGATGCTCGGGTTGCTGGTGGTCTCGGGGAAAAGCGAACGCTGCTCCACCTGATCCACAAAGCGGACGCCGTTTTCCTGCAGAAGCGCGCGGAACACCGTCCCCGCCCACAACTCGGGATCAAGCACGGAAAGGCTTCCGTTCACCACACCCGAGGGAGGCATCTCCGTCCCCACGACTTCGATGCCGTGTTCAAAGGGGCGGCGCTGAATGGTGACAGGTCCGGGAACAGCATAGTAGGAAAGTGGGGGATACGGTCCGGGGAGGGACAAGCGGGGGACAGGTTTCCCGTTTTCGAGTGTCACCTGCACCTGCACGGCGTTGTAATCAATCATCAGGGCACTGATGCTCATGCTGTAGGGATCAGGTTCATCATCCCACATCCAGCCGGGGCCTTTGTGCGGGGAATTGAAGAGCGTGGCATCCACAATCAAATCGCCGTTCACCACCTGAACCGATTGGGCAACCGTTTGGGCCAGGGCGCGCATATCAGCACCGGTGAAGGTGGGGTCGCCACCGCCCCGAAGGATGAGGTCGCCCTCCAGCGTGGTGCCGGCGAGGATACCCGTGAACTCCACCTGCGTGGCAAAGGTATGGTCGGGACCAAAAACATCGAGCGCGGCGGCGGAGGAAAAGAGTTTGGCGTTGGAGGCTGGAACAAAAAGTTTGTGCTCGTTCAGCGAGAACAGCTCCGT
>JANRMB010000288.1:0-4196 GCA_033761985.1 Candidatus Sumerlaeia bacterium | reverse complement strand
TGATCTTTGATACGGATGTATTGATTTGGTTCCTTCGCGGTAATCCAAAAGCCGCGAAAGAAATTGAGATGACGACTGATCGATCTATCTCAGTAGTAACGTACATGGAGCTTTTGCAAGGCGCTCGTGATCGTCGGGAAGCGGGACTAATCCGTTCGTTTCTGAAAGATTTTGGGTTTGTGACTCATCCCCTTTCTGAGTCGATTGGTCAACGTGCTACTGTGTATATTGAAGAGTATGCCCTTAAATCCGGGCTCATGCTTGCCGATGCCTTGGTTGCAGGCACTGCTGTGGAGTCTCACCAATCACTATGTACCGGTAACGGAAAGCATTTTCGTCATGTCGTTGAACTCAATTTGGTATTGTTCAAACCCAACTAATTCTTATGCACAAATCGTCCGTGATGCTCTTTCTTCACTCCTTCCAACTTCTCACCCCCACCCCCCTTTGAAGACTTTCCCCCTTGAGTCGTACTAGCATCCGGGGCATCATTGCCCCAATCTGAACGGTTCAAGGAGCGCCAGCCATGGTCTTCGGTTTTTTGCGCGGTCAATTGATCGACATCATCGAGTGGAATGAAACGTCACAAAGCAATGTGCTGTGCTGGCGGTTTCCCCGGGCGGATAATGAAATCAAAAACGGTGCGCAGTTGATTGTGCGCGAGGGCCAGCGGGCGATCCTCGTGGATCGCGGGCGAGTGGCCGATACCTTCGAACCCGGTCAGCATCGCCTCACCACCCAGAACATCCCCATCCTTTCCCGCCTGCAGGGCTGGGCCTACGGCTTTGAATCGCCCTTCAAGTGCGAGGTGTACTTCGTTTCCACCAAGCGCTTCACCAATCAAAAGTGGGGCACCGCAAACCCCATTATGATGCGCGATAAAGAGTTCGGCATGGTGCGCGTGCGAAGCTACGGAAGCTACGCCATTCAGGTGAGCGATAGCGTGGTGTTTTTGCGGCAACTCGTCGCCACCGACCCCAGCTTTGAGGTGTACGAGATTGCCGAACAACTTAGGAATCTCATCGTCACGCGATTCAGTGATGCTGCGGCGAGTTCCGGCCTCCCTGTGCTGGACATGGCCGCCAACCTGGATGAGTTGAGCAAATACGCCCAGAAAAAGCTGGAGGAAGACTTCCGCGAAATGGGCCTCTCGCTCCCCATTTTCCTGGTGGAAAACGTCAGCCTTCCCCCCGAAGTGGAAGCCGTGATGGACAAACGCACCAGCATGGGCATCGTGGGAAACCTTGATCAATACATGAAGTTCCAAGCAGCGAGCGCGTTGGAAAAAGCAGCGGGCCAACCCGCGGGCGATGGCGGTGCGGCAGGCTTGGGAGCCAGCTTTGGTCTGGGCATGGGAATGGCCGGCCAGATGGCCAACCTGATGGGCGCAGCGATGCAACCCCAGCCCGGCGCACCCGCTTCCGGTGCGGCTTCATGGCCCCCTCCACCCCCCATGGAAACGGCGTACCACGTCGCCGTTAATGGCCAAACCGCGGGGCCTTTTGGCATGGCGGAACTGCGCGCCCGGGTGGAGCGCGGCGAACTCACCCGCGAAACCTATGTTTGGAAGGCCGGCATGGCGAACTGGATTCGGGCTCAGGAAGCTCCGGAATTGGCCGCGCTTTTTGGGGCGCCACCACTGCCGGGGTGAGGCTTCGGCAATAAAAGATCATAAAGCAACCACGCGGTATCCGCTTTGTCCTGCATTGAGGCATTGCCCTTCCGTGGCTCCAGGGGTACTTCCCTCTCCTGAACGTTGGGGGTTCACCCCGGTTCAGGACACAAAGGGAATGATTGATGGAAGCCTTCTGGGTGTTTTTTCATGATAATCCAATAGCCGCACTATTGGTGATACTGGCTTTGGGTACGTGGATTGGGAGTTGGAAGCTGAATGGAGTTTCCCTCGGTTCCTCGGCGGTGCTCTTTGTTGCTCTGTTTTTTGGGAATTATGGAGTCAAAATCCCCTACGAAATTGCCTCCCTCGGCGTGGTATTGTTTGTTTATTCCGTGGGATTACAAGCCGGACCTAAATTTTTCAAAGCGTTTCGCAGTCGTGGAATTTCTTTCGCCAAATTGGCCCTTGCAATTGTTTCGGCCGGCGCACTGACAACCGCCTTTCTTCACTGGTTGTTTGATCTCTCTCCGGCTCTCAGCGTGGGTATTTTCACCGGAGCCATGACGACCACCCCCGGGCTTGCGGCGGCGATGGAATCCCTAAAGGATCCCCGGGTGTCCGTGGGTTATGGAATTGCATACCCCTGCGCTGTGATTCTTAAGGTTTTGTTTGTACAACTGATGCCCCGGGTACTTGGTGTGGATTTGGTGGCGGTCTCTCGCCAAGCGCTCAAAAACCAAGCGGGCCCGGCGCTCCACGCCAAATGGTTCAACATCACCAACGAACAACTGGTGGGGCGCACCATCGCTCAGGTTTGGCCCGATGAAGAAGAACACGCGTCCATCGCTCGTTTGGCAAGGGGTGAAACTATCCTTCCCGGCGTGGGGTCGCAGGTACTTCAAGTGGGCGATTACCTCAAAGCGGTGGGTTCCCCAAAACAACTGGAGAAGGCGGGTCTGCTAATAGGCCCGGAAGTTCCCGGATTTACCGAGCCCCAGAGCACCGTTCTAAGCTACACCGTGGTTGTTACCAAAGAGAAGTTCGTGGGGCGAGCTTTGGCTGAGTTGAATCTTCAGGAAAACTACGGCATCGTGGTCACACGGATTTTCCGAACCGATCAGGAGTTCACGCCACAAGCCTCCACCACGTTGGAGTTTGGCGATCACATCCGCATCGTGGGTCCAAAAGATGATTGTGAACGCTTCATCGCCGAGCTGGGCGATGCAGAGCGCAAACTTCAGGAGACCCCCTTCCTGCCCCTGATGCTGGGACTGGCGCTCGGCGTGCTGCTCGGTATCGTCCCTGTCCCTCTTCCCGGTGGTGGCACGTTTTCCCTGGGTTTGGCGGGCGGTCCACTTATTATCGCCCTGCTGGCGGGCCACTATGGTCGGCTCGGCAGCTTGGTGTTCCACGTCCCCACCTCAGCAAAAGTGTTTATACGCGAACTCGGCCTGATCCTTTTTCTGGCCGGGGCCGGAGTAAAAGCAGGGGAAGGCTTTCTCACCATCCTTCGGGATCAAGGGTTCTCCCTCTTCTTCGTTGGTTTGTTGGTCACACTCGTCCCCATCATCGTCAGCTTCCTATTGGGCCACTATCTTTTCCGGTTCGATGCACCCACCAACCTGGGCGCACTTTGTGGTGGAATGACGAGCACCCCCGGTTTGGGTGTCGTCACGCAGGCCGCGCAGAGCGAATACCCGGCTGTTGCCTACGCAACCGTTTACCCGGTGGCGCTGATTTTTGTGACTCTTGCGGCAAAACTTCTGGCGTTGGTCTTGACCGGCATGTCTCTTCCCGCTTCATAAGGGCGTGAATATTCACGCACTGGAGAGGGGATATGAACGGCACTCAAATCTGGATACAGATTTTAGGCGGGATGTTTGGAATTGCGATAATGGGCTTCTTAGCTGTGCCCTTTATCACCGCCCCAATTTGCAGAATTTTGAATTCCGCTTGGAATAGATCAATCTCAGATGAATTTCGAATCATTTCTGGTTCGCCGGTTCAACGGTATATACGTTTCCTATTCTGGCGTCAAAAATGGAACTATGTTCTGTTCCTATCAATTGTGGGAATTTTAGTTACTTTAGCATTCTGGGATTTTTCTCAAATGCAGTTTGTGTTTTCCCCCCAAAAAATATTCCTAGTTATTTATTGCATCGTTTTTTTTGGTTGCATAGGTACTGCATCAGGTATATTGTGCCTCAGCCATAGAAAATCTGCAATAAATTATTCATCAAAAGTAATATTTTTGCAATTGGTATGCTCATTCTTATTCCCTTCGCCCATATTCATAGGTATGGTATTTGATCAAAAATATTCATTCCCTCCATTAGTAGGTTTTATTTGTGGACTATTGCCGATCATTATTGCATTATCCTATCTGTTGGTAAGTATTATTATATTCTATTTCCGACTAGGAAAAGTGGATGATCTCTTGGGTGAGGGGATTGGCATGTTGGAAGGTAAATCAGCATGAGCTTCAACGTCGTTATGATCATTGGGCTCACGGTTCTTTTTGTCATCGCCGTGGGGGGTATTTTGGGGAGTGTGTTCCTAGCGATGCCTCTTTGCAGAATTC
>JANRMB010000287.1:0-5336 GCA_033761985.1 Candidatus Sumerlaeia bacterium | reverse complement strand
CTGTTTGAAAAATTTGTCCTGCTCTGACATCCCTTCAGTTTATGATGATCAAATTAAAATTGTCGCGAATGACCCTTCGCTACATTAATTATTTAAGCATCGAAAGTTATGCTCAAAACAGATCTCCTCCTCTCACACATTAAACCGCAAATTCAGAATCACGACCACGATCCCCAAAGCCCAGAGAAACATTCCCCACTCTCGGCATTGGCGGAAGGCGGAGCTTACGTAAAGGTAGTAGGTGAGTTCCAATCCGAGCAGGATGGTGGCGCCGAACATGTACGAATCGTGGTCGGTGGTTTCGGCTAATTCCTGAAGTTCATCCGCCGTAAGTTGAAGCCCCCATATCGCATAAAATCCCGCCCAGCCGATGCTACCGATGATGACGATTCGGGCCATCCAGAGGAACGCCTCCTCAGCCCGCCAGCGTTGCAGCGTTTTTTCCCCCACCATTGCCGTTGCCTCAGTTTCCGCGTTCATGCTGACTTGCCCTTATGAAGACTCAAAAGCCTGTTTTGTTTTTCGATGCTGCCTACACGCTGATCAAACCCCGCGCCAAGCTGGGGGAGATTTACGCGGAGGTGGCGCACCGGTTCAACCACAACCCGAATCCGGAGGCGCTGACCGCTCAGTTCTCTCCGGTTTTTCATGATCTTAAGCGTGGACGAACCCGCCCCGTCGGTGTTCCGGAAACACCCGAAGAGACGCGATCCTTTTGGAGTAATGTGATTGCGGAAATTTACCGTCGTGCAGGCGAGCCGCTCCCCCCGGAACCCTACACCCGGGAACTCTTTGATGAATTCACCACGGATCATTGCTGGCTTCCGTATTCCGATGCTGCTGCAACTCTTGAACAACTCCGGGAGCGGGGTTACCTCCTCGGAGTTTTGAGCAATTTCGATTTTCGATTGGAACGGTTACTTCAAAATCTCGGGCTCGATGGTCGAGTCGACGCCGTAGTGGCCTCGTACCAAAATGGCTTTGAGAAACCTGATTCCAATGCGTTTCTTTCGGCGGAGATATGCTTTCCCGAGGCGTATGAGTTTGTGATGATTGGCGATCACTGGGGCGATGATGTACAAGGGGCGTTGAATGCCGGCTGGAACGCCGTTTGGGTTGATCGTGATGGGGTGATGAGTAGCGCTCCCGAAAACCAGTCGGAAGCGATTCCGCACATTCGCCAACTGGCGGACTTGCTGGAGTTGTTCCCCGCATGAGCTTTTTCACCACTCCTCCGCCTGAACCCAAAAGCGTGGAGCGGATTGTTGTCCGGCTCACCAACTGGGTCGGTGATTGTGTCATGAACACGCCGTTTCTGAATGCGGCACGCCGGCTTTTTCCCAACGCCCACATTTCAGTTCTCGGGCGCAAACATGTGGCTGATTTGCTCCGCCATCATGAGTCCGTGAATGATGTTCACGCCATTGATGATCAAACTAAAGCCGGGCGTAAAGCCGCGGTGGAATTGGTTCGATCGCTTCAGGCAGATCTTGGCTTCGCCCTTCCCAATTCCCTCAACTCCGCTCTGCTGCTTTGGCGTGGTGGTGTTCGCCATCGGGTGGGGTACAACCGCGATGCCCGTGGATTACTGCTTAACCATGCGGTTCCACTTCGCCCAAGGGATTTGGCTGTCCATGAAGTGCGGTACTATCTGCGTCTCCTTTCTGTGTGGCCCGAGGCACAAGGTTTGTTGCAGGATACTCCCCGGATCTCCCTTCACGTGACAGACGAGGAAATCGCGGAAATGCGCGGTTGGTTGTTGGAGCGTGGCTGGGTGGAGGGGCAACCGATCATCGGGGTGAATCCCGCAGCCTTTTACGGTACCGCGAAAAGGTGGCTTCCGGAACGATTTGGGGAATCCGCTCGTGTACTGGCCGAACGCCACGGGGCAAAGGTCTTCGTGACGGGAATCCCCCGCGAACGCGAATGGGCCGATCGTGTCATCGCCCATGGCAGCCCCAATTTTCACAACGCTGCCGGGGAAATGAATCTCCGCCAACTCATGGCTTTCTTCAAATATTGTAACCTTTTTTTGACGAATGACTCCGGAGCGATGCACGTCGCCGCAGCAATGGATTGCCCCCAAGTGGCCATTTTTGGAAGTACGGATTGGCTTACCACCGCTCCCGGCAATCCACGTTCCCTGATTCTTCGGAAGGAGACCCCGTGCGCACCCTGCCTCTTGCGCGATTGCCCCATTGATCATCGCTGCATGAAAGCGGTCGCCGTGGACGACGTGGTGGAAGCTGGCGAGCGGTTAATCTTTTCTCCCGAGTGATACCGAAGTGTAGTTCAGAGTTGCCTCATTTTTGGGAAGGAGGAAAACTCGGTCTAAACCCTGAAAAGGGGCGTTTTCCTCCATGTGGTACTTCCTTTCCATCCTCTGCTTGGCCGTTTTCCTTTTTATTGGAATCGTGCTGATCTATTTTATCTTTCGATTTCGTAGCATCCTTGGGTCGTTGGGGGCGAATCGTACTCCAGCGGAAGTGACGCTGCAAAATTCTTCATCTCAGGAATGGAAAAACAAAAAGAAACTGCAGAACTTTACTCAGGAAGTGGAGGAGAAGGGATTCCGTTTGTTGGGGCATTATCGAGCGGAGGAAATGCCCGGTTTGGCCCTAGCCGCATGGTCGCATCCTCAAAAGTACTTTGTGGCAATTGCTTATGAGCATCCGATGGCGGGATTCTGGTATGATGCTGTGGTACTCTACACGGATGGCTCCGATTGCACCGTTACCAATTCCAAAATGGCGGGTAATTTGGAATCCCCGGATTGGAAAAAGAAAGTCATCGTTGAGCCGGAAACTCCGTTTTCAAATTCCTTGGAAAGATTGGCTCAAGAAGTTGAGCCATCCAAATCGTTGTTAATGCTAAATGCCCAAAACTTTGTATCTTGTTTTTGTGAGACATACGATAAAGAAATGGAATGGAGGGCGTTGCGTGGTACAACCCTGACGGAAATCCAAGCCGTGGGGGGAGAAAAGTACACCGAGGAGGAAACACTTGCCGCTTTACCGATGATCAAAGAACAAGACAAAATGCTGTTGGAGGACATTCTTTTGATTCGGTTGCGAAGAAAGTTAAACCTCACCAAGCAACAATTGGAAGATCTGGATCTTGTGGTCATTCATGAGCGGCTTACCTTTGAAGAGATCGAAAACTTTTTCGAAGATCTCGAGGAGGATCACCCCGAGGCCTATAACACGGCTCGGCAACATTCCACAAATCCCTTGGAGTACTTTCAAGAACTGAATCAAATCCAACCGGATGGGGAAAAATGGAAAGATTACGGTACTGTAACAGAGCCAATTCAGGCTCTGTTTTTTGCTCCTTCTATTGATGAATCTCAGCGCGATCAAACTTGAGTAACCTAATACTCAAAACCCTGTAACTTGTTTCGGAATCTTCCCACGCCGAATTCTGGATATCGCAGGTTTTTAATGTAAACCAAGTAGAACCAATGGTTTGCAATACTTGCTACTCTGCTCTTCAGGGCATTTGTTTTGCACCCCAGGGAATGACTCTTTTTTCTTCCTATCCTTTCAGAATGTCTCAAATGTCCAAAAATTCCGTTCTTTACCTTGGTTGGTGCCAAGTTGCCCTCTCGGTTTCTGTGCTGCTCAACGTGTCCCTTCCAACCGCTCTTGAGGCTCAAGGTTTTCCGAACATCCCCAGAACGCCCGGTGAACTGATCAATGGCCCCATCGCCCCAGAACAAGGGCGCACGGCGATCATCGCCTGGCACGGCGAACGAATTGTTACGGTTCCAGAAGCCCCCGGAAGTCAAAACGGTGCAGACCTTTTTGTTCGTGTCACCGATATCAACGACCCCGCAAATCCCATCATTACCACACTTCCGTTTACGGCCTCGGGATTTAATGCCCACGGCTACTTCCATTCCGGATCCTATCTTTTCGTCGGGCCGCACTGTCTCGGGAATGATCTTTCCGCCTGTAATGGAACGAACAATCTTTACCGGGATAGTTTTGTGATCAACGGTACAGGGACAATCATTCCCAATACAAACATGACGCGTGGCTCCATGGAGACTGGGATGGGTCTCCCAATTGGTGCCGTCAATCGCTCTGGTGCGCAATCCCCATGGGGTGCCGAGATGTTCTGGAGTTACGGCGCCGTTGGGGGGGATGCCTTCCTCGCTGTTCGCCGATCACTCGCGGAATATGTGTACGATTGGGGGAATGGCGGGGCTCTCACGGGGCCGGCTATTCAATCCCGCTTCGATGTTCTGGGGGACACTGGAGTCATCGGGATGCCCTTCATCATGGGGAATATCCTGATTTATGCCTCGGATCAAACGGGGACAGGTGTGGCTACCTATGATATTTCCGATCCCACCAATCCCGTACTCCTGGATGTTTTGAAAGAAGAAAACCCGGGTGGCTACTGGCCCGAAGTTTACGGCCACTATGTTTTCTTTCCGCGTCGGGATGGCGAAGGTGGACCCGGTTCCCAAGCGGGTTTCATGGTGGTGGATTTTTCTGATCCCACTGATTTGCGCGTGGTCGCCGATCGCAATCTCCCTGGTTCCAATCAATATGTCACGTTTCAGGACGAGTATGCGTTCATGAACAACTATAAGATCGATATGCGGACGTTTGACCCCGTATTGACTCTTGCCACAAATAACACAACGCTCGACGCCAGTCAGTTTGCCCTTCCCGTGGGGAACTTGGTCATCACCGGTGGGTATGGCTCCCTCGGACCGGGCATGGCGATCTGGGCACACCAAGCCGAACGAGATTTGCGTTCACCTTATGTTTTGTATCACGTCCCTGCAAACGATCAAATCAACTACTCACCCCTCTGCCCGATTACCTTGTCCATTCCCGAAACGCTGAAGACGGAAACCATCGTTGATGGTGTGTCCCTCATCCTTCGTCCCGTTGGTGGCTCACCTGTCCCCACTTGGCACTCTTTTGGTCAGGGAAAACTTCTTACCGTCACACCACGGCAAATTCTGCAGAACAACACAACCTATGAGATGATTCTCACTAGCGCCATTCAGGATGCTGCAGGAAATGGCTTGGAGCCGTACACCTTCCGCTTTTCCACGGGGAGCAATCTGAGTGGTGGCAATCAGGCACCCGTGGTCACCTCACTCTCCGCCTCTCCGGCTCCCGTGCTCCCCAATTCACCTGTCACCATCAACTGGAGTGGGAATGATCCAGATCTTAATCCGATTGAATATCGAGTGGATTACGGCGATGGTTCCCCCAACAGCGGTTGGGTGACTTCCACCTCTCTTCCCCACACCTATACTGAAGCGGGCCATTATCAGGTGACGGTGCAGGTTCGTGATAACCTCGGGGCTCTTT
>JANRMB010000286.1:0-5293 GCA_033761985.1 Candidatus Sumerlaeia bacterium | reverse complement strand
GCCAACACGCAAATTCAATGGAGCGCGGCGATCCCCAACGGCGTGAAGTCCTTTGAACTGAGTTTGAACGGCACTCCGCTGCAGACCGGAATATCTCCCACCGCAACCCGCACGGCTGATTTGGCACCGCGCTCCGTTCCAGCCCGCGAAAACACTGTGGCGTTGAATCTGGGAAGCAATGCACTGCGAGCAGTTGTAACCGATTGGCGCGGCAACACCACGGAAGAAAACCTCACGATTGTTCGTTACCCTCAGGCACTGACACCCGCCAAGCGGAATGCCCTGATTCTGGCCCTCGACCCCATCGCCCAAAAGAGTGCCCAAGCACTTCAAGGTGCGTTGGCGGATCCCTTTGTCGGGCAATTTGAAGCCGCCCAAATCCGCATGGAAAGCAATCTTGCCAACGCCGATGCAGTACGCTCCGCAGTGGATGCCTTCTCCCGCACAATTGTGGCCGGAGAACTGGCCGTGGTGCATGTGATTGGCAAAGGGAACACGTCAACCAAGTCACTCACTGTGGGGGGCTCAGAGATCTCCCTGGCGGATTTCATGAAAGCCTGCCGCGAGTCCTTCGCCACCGATGAAGTAATCATCACGTTGGATGTAGATTGGAATGCTGAATCGAAGGAAAAGGTCCTCGATGCTGCTGGTGAAATGCCGGGGCGTTGGGCTCTGGTTGCTTCCAACGGAACCTACAAACCCACCAAAAAAGTAAATGGTGGTTTCGCGTATACCGAATCACTGGTGGCTTCTTTGAAGAAACCCCAGACGAGTGGTCGTTTGACCCTGGAACGAACGTTCGACTTGGTGGGTGTGGATGTGGAACTTCGAAGCGAAGGTGCTGTTAAACCGGAAGTTCGGGGTCGGTACAATCCGAACATCACGATGGTAAGCTACGAATAGCGGGTAATACATTTACTCCATACTCATTTCGAGATAGACTGCATATAATCCCGAAATGGGTAAGTAAATTGAATATTATATTATTTTCACGCAAAGGCGCAAAGTACCGCCAAGAACGCAAAGTTTTTAATAATAACTTAGCCTAAAGCATAACATAAAATCCTTGAAATCAACACCCAATTCGTTCGCCTCAATCTATTGATCTTCAATTATAAAGACCATTTCTTTGCGCCCTTGGCGGTTCTTTGCGCCTTTGCGTGAAATAAATATATTAGGAATCAAGTGATTACTAGTCAATTGTACACGACATCGTTATCTGGTGCTTGTATATATTTTTGACGACAGCTGAAGGATAGTTCCATCACCCATTCCATGCCGTAATTTTCTGATACAATTCCCGGATGCAGTCCGCCGGGCCTGAATTCAGACGCCAGGTGCAGTGTTCTTGCAGCATCGGGCGCCCGTTGCTTGGAGTGGCGGAAATTCCGCAGCGTTCCAAAAATCGCCAATCGCAATCGCTGTCACCAATTCCGGCCATTTCTTCCATGGCAATTCCTGTTCGGGCTGAAAGCCACTCCAGCGCGCTCCCTTTGTGTACACCGTTGGGAAGAAAGTTGATCACCGCCGTTGTAACGTCCACCGTGTAGTGGGGGCTGAATCGTTCCACAAACGGATTCGTCTCCTCCAGTAGTTCCTCCATGGAAACTCCTTTGCGCGGATACAGGGTGAGTTGGCAAACTTTTCCAGCTTCAATCAGAACTCCGGAGCCCTGACGGCCAAACTCCTCTTCCGCCGCAAGAACCAGTTCCTCATATCGGCGACGGTCTTCCGTGGTGTATTGGGGGTGGATCGCGTGGGTTTGGGAATCGGGGCACCACAACACAGCACCGAACTCAGCAATACTGGGCATGCGCGAAGCAACCGCCTGCTGCATGGCCTGTACATAAGGAAGTGGTCGACCGGTGTTGAAGACCAGATGGGGAACGGAGGGATTGCGAAGAGATTCCCGATTTTGTTGAGCCACAAAGGCCACGAGATCGAGATCGAGGTCACTTCGTCCGCCCCCGGTAAAGCACCCATCGATATCCGCAACAATAAGTCGAATCATCTCCCGCCCTTCCGTTTGCAATTTAGTGGTGATGATGGCCGCAGCCACCACCCCCGCAGCAGGAACCGCCTCCATTGCTTTCCACGGATTTTTGGGTCAGGATGTTACCACCGGACATAAGCTTTTCCACGGGGGTCTGGGGATCGATGGAGCCCGTTTCCACTCCGGCCAAGGTACAAAGCTCGCCCCAAGTTCCCAAGCGAAGACTCATGGAGTGTTTGACCTCGAAGGCTTTCCCATTTGCGGGGCAGTAATACTCGTATGTGGGCATCGTAACGCTCTTCCTTGTTTGAAGAATTGTTCCCAGCAGAACTCAATCAGGCTTACGGGAGCAATCGGGATTCCAACTGGTTGAATTCCCGGAAGTTGGTTTGGCGATTGCTGAAAGGCGGGAAATATCGCACCCAGAGGGGGAATGAACTATGTTCGATGCTGATGACATTCTGAAGTCCATGGTACGAGGTGCCACCGGGGGCTCCTTTTCCAAAAAGAAGCATAAATACCAGAATCAGTCTTCCGGGCTGGGTGGGTTGATCCCCGGTAAGGGAACCCTGCTGACAGCTTTGGGAGTGGGTGCTGCCGCCTACTTTATCGGGCGTTCCCAAGGGGCATCCGGCGGTGGCAATCCCTTGAGCGGTTTGTTCGGTGGCGGAGCAACTCCAGGGGCTTCCACACCCGCACCGACCGGTCAGGTTCCCGTGGGGACGCTTCCTCCCCCACCGTCAGAACTTCAGCAGGGCATGTTTCCCCCACCTCCCCCCGTGGAGCCCCTCGCTGTGAGCATCGGACGCCCCGCTTTTGTTCCTCCCTCTCATGATCGAAGCCTGCTCCTCATTCGTGCCATGATTGCCGCCGCCAACGCGGATCATCACATTGATGCGGAGGAACGCCGCCGCATTCTGGGCAAATCAGAGTTCATCGGCCTCAGCGCGGAACAGCGTCAGTTTTTGGATTCCGAATTCGATCGCCCCAGCTCCATTGCTGCCCTTGCCCGGGAAGTGGGTCAGGATGCCGAATTGGCGCGTCAGGTTTATGTCATGAGCCTTCTGGCAATTGATCTGGATGATGATGCCGAACGTGCGTACTTGGCGCGATTGGCTCAGGCGCTTCAGCTTCCCGTGGAGACGGTGGCTGAGGTCCACCGCCTAGCGCAGGAATGAACTTAAATTTTGTGCAAGATTACTGCGCTTCCAGCACCCCGCAGAGAAACTCCGCGTGGAGAGCCAGTTCCATTTCGGTGACGGTGGTGGGGTTCGTGAGTTTTTCGGCTTCCTGAATGCGACGCCGGAGAGACTTCCCCCCATCGTTCGGTACGGCATAAATTCGCTGATACTTTTCCGGGTAGAGGGCCACAAATCGGGCGGCGCTTTTTCCGCGCATCCGCTGTTTCCGCATCAGCCCTTCAAAGGTATAGGGGTGGACGTGTTCCACAATGGCACGGGCGCAGAACCCGAGGGGAATGCCATGGTTGCGTTGAAGGCGATAGATGAACTCGGTATCCTCAAAGGCGGGGTCGGGGAAGGCTTCGTCGAATCGGTGGCCTTCATCAAACCAACGGCGTGGGAGTGTGGCGTTCAGAGTGTGCCAGAATTCCCACGTCCCCTGCAACGGATTGGTGATGTGGTAAAAGGTGTCGTCCTGGTGTGCTTGCCAATGCTGGATGTCATGCTTGATTATCTCCGAAGCCATACGGGTATTCCCGATCATGGCGTACTCGGGATGGGCGAGCACAAAAGCTTGAACGTGATGGAGATAATCGGGGGCGAAGCGGATGTCATCGTTGAGGAACAGGAAATGCGCCCCGGTGGCGTGGGGCATCGCCTGATTGCGGGCCTTGGCCGGCCCTTGATTGGGCCCCTGAAAAAAGCGCAGGGGAATTCGGGTTTCCGCCCATCGGGCTAATTTCGCGATACCGGAGGGGCCGCCATCGCTCCACAAAATCACTTCCCATTCCTGATGCGGCAACGTTTGTGCTGCAAGGCAATCCAAACACACCCGCAGGTGATCCACGCGGTCATACACCGGGAGGATGATGCTCAAAAGGGGGTTGCCCATGGGGAAGCCCTCGCGGGTAAATCTTGGCCGTTAGAACGCGGGAATCTTTTCGATGAGGAATGGAGTCGTCCATGAAAATTCTGTATATTGATCCACTAGCCGGGGTTTCCGGCGATATGCTGCTCGGAGCCCTGGTGGATTTGGGGGTCGATTTCCATGCTTTGCAACACGGGTTGGAGCATCTGGGGTTGAATGAGTTTGCCATCACCAGCGAGTCCACCAAACGCCACACCATCGGCGCCACCAAAGTGAACGTGGTGGTGAAGGATGTTCCGCATCCGCACCGCCATTTGCCGGATTTGGTGAAAATCATCAACGCGAGTCCACTATCTGAAAGCGTGAAAACGCAAAGTATTGCGGCGTTGACTAAGTTGGCGGAGGCGGAAGCCAAAGTTCACCGTATGCCACTGGAACACGTGCATTTGCACGAGGTGGGTGGACTGGATTGCTTGGTGGATGTGGTGGGGACGGTACTGGCGCTGGAGATGATTAAGAAAACTCACGGCGTTCAGGCCATCTACTGCGGGCCGGTCAGTGTGGGAGCCGGATTCGTGGCCTGTGCCCATGGGAGTATGCCCCTTCCCGCTCCCGGGACGTTGGCAATCCTCGCTGGATTCCCGATTCGCCGGACAACTTTCCCGTTTGAAATGACCACCCCCACCGGTGCAGCGCTGGTGACGACTCTCGCCCGTCCCCATACGATGCCGCTTCTCCTCACCCCCGAACACATCGGTTATGGCGCGGGAACCAGAGACCCCAAGGAAGTTGCGAACCTGCTGCGCGTCCTAATTGCGGAACTTCACCAGCAACCCAAGCTGGAATCCCATACCCACGAACACTCCCATGCCGAGGATCATCATCATCACGACGACCATTCGCATCATGATCACCCCCATGACCATGATCACGAGCACGATCATCACGATCATACCCATAGCCACGCACATCACCACGATGGGCTTGAGGAAGTGAATCACCACGAACACGGGCATGAACACCCTCACTAAGCGAAAAAAGCAGAGCGAGTTGGCGTAAATTTTCGAAAAGAGATCTCCCCCCACCTCCTCTGTGGGTAGGTTACTTTACTTTTCCAAAACACCCCATTCGTCCACGCTACTTGGGATTGAGGGGGAAGGGGGGGTGAATCCGCCCTGCTGAAGTCCAAATCCCGATGGTGAAGTACTCGAACCGCCAATCGCGGGGCTTTCTGCTGCAAGACTGAAGCCG
>JANRMB010000285.1:0-7370 GCA_033761985.1 Candidatus Sumerlaeia bacterium | reverse complement strand
ATAGCGGCGTTCCATGAGGCGATCGGAGGCTTGCCGTTGAAGGAACCGCTGGGCGTGGACTGTTTTCCCGAGGACCATGACTCCGGAGGTGCCTTTGTCCAATCGTTGGATGACGTAGGGGTTCACCACCGGGGCGTGTTTACGCTTCCAGTAATGCTTAAGGAGTTCCACGAGCGGAGGACCCGAGGCTCGTTCCTTGGCTTCACCATCCGTGGGTTGCACCACGACTCCCGAGGCTTTGTTCACGACGACGCATTCCTCGTCATCGTGGAGTACCTCCAGTTGATCGCGCAGGGGTTTGCGTTTGGGTGCCTGGGCGCCTCGGGTTCCGTGGCGGAGATCGACAAAGAGCATCCCCGTGGGAGTAAGGATGAAGTCCAAATCCGTGAGAGTATCCTCATTACGAGTGATGAGGTTGTTGTTGGTGAGCATGACGATTTCCCGCGAGGAGAGTTCGGGGAATTGAAGGCGAAGGAAATCCTTCAGGCGCTGCGGCTCGGCAAGGGAGGCGAGGTTGAAGGAATAGAGTTTCTGTGGGGGAATCGTCATGGTTTGGAGGGGCTTCCGGAAGTTGTTTCCTGGGCGAGGATGCAGAGAGAGCGGCGGGGTACGGTGAGTTTTTTGCCGGGTGAGGCGGGGGAACCGGAATGCCAGATGGTAAAGTCGAAGCAGACGATTTTCCAAGGTTTGGAACGTTCTGGGAGTTGGAAGGCGTGGTTGGAGCCATCGGGGTTGATGAGGATGAGAGCCTCGCTCCAAGTTTCATCGGCCAGCTTTTGACCGTTGATTTCCAAATGAATGGCAGACCACACGGGGAGGTGTTCGTGACGGAAAAAGAGGCGATTGGCGACTTCTTCTTTTGTTTGAAGGCGGAACAGAGGGTGTTTGAGCCGCAGTTGAATCAAGTCCTGAACAAACTGCACGGCGTGGGAGTGTTTCCCGCGCTCCGGCCAATCGTATTGGTTGATGAAGTCTGGGGCGTTCCAAGTGTTGTGGTGGCCGCGTTTGCTTCGAAAGAATTCGCAGCCGCCGTGCAGGAACATCCCGCCTTGAGCCACGGCGAGTATGCCGACGGAGAGCAGGTGCATTCTGCGGCGCTCCGTGTCGTCGATATCGTCTTCACGAGTGGAGAGTTGGAGTTTATCCCACAAGGTGAGGTTATCGTGACAGGTGACGTAGTTGACGGTTTCCTGAGGGGAACGAGCCCAACCGAAGACCGAGCCCTGAAGTCCGCGGATAACTTCATCGCGGTGGGAGCCGTTTTGAACGTACCCGCAGTGGTAGCCATCGGGTTCTCCTTTGATGGCGTTCCGGAAGGTATCATTGAACGCGCCGATGGATTGTCCGGATACGGCGGCTTTATCGGTGATGTAGTCGCGTCCGGTGGGGCCACCAATCCAGGGTTCACCGTAGAGAAGTGCTCCCGGGCGGATCTCCTTAAGTTCAGCCTGCATGATTTTCAAGGTTTTGAGATCGATGAGGCCCATGAGATCGAAGCGGAAGCCGTCCACTCCATATTCAACCGCCCAATAGCGGCAGCATTGGAGGATGAGTTGGCGCCCCATGGGGGTTTCGGTGTGGATTTCGTTTCCGCATCCGGAGCCGTTGAAGAATGTTCCATCGTTTTGGGTACGATGGTAGTACCGAGGAGCAACATGTTCGAGGGTGTTTTGGAAGCCGCTGTGATTAAGGACAACGTCGAGAATGATGCCGATGCCCCGGGAGTGGAATTCGCGGATGAGGGACTTGAATTCGCGGATTCGGGAGTCGTCGTCCTTCCCGGAAGCATACCACCCGGCGGGTGAGAAAAAGGCGGAGGTCATGTAGCCCCAATCGTACTGGGGATCCAACTCATCCTGATCGAACTGGTGAACGGGAAGGAGTTGAACGTGCGTGACACCAAGTTGGGCGAGGTAGTCAAAGCCTGTGGTGACTTCGGGTTCGTTGTGGAGTTTGGTGTTGGGTTCCACCATGCCGAGGTAAGTTCCCTTTTGGGAAACTCCGGAGTGGGGGTGAATGGTGTAATCGCGGATGTGAACTTCGTAGAAAACAGCGTCGGTCAGCTTGCCGGAAGGGTGGAGATTCGGAGCAGGACGGAATCCTTGGGGATCGGTATGGAAGAGGTTGGTAAGCCGTGCCCGGCGCCGGTTGCTAACGGCGTTGGTGCAGAAGGGATCGCGGAATTCCTCTGGGTTCTGGTTGGTTTGGGTAAACACGCGAAGGCTGTAGTATTGGCCTTCGAGGGACTCGGAGAGTTCCAGTTCCCAGACGCCATTATCGGGAAGGGGGTTGAGCTCCACTTCACGGCGCCCTTCGTTTTTCCAGGCGTCAGGGTAGAGAATCACTTGAACACGAGTGGCTGCGGGTGAGAAGACGCGGAAGTGGGTGGAATCGCGGAAAACCTGAGGGCCAAGGGGCTCACGGGTGAAGAATTGTTCCTTGTACTGAACATTACCGGGCATCATGGGGCACGGCTCGGTTTGAAGGTACTGTACGGTGAGCCGGGAATTGATGCGGGTGATTTTTTCGTCGAGCCGGATGAGGAGAATCCGGATTTTCCCATCATTCTCCACGGAGGGATCAAGAGAACAGATGGTAAGGGGAACACCGTTTTCCCCTACTACCTTGAAGCACTCGGTTTTGAGACCACGACCATCGATGGGGAAACTGAAGACAATCCGCAGCAGGTTCCAGTCATCCTGAAAAACTTGGGCAATCGTGATGGTTGTATCGGGTTGCTTGGTATAGACGGTATTACGGCCTTGGATGATCCAGACTTCATTGCCCATGTTGGGTTGCCAGATACGGTCGGGGCCGTCTTTTTTGTCCCAGTTTTTGAATCGGCGGGGAAGAAGACCGATGGGGGCGTTATCCTTGCCTCGGGAGATGTATTCGAAGGGGTTGAGAAGGAAAGTGACTCCGAAGTCGTCCACGCCCACGGGATCCACGTCTGTGGCGTGGTAGAGACCATTATGGGCGAGATCCCACGTCCAAAGGGTGAGTTCGGAGTAGGCGTTGTCAAAACGATGGTAGTGAACCTTGAGCAGTTGCTCGGGTTCCAGATCGCGATAACTCAGGAGGGGATACTCATCGCCGGAGTAGGTGGAGGACTCAATAGACATGATACTGGCGTCGGTTCCCGTGTGAAAGATGAAGGGACAAAGTCGATTAAAACAACACTCTGATAGGAGGGAACACATTCCGCGCCAGAGGGAAAGCATGAAATTCCCTTGGGAGCGGTTCTGCAATAAAGCAGAGATCAAGAGTGGTGTAAGGAGGATTTACCTGTTGAAGGAGGCGCGTAATGTGTATACATTCTTCACCAGTAACCGGAAGACGACGCGAAGGAGTGCTGCTATGGAACCTAAGAAAAATAGATCAGGCGGACCGAATGGGGAGCAACTCCGGGAGCCCACCAAAGCAGAAGTGCTGGCACAAGCGATGGGTGTACCACGGGCTAGTTTATCGCGATTGTATAACAACGGGAAAAATCTTTGGCCACAAGAAGATTCCGTTGATGATTTTTTGGAAGCAGCCCGAGTAGTTCGAGGACCGCGCTAATGCCGCGACTTCTGATTGATACTAATGTTGTCTCTTATTTTCACCGTCAAGACTCTCGCGCAAAGCTCTACGAAAAAGTGTTGGAAGATTCGCAGTTGCTTCTTTCATGGATGTCCTTAGCAGAAATTCGGTATGGTTATCGTGTGAAGAACTGGGGTTTGACTCGGGTTTTGGATATTGAAACTTATCTTCAAGCAAATTTTTTGACACTGTATCCAACGGATAACACGGTAACAATTTTTGCGGAATGCCTATCAATCAGTAGAAAGTTGGGGCGGCCCATGAGCCACGGGGACGCTTGGATTGCTGCAACAGCGATGGAGTGGGAAGTTCCTCTGGTGACCCATAACGCCAAGGATTATGAGGTGTTGGGTGAACGGATTCAGTTGCTCAGCAGTGATGCGGATGAAAGCAACTCGGGGGAGTGAACCTCGGGTTGAGCAATATGCAGATGGATTTGTTCCACACCCCATTTTACAACCTGTGAATCGGGAAGAATGGAATCCACACCCGTGTGAACGTGGATTTCCGGGAATTCCGCGGAGACGTTGGGAATTAATTGTTCCTGATAACTGGAAACGGCCAGATACAACGGGAGTACTGCGCACCGGTTAATGCGGCGTTCTTTGAGGCATTGCAGGCATCGGCGAAGTGGGACGGTGTAATCCTCAAAAAAATGCCCGGAGGGTGCCCAAAGCCATTTGGGTTGATCGCGGTAAACGGTTGAGGACGCTTGGATATCCCGAAGCAGTTCCTGCCACAGGTGATCGTGATGGCTTGCCCCATAACCGGAGACGATTACGGGAATTTCTGGTGTTGCCCCGTAAGAAGCCAAGCGGCGCTCCGCGTTTTGTGCCAGGATTGCAGGCCAACCACTGGGGTGGATGATGCCGGGTGGAGAAACCAGTTCGGCTTGCTGGATGATTTCGGGAATATCCTCGGAGGCATGGCCACTTTTGCTGAGAAAGAAGGGAAAGACATGGAGTGAGGTGTCGGCAACTTCGGGGTGATTCTTCCAGAACTCAAGGCGCGACTCGAAAAGTGGCTGCGCAATCTCCAAGAAGCAAAGCTCGGTGGTAAGTGTTGGGGATTGTTGGCGAAGGATGGCATCAAGTTGGGCCCACCATTCGCACTGTGCTGCAACCCATTTGGCAGAACGAGAGCCATGGGCAACTATGAGGACGTGGTGTTTGCGGGTGGGCTGGATTGACAACGGAGATTCCCTTATTGAGGATGAGGCATGACTCAACCGGAGATAGGTTTATGGGGTTGCAAGAATCACGCAATAAACGGGGATTGGAAGCACCTTACTATCCGCTTTTCCTGAATCCCCGAGGGCGCCGCGCGTTGGTTGTAGGCGCAGGGAAGGTGGGAACCCGGAAGTTGGGGGGACTTTTGGAGCATGAGGGCTTTACGGTGGATGTGGTGGAGCCCGCGCCCAGTGAGGAGTTGAGGAGTTTGATGAGCCTCAACCCGCAGCGGATTCATTTATTCGAGGGTCGATTTGAGGAATTTTGCGCCGATCGCAATGCCGGGGATTGGGCGATTGTGTTCGCTGCAACAAATGATTCCGAAACAAATGCTGCCGTTGGAAGTTGGGCAAAAGACTCTGGCGTTTTGGTAAACCGTGTGGATGCCCCAGAGGAATCGGATTTCATGAATGGGGCATCGATTCGGATGAAGGGAATTACGGTGGTCATTTCCTCCAACGGGGCCAATCCGGGTGAAGTTGCAGCATTAAAGAAAAAACTCCTGAGCTTCCTCGATCAAGAAGAAGCCCAGGAGTAAGGCGGAACTGGGTGGCGTGGGGGCTTACTCGCCGAGGATGACAGAGAGTTGTTCGCTGCCGATTTTTTCGGCGACTTGGGTTTTGGTTTTGTCCTTGAGGATGAGATAAATCTTCATCTGCTTTTTGGCTTCTTCCAACATCACGTCCACAAAATCATCTTCTTGAAGAGTTTCTGGAACAGGAACGTCGTAGAAGGGTTTGTTGGGGTCGGGGACGGGAGTGGGCTCGGGCGTCGGAGTGGGAGTAGGCTCGGCGTCCGGATCCTTGGGTTTGTTGTAGTCTTCAGGAAGTTTGTAGTCCTCGCCAGTGTTGACATCGCCCAGAAGACCGTGACGGATGAGTTCGATTTCATGTTTTTCCGTGAGGGGAACGCTGATATCCGGGGTAATCCCGATGTGGTGGATGGTACGACCAGAAGGAGTGTAGTAACGGGCGGTGGTAAGACGAATGGCACTGCTGAGCTCGTTGCCGTTTTCATCATCCACCATGGAGTGGGTGAGTTGGCCAATCGTTTGAACACTTCCTTTGCCGAAAGTGTTTTTTCCAGTGGGGCCGATAATCACGGCCACACCCAAATCTTGGAGGGCACCGGCTACAATTTCACTGGCGGAGGCACTCGCCTCGTTCACGAGAACAAAGATGGGGAGATCGGTCACCACGGGATCGTTCTCCGAACGGTATTCGCGGTTTTGATTCCGCAAACGCCCTTTCGTGGAGACGATGACGGAATCCTTGGGAACGAAGAGTTCGGACATGGTGATGGCCTCGGTGAGAAGACCACCGGTGTTGAGGCGGAGATCGATGATGAGCCCCTTCATCCCTTCGGAGCGGAAATCGAGGACAAACTTGCGCACATCGCGGGAAGTGTTTTCGCTAAAGCGGGAGACGCGAACGTAGCCGATTTGATCATCGAGCATCTGGCCGAAGACGCTTTTGACTTCAACACTGGCGCGAACAAGGGTGAACTCCAGAGGCTCAGGTTCACCGGCGCGATAAACCTTGAAGGTCACTTTGGTGCCCGTGGGGCCGGTAAGCATCTTCACGGCTTCCTGAATGTCCAAATCCTCGGTGGTTTTGCCTTCGATTTCAATGATGCGGTCCCAAGGAAGTAGCCCTGCTTTTGCGGCGGGGGAACCGGGAATGGGTGCAATCACGGTCAGCACGTTTTGCCGTTTGGTAATGTGAATTCCGATGCCGGAGAATTCCCCGCTGGTATCACGTTCCAGGGATTTCAACATGTCTGGGGTCATGTATTGGCTGTGTTCATCGAGAACGTTGAACATCCCGGAAAGAGCACCTTCCAAAACGACGCGGCTTTCAATATCGTCTACAAACTTGGTTTTGATTTCACTGTACACTTCAGCGGCCACATCCACAAAGCGGTAGAATTCCTCATCTTCTGTGGAGGCATGGATTTTACGGTCTTCAAGCCCAACCATGAAGACGGAGAGCACAAGAAGGCCGATGGAGGCGACGAAGAACACGCGGTCGGATTTGGGGGCGCGATTCCAAATGGACATAAAGGAGAACTACTTTCAGGGAGTGTGATTCGTTTGCCCATTTCAGCACAATGACGGGCATGAATTGATGTGCAAAGGAAGCGCCAGATGTGGCATCAAGTCAAGACTGTTGGCTGAGGACGAGTCCGTTTTCCCGATCTCAGTGTTGCTGTTTGCCGAATGACTCCCGCACCGTAGCTCCGCTACGCCTGAGTCGTCCTCGTCTCTCGCGCCTTGATCTCGGAAAAACGTCTCTCGTCCTTAGAGGTGGAGTCTTAAGTATGGCGAGCAGATTGAAGTCCGTTTTCCCGATCTCAGTGCTGCGTGGCGATTGGATGGGACGAATGGGACGGATCTTGGAAAATAGAGATAAAACGAACAACTCCCTCATCGGCGGTGCGACGAAGGAGTTGTGAGCTTGAGTTGTGTGGTTTGATTAGTCGAGGAAGAAGTTGATGGTGTTATGGAAGGAACCAAGACCGGTGCGTGGAGCACCGAGTTGGGGTTCAGGGTGAGTTGCT
>JANRMB010000284.1:0-4744 GCA_033761985.1 Candidatus Sumerlaeia bacterium | reverse complement strand
CTCGAGTCATCAAAAGCTGTTTGCCTATGCGGACGATTTCGATCAGTTTTGTTGGATTGCTATCGAGATCGACCATGTTTCCGGCTTCTTTGGCGGCTTGCGTTCCACTGTTCATGGCCACAGCGACATCTGCTTGGGCAAGTGCCGGGGCATCGTTCGTACCGTCACCCGTCATGGCAACAAGTCGGCCACCAGCTTGATATTCGCGAATCAGCGCCAACTTTTTCTCAGGGGTTGCTTCAGCGAGAAAGTCATCCACTCCAGCTTCTGCTGCAATAGCGGCAGCGGTCATGGGATTGTCTCCCGTGATCATCACGGTTTTGATTCCCATTCGACGAAGTTCGGCAAACCGCTCTCGAATTCCCTGTTTGAGAACATCCTTCAAGCGGATAACACCCAGCACTTTCGAACCTTCTGCCACAACGAGTGGTGTACCGCCTTCACGAGCAATTGTTTCCACGTTCTGACGAACGAGAGGATGAATTTCACCCTGCTGTTCACGTACCCACCGCTCCACAGAATCAGCAGCGCCTTTGCGGATTCGCTTTTGTTGAATATCTACTCCACTCATTCTGGTTTCTGCAGTGAAGGGAATAAACTGAGTTTGTGTCTCTGTGAGATTGGACTCCCTGATTCCATATTCTGTTTTGGCAAGTACCACCACGCTCCGCCCCTCAGGAGTTTCATCGGCCAGAGAGGAGAGTTGAGCGGCTTTTGCCAGCTCCCGCACATCAACTCCGGGAGCTGGGAGAAACTCCGTGGCCTGTCGGTTCCCTAATGTGATGGTACCTGTTTTATCTAGAAGCAGAACATCCACATCTCCGGCAGCTTCAACAGCTCTTCCTGAGGTGGCAACCACGTTGGCCTTAAGTAGGCGATCCATACCGGCAATTCCGATAGCGGAGAGTAGCCCACCAATCGTGGTGGGCGCCAAGCAAACAAAGAGTGCTATGAGTACCACCAAAGGCACCACTGTCCCCGTGCCACTGGCAGTGACACTGTAAGCCGAGAACGGAAGGAGTGTGGCACATACCACAAGGAAAATGATGGTAAGTGCTGCCAAAAGAATCGACAACGCAATCTCGTTCGGTGTTTTTTGTCTTTTCGCCCCTTCCACAAGTCCAATCATTCGATCAAGAAAGTTCTCACCCGGATTCGCAGTGATGCGTATAATTATCCAATCAGAGAGTACCCGTGTCCCCCCGGTGACAGAGCTGCGATCACCACCGCTTTCCCGGATGACAGGAGCAGATTCACCTGTCACTGCACTTTCATCCACATAGGCGGCCCCTTCCACAACTTCGCCATCCCCAGGAATGGGTTGTCCTTTTTCAACCCAAACGAAGTCACCGCGGCGGAGGCTTTCAGAGGGAACACTTTCCCGGCGCGCGTCTGGGGTTCCCGCAGATAGCCGGGTGGCGATGATATTTTGCCGAGTGGCACGAAGACTATCAGCTTGGGCTTTACCTCGCCCTTCGGCAATTGCCTCGGCAAAGTTGGCAAACAGTAGCGTAAGCCAGAGAAGAAAGGCCAGAACGGCGATAAACCACGCCGGTGTATCGATGGATAAGGTCAACGCCTCCAGGAATAGAAGAGAGGCGAGGATACTCCCGATGAGTACGGTAAACATCACGGGATTACGGAGTTGATGGCGGGGATTGAGTTTTAAAATACTTTCCCAAACAGCCTTTATGAATAAAGCTTTTGTCAAAAGTGACTGGGATTTTGCAGCGGAAAGGGTCGTCACTTTAATTCGCCTCCTTAGTAAGGATAATGTGTTCAACGATGGGGCCGAGAGCGAGAGAGGGAAGAAACGTTAGGGCTCAGATGGTGAGGATGGTAACGATCAATAAGACTGCAAAAAGAGGCGTATGAGTTGGAAGTGTCCCTAAAGTTGCAGGGGTTTGTTTTTGTTTGGCAAGTGCTCCTGCCATGGCAAGTACCGGGATAATCACCCAATAGCGCCCGATGAGCATGGCTACTCCACCAAGGATGTTTACCAAATCGGTGTTGGCACCGTAACCGCCGAACGCACTTCCATTATTGTTTGCCATGCTGCTAAAGGCGTAAAGTACTTGGCTGAATCCATGAGGCCCGGGGTTACTAATCCCCTGTGTCCCCTGAACAGAGAGTAAAGCAACTGACGTGGTAACGAGTGTAGCCACGGAGGGTATCAGAATTGCCAGAGAGGCCATTTTCATTTCATAAGGACCAATTTTTTTCCCAATATATTCCGGTGTTCTCCCAACCATCAGCCCAGCCACAAATACAGCCACAATCACCACCATCAGCATTCCGTAAAGACCGGAGCCCACACCTCCGAAGATGATTTCACCGAGTTGCATCAACCATAACGGAAACAAACCACCGAGGGGCATATAGCTATCGTGCATGGAGTTTACGGAACCATTTGATGCGGCTGTAGTGGCAATCGCCCAGAGAGCACTATTTGCGATACCAAATCTGACTTCTTTACCCTCCATGTTACCACCAGCCAACGCCTGGGCTGGGGACTCAACCGACACCTGTGTCACTCCCAAACTTCCAATCAGTGGGTTGCCTTGCTGTTCAATATATGCAGTGGACACCGAACAAACGATGAGAAAAATACTCATGACTGAGAGAAGAAGCCACCCCTGACGAGTATCTCCAGCCATTCTCCCAAAGGTAATACAGAAGGCCGCAGGAATCAAAAGAATGGCCAGCAATTGAAGAAAGTTGGAAAATGGAGTAGGATTTTCCAGTGGGTGAGCAGAGTTCACGTTGAAAAAACCGCCGCCGTTTGTACCGAGTTGCTTGATGGCAATCTGTGATGCAGCAGGCCCCACCGCTATCGTTTGGGACTCACTCGTGAGGGTGGTGACTTCCTGATAGGATTCAAATGTTTGCACCACCCCTTGTGATACAAGTACACCCGACATGAGGAGTGACAGTGGCAGTAGAATGTACAACGTGGAACGAGTTACATCTACCCAAAAATTTCCTATAGTTTCACTCCGTTGCCGAACAAAACTACGAGCGAATGCAGCCATAACTGCCATACCCGTTGCGGCGGAGAGAAAGTTTTGAACACCCAGACCAATCATCTGGGTGAGGTAACTCATCGTTGCTTCACCACCATAGTTCTGCCAGTTCGTGTTTGTGGCAAAACTGATGGCGACGTTTAGCGCACTAAAGGAATTAATCGCACCTTTTTCTGCCGGATTGAGTGGGAGATACCCCTGGAAGCGCTGCAAAAAAATGAGAATCAACAATCCCCCAGCATTGAAGAAGAGGAGTGCCACGGCATATTGCTTCCAATTCATTTCGTTGTTGGGGTCTACCCCAGCCCATCGATAGAGCAAACGCTCGAATGGTGCGAGCAGACGACTGAGCAGATTTTTTTGTCCCTCGAAGATGGAGGCCATAAAATTCCCGAGTGGCTTTGCCAAAAGCAAAAGAACAACGATGTACGTGAAAATTTGTAGAATAGAATTTGTTGTCATTTCAGAAAATCTCCGGTCTCAAGAGCGCAACAAACAGATAGACAACCAGTAGGAACGCGGAAACTGCGGAAAGAAGGAGGAGAAAGCTCATGAGGGATTCTCCATCAAGTTAACCAGTAGCTCCACCAACAAAAGGCAGAGCGCGAAGAAGCCGGCTGGGATTAAGATTGAAAGTAAATCATGCACAGTAATCACTCCTTGGGGATGCGGTACCGAGGAGTAATGTCCGGATAATCCCGTGCGAAAGCAAATCAGAGGTATGTAAGGAATGACGTTGTTTGTATCAAGAAACCATCAAGATTCCCCGAGGCTCAGCTTTTGGAGCCTACGAATGGTTTATTTTTTTCAGAAGGAAGGGGATTGGATAGAATCCGTCAGTGAATCATCATGGCATCGCCGTAGGAGTAGAAACGGTATCGTTCCTGCACAGCGGTGGCGTATAACTCCAATAGATTCTTGCGCCCGGTGAGTGCCGCCACCAAGCAAAGTAGCGAGGAGCACGGCAGGTGGAAGTTGGTGACGAGCCCATCCACAAGCTTCCATTCGTACCCCGGTGCAATGAGCAAATCGGTGCTGTTTTCCCCGGGGATCAATTGCCCACCCACCGCCGCGGATTCCAACGTGCGGACTGAGGTCGTGCCGACCGCGATGATGCGGCGGCCTTCGGCTTTGGCTCGGGTGACACGGTCAGCGGTGTAATCCGAAACGGAGTAGGTTTCCGTGTGGATGGCGTAGTCGGTGATTTTTTCGGTGTTCAGGGGTTTGAACGTCCCAGCGCCAACGTTCAGAGTGAGTTCCAGAATTTCAACTCCCATGCGGCGGCATTCTTCCAGCAGTGCAGGAGTAAAGTGAAGTCCTGCAGTGGGTGCCGCCACAGAACCGGGCGTTCTGGCGTACACTGTTTGGTAATCGGTTTTGTCTTCGGGTCGGCTGAGCTTCTCACCTCGACGGGCCAGAATGTACGGCGGGAGCGGCATGTTCCCCTGCTCCTCCAGAAACGCATCCATGGGGACGGAGAGCCGGAATTCCAGTGTGCGAATTCCCTCGGCGTGCTCCTCCAAAACGTGGGCTTCATGACCTGCGGAACCAAAGCGAATGACGCTTCCGGCGGGGAGTTTTTTGGCAGGGCGAGTCATCGCTTCCCATCGATACACAGAATCGCCAGTGGATTGCGTCATGGCAAGGGGACGTAGGAGCAGAACTTCGCATCCTCCCCCACCCGGTTGGCGTTCACCATACAACCGCGCCGCAATCACCCG
>JANRMB010000283.1:0-14742 GCA_033761985.1 Candidatus Sumerlaeia bacterium | reverse complement strand
GCTCCCGCCCAGCATAATCTTGGGTTGATGTATCTGGAGGGGCGGGGCGTCCCCAAGGATGAAGCCGAAGGGGTGAAGCTGATTACCTTCTCCGCCGCCAGTGGAATCCCTCACGCGCAGTTTTCGCTCGGAGTGATTTTTCTGGAAGGCAACGGCGTTCTGAAAAACGAACCCAAAGGAGCCGAGTGGTTGGAGAAAGCCGCCAACGCCGGATTGGCGAAAGCTCAAACCAAATACGCTGAACTGTTAATAACGGGGACAGGTGTTGACGAGGATGCCCGTGAAGCGGGGCGTTACTTCCGGGAAGCGGCTCGCCAGGGCGACGTTCGGGCGATGTTTGGTCTCGGTCGATTGTTCCGCCGAGGCAAGTGGCCGGTGGAACCTGATCGCGAGGAGGCTCTCCGTTGGTATCGCCGTGCCGTGGAGATGGGGTATGCTCCGGCTCAAACGGAACTCGGCATCATGCTCGCCGAGCCCGGCCTTCCTGATTCCGATCCTGTGGAAGCCGCCCGCTTGTTTCAACTCGGTGCCGATCAAGGAAACGCAGTGGCCCAGAACAATCTCGCTCTCCTTTACCTTCGCGGTGAAGGGGTTCCCCAAAGCGATGCAAAAGCCTTCGAACTCTTCACCGAGGCCGCCATGCAGGGATTCCCGGTGGCGATGGAAAAACTCGGCAATATGTATGAGAACGGCCGAGGCACCCTCCCGGATTTGGGTGAAGCCTACTTCTGGTACAAAAGCTCGGAGCGCATCTCCTTCCGCGATCGGGGGACACCCGAGGAACTCGCGTTGCTCCCCTCAGCGTTGATTGTCAAGAAACTCACACCGGAACAAATTGCTGCGGCAGAAGAAAAATTCAAACGCGCCACCACACCTCCCACCCCGGAATCGGAGGCGGAGTCCCTTCGCCGGGAGTTGCTGTTCCGTCCTGCTGTACCGCAGTCACAACCCACTACGAACTAGCCCACTCCACCATCTGCAAATGGGGGACGGAGGAACTCCAGGGTTCCATTACTCCGGCGAACTCCTGTAGAGTACGGATGACCGAAGCATGCGTCACCACAATTGCTGGTGCTTCCGTTTCGGGCAATTCACTCAACCATGACTGCACGCGCGCCTGAAGTTGCAGAACAGATTCGCCACCGGGTGGCGACACCGTTCTCCAGTTTTGCAACCAATTGGCGTATTCCTTCGGGAATAGTCGCTCAATCTCCGAGTACGAACGTTGCTCCCACTCGCCGAAGTTCAACTCGGAAAGTTCGTGGCATACACGCAGGGGAAGCCGAAGCTCCTCTGCAACGATTCGAGCCGGTTGCAGACTTCGTTCCCACGGACTGCAAAAGACGGCGTAGGCGGAAAGCCTTTCCTGTTCCGAGAGTTGGGAAAGGATCTGCTGGGCGGCGTCGTTGGGCTCATGCTGTACCGCAACATTCGTTTGACCGTAGAGGATTCCCCATTCAACGGCGGGGGAGTGGCGAAACAGCAGGAGGCGCTTCACGGCGTGGAAAGCGCCCATACCAGTGCGGCAAAACCAAGGAGTTCACAAACCTGCTCCGTGGCACCCAGAAAATCCCCCGTGTATCCTCCGGCCTTTTTCTGAAAGAGAAGAGCACACCAAACGGTGGCAAGGAACAGCAGAGGAAGCATCAGCGCCACACCAAGAATGACTGTGGGTGTGTAGAGGAAAACCATCAGTGTCCCCAGTGCGGCCCAAAGGGTGCAACGCACGGCGTGAACCCAAGAGGCCCCCGCCAAGTCGCGACTTCTGCTTTTCTCCGGGGTGGCGTAGGTCATCAACGCCATCAGCCAAACGGGAAAGACGCGGGCCCAACTCCAGACCAGCGGAAAAGCCCAAACAACAGCGCCACCCAATTCCCCAATCAATGCAGCCCTTCCCACCAGGCTGATCACCAGCGCCGCTCCGCCGTAGCTACCGATGCGGCTATCCTTCAAAATCTCAAACAACTTCTCCCGCGTAAAACTTCCACCAATGGCGTCGGCCGTATCCGCAAGACCATCCTCATGAAAGCACCCTGTCAGCAACAGACTGAATCCGAGGGTCAACAACCCTGAGGCCAACGAACCCAGTGGTTGAAGAAACAAACACAACCCACCAAGAAGCAAACCCAGAACAAAACCCACGAGGGAAAAGTGAGCGGGAGCAGCAGCGAATTCCGCCTTGGTGTAGGGCCAACCGGGGATCGGAAGCCGTGTCAAAAAAATGAAGGCAGCGCCGATTCCACCCAAGGGGCGCACATGCTTTTCGGATCGTGTCATCCCAGTTTATCCGGAACTGCAGCTTCCTCAAATGTCGCCATCTGGCGATGAAGTAGCAGGGCCTGTTGCAGAATTCCAAAACCGAGCGCCGCACCTGTCCCCTCTCCCAATCGAAGCCCGAAATTCAGAATCGGTTCCAACTCCAACTTCTTCAACGCCACGCTGGCACCCGGCTCTGCAGAGCCATGGGAAGCGAGCAGAAACTCGGTTATACGGGGTTGAATTGCCTGGGCTGCCAGCGCTGCCGCGTTGGTGAGAAAACCATCCAACATGACGGGGACACGCCACCTAGCCGCGGTGATCATCGCCCCAATCATCGCGGAAAATTCAAAGCCCCCCAGCGAGCAAATAGCCGCCTGTACGTCCGTGGTGTTCAGGGCTCTTGTGCGTTCCAATGCATCCAGAATGACCACTTCCTTCAGGCGGCGAGTCCCTTCATCAATCCCTGTCCCCATCCCCGTGACATGATCCACCGGAGCCCCGGTAAACCAGGCGGTTAGCGCGGAAGCAGGAGTTGTATTGCCAATTCCAATCTCTCCCAAACAAATCACTTCCACCCCGGTATCGATTGCTTTTTCAGCCATTTCCCGACCCACGTCCATCGCTTGAAGATGCTCCTCCAACGTCATGGCGGGTTCATAACGAAGGTTCGAGGTGCTTTTGCGGATCTTGCGAGAAAGAAAATTCACCGAACTCCGTGTGCTGGTGGCGGTGATATGGCCATCCACACCGAGGTCCACCAAATACATCAACAAACGATTGGCTTTGCACAACTGATTGATTGCCGCACCACCGCGCAGCATGTTTTCCACCATGGCTTGAGTAACAGTTTTCGGGTAGGCGGAAATTCCTTCCTCTGTCACCCCATGGTCTGAAGCAAAGACCAGCATCGCTCCACGAATGGGGACAGAGTACTGCTGTGTCCCTCGAACTCCAGCAAACCAAATCGCGAGTTCCTCCAAACGCCCCAAACTCCCCGAGGGCTTCGTCAACCGTTGATTGCGGTCCTGCGCCTTTCTGCGGGATTCTTCACATATCTCCGGCAATTCTGTGCTTACATGCATCTAACTCAGCGCCTTTAGAACAACAACCTTGAGGTACTCGGTTTCCGGAACACCCAACAAAGGAGGGTGATCCGCGGGCTGGGAACGGATTTCCAAAAGCTGAAAATCCCGCTGTGCGTCTCGTGAAGCCATCCGAAGACACTGCAAAAAGTCTTCCCGCTCCACATTATGTGAACAGGAACACGACACAAGAAATCCCTGCGGTGCAACACGTTTCATTGCGAGGCGATTCACATCCTGATATCCGCGTAACGCACCGGGGACAGCCTTTCGGTTCTTCGCGAAAGCTGGAGGGTCGCAAACCACCACTTCGAATAATCGTGTCTCTTTTCGTAAATAATCAAATACATCCGCTGTGTGCGTCTCCAGTGTCCCCGGAGTAAAGCCATTCTCCACCCAGCAATTCCTGAGGCCTTCCAGCACCCCGGCACTTTGATCCACCGCCACCACATTCGCCGCACCCCCCCGGGCCGCGTTCAGGCTCCACCCACCGGCGTGGGAAAACAAATCCAGCACTGCTCCACCCTTCGACCACGGGCGAATCACCGACCAGTTTTCCGCCTGGTCCAGATACAGTCCCGTTTTCTGTCCCTCCAGCACATCCACCGGGAGTTTGATTCCCGCCACATTTACCGTGAACGGATTCTCCCGTGTCCCCCGCAGGACTCCCTTCACTTCCGGCAAGCCTTCCCACTCACGCCCCGACGTGTCGCTCCGTTCCACAATCGCTTTTGGGGCGAATAAATTTTGTAAACAATCGGCAATCAAATCGCGGCGAAGCTCTGCGGCCACCGTCAATAATTGGAGCACCAGAACATCCTCATATCGATCCACCACAATCCCTGGAAGCCCATCACTGTCCCCATAAGCCAACCGATACGTACTGCGATGGGGGAGCAACAACCGCCTGCGTTCCTCCGCTTCATGCAGGGCAGTTTCGATATAGTTGATATCAAAATCCACCGAGCGATGAGAATACACCCGCCCGGCAATCAATGCATTTTTGCTGTACAACGCCGAACCCAGAAAACTCCCGTTGGGGTCCACCACGGCCACCACACCACCATTCACTGCCTCGGGTTCCACCAACTGAATCTCATTGGAGAAAATCCATCGGTGTCCCCGTTTGATCCTTTTGAGGGAATCCGCTTTCAGGATCATTCGCGGAAATCGTGCTTTTGTGGGTTGTTCGGTTTTCATCCGTATTCCTGATTATTCGTGATCTAGGCTTCCGCGGGTTACCCCGAGCTTGCTACTCGCTTTCAGATCTCGCCAAAGGTGGCTACCGTCGCGTTCACCCCGCACCACGAGTCGGTATGCGGAAAGAATCTCCTGCACCCTGTCCCCCGATTCCAGCAGCATATCCACCCGGAATCTCCGCACACCAGCTTTGTGCAAAGCCCCCATGTAGGCCGAGGCACTTTGGGCTGTGGCGTTGAACACGGTGTTCCGGCATCCTGCATCGGCTTTCACCGGATGCTCAAAACCGACCCGATCCCGCAACTTGATTTCGTGCTTCTCGCAGGGGCGTCCGCAGTTGTGTTCGTTTGTCCCCGTGCTGAGGAAGCGACAAAACACGCAATGCTCCATGTGGAACATAGGCATGTATTGGTGCAGCGTTACCTCGTACCAATCCGAGGGGGACACACGAAGCAAATCCAGCAACTGATCAATATTCAAATCATAGCTCGGGGTCAGCGGCCAGATTCCTTGATCCCTCAACAATTTGGCGCTCAACTGATTGCTGATGTTCAGTGAGAAATCCCCGATGAGCCGCATCTGGGGGGCCTCGTTGCGAAAGAGTTCCCATCCCGCAAGGCTCCGAATGAGTAAGGCATCCGGTTCCGACTTCAGCAGAATACGAGCGTAGGGATTTTCCCCCGGTTTTAGAATCCGCAACGTGGCCGGTACAAACAACGGCCCACCGGTAGGGATCAGCGCCCGAGCTTGCCGCTGATTCCGAACATCCTCAAAATCGGTGTAAATGCATTCCAAACCATCGCCGTGTTGCTGGTGGAATGCCACCGCCGCCTCGACCTGCTCCAGCGTTCTGCACAAAACAGAAAGCTTCGAATGTGTTACGGGTGCCTCAACGGATTGTGCTTTCTCTCTGGAGATTACTTCGCAAAGTTCCCTCAACGCAGAGGTATTCTCCCTGCGTCCCTCGTGTGCAGTGCGCCGTTTTTCCAGCAAAGCTTCCACCGCTTTCCGACGCAGCTCATTCAGCCGACTTACCGGAACCATCACACTTCCCTGAAGGGAAACCTCCAGTGTCCCCAATACGAACGGGGTATTCCCCAACCGTTCCAACTGGGTGCGGAGCGTTTCCTCCGTCAACGGATGTTTGCGCGCTTCTTCAGCAGGGGATTCATCCCATACGGTGATGCTGTGTCCCTGCTCATCACTCAGGGAAAGTTCCAACGGTTTACCCACCGCTCCGGAGATTCTGGCTTCCACTGGGCGCCGATGATGAATCACCCCTTCGGAATAGCTCGCCTCCAGCTCTTTCTCCAGATGCGGGTCACTGGTCTTCCAAAGCCGGTCGTTCACATTGATACGCCGGAGATTAATGCGCCCAGCTCCGAATTCCAACCAAAGGCGACGCGTTTCCCCGGTTCGCGGGCGGAATTCTTTCAGGGGGCGCCGCTGTTCATCCATCAGATAGAACAGTGTCCCCCCGGGTTCGTTTTCCAGCTCCTCGCCAGAGTCAAACACGACTCCGTCCCCGGGTTTCAACGCATGCTCCAATTCCACTTCCACCATGGGGGATTGCACATCGGTCACGCGCCCCAGATACAGTCCGCGCTTCTTGGGGAAACGCCCTTCCACCACCGCTTGATGATCCGTGGCGTGCAAGTATCCTCCGGTGAATCCCCGACTAAACGTCATCGCCAGTTTGTTCTCAATTTCCGGAGAAACCCGGGGTTTTTCACCCTGGTACGCCACTTCCACTGCAGCTCGGTAGCTCTGCACAGTCGCCGCCACATAATGGGGAGTTTTGAGGCGCCCCTCAATCTTAAGGCTGGCAATACCCGCATCCATCAGGTCGCCGATGTCCTCAAACGCCGAAAGGTCCTTTGGGGACAGGAGATACTTCACATCCCCCAAGGGGCGCTGCTCTCCGTCCACCATCAAGTCGTAGGGGAGTCGGCACGCTTGGGCGCATTCCCCGCGGTTGGCGCTGCGTCCCCCCAGAGCTTCACTCGTGAGGCATTGACCACTGTAGGCCACGCAGAGGGCTCCGTGCACGAAGACTTCCACTTCCTTGTCGATTCCGGCGCGGAGTTGTTTGAGTTCCTCGCGATTCATTTCCCGGGCCGCCACGATGCGTTCCACCCGCAACCTCAGGGCATCCAGTGCACGAACTCCCTCCGCGTTGGTGATCGTCATCTGGGTGGAGGAGTGGATGGGAAGATCGGGTACCAACTGATTCGCCAACCAGGCGAGCCCCAAATCCTGAACCAGGATCGCATCCACACCGGCGGCGCTGGCCCCCCGAAGCACCGTCACCGCATCATCCAGTTCAGCGGGGAACACGAGGGTGTTCATGGTGATGTATCCCTTCACCCCGCGCTCATGAAGGTACTCCATTGTTCGGGGTAATTCTTCCAACGTAAAGTTCGCCGCCCGTAGACGTGCATTGAACTGTTGCAACCCAAAGTAAACGGCATCGGCGCCATTTTCCACGGCGGCAATCATGGCGTCCTTGGTTCCGGCGGGAGCCAGAATTTCGGGTTTGATTCGTTGGGGCGTTGAAACGCTACTGGTCTGTTGAATCACTGTGTTCATCAAAACATTTTCAGGGAGAAGCTACCCCTCATGGGAGCAGGAATCCTGCCTCGATTGAGCGGAGGAATGCAATCAGGAGTCCTTGGAATTTTCTGCTGCTTCAAAAGTCGGGACCTTGCTTTTCTCCCTCCGGTTCGCCCGCGCCACACGATTTCTCAAAACCCCCAAACTTACCACCTCCCGTCGCCATACCGGAACCATCACCAAACTTCCCACCAGAAACAGGACCCCACCCCCCATCACCATCAAAAACTTACCGCTCCAACCCGGGGGCATCACACCCTCCAACCCCGGCAATCCCAGTCCTAACAGCAGGGCCCCCGGAGTATTCCCCAAAACAATCCGACCCAGCGAGGCCCACAAGCTCTTGGTCTTCAAGATCCCCGGCGCCACCAGCCTAAGCAGCACCAACACCCGGAAAACCGCCACCAAACTCCCTGAGAGCCCAATCCCCGCCAATCCAAACGGAACCACCAGCAGGGCGTTCAGCACGGCGTTCAACACCACACTCAATCCCAACCAGCGGACCACCCGCCAAGGACGTTCCACCGTGAGCGCCGCCGAAAGGAGCAGGAACGACGTCCCGAAGAACGGAATCCCCCACGCCAAACCCCGGAAGGCCTCGGCACAAAGCTCCACCGCTGCTCCATCGAACGCCCCACGTTGAAGCAGAACCGCGATCAACGGTTCCGCCAAAAACCACAGGAGTACCGCCATCGGAATCCCCCCCAGCAGCATCAACCGGACTCCCAGCATCACCACCGCCGCCACATCCTTCTCGCGCCCCTGCATACGGTATCGGCTCACCCGGGTGAACAACGGAACCGCCAGCGCCATCCCCAGAAGCCCCGCCGGAAGATTCACCAACTTCTCCGCATAAACCAACGCCGCCGCCGAACCCGGCTCCAACTGCACCGCGAAGGCCCGATCCACCACCAGATTCGTCCCCACCAGAACGGAGGCCACCAGAGCCGGTACAAACCGCTCCATCCAAACACTCCAGTACTCTCTCGCCCGGGCTGGCCGTGCTGTTCGAACCTCTTTTCCCATCGCCCACCAATAGCCCGGAATTTGAAGCCACTCCGCCAAAAAAAAACCCAGCAACAAACTATACACCCCCAACGGCTCCCACAGCACCACCATGGTGGCGATAATCACCCCGTTATGAAACAGTGGTATCAACCCCGCCCCCACATGCTGACCCCGCGCATTGGCAATTCCCGCATACACTCCGGAAATCAGAACTCCCAGCAGCGTCAACGATCCCAGTAACGCCCCCAACACTAATGGCATTCTCGGTGTTTCGGTATTGTTCTGGAGAAGCAGCGCCAACGCCACGCACCCCACCGCCAACCCCAGCGAAAGCGGCACGCCTCGTCTCAACCATCGATCGGTGGCATACCGCGCAAGCCCACACTGTTGTTCCACCGCTAATCCCGCTGCTGTGGCAACCCCGGCCCGTACAAGACTCCCTCCCACCGCCACCGTGATGGCCGTGGGAATCGCCAACCCGAGAAAAAGCGCATCCAATTCACTGCTTACCCCAAACAACCCCGCCGTTAGAATCTCCCGCACCAACCCCAGAATCCGACTCAACAACCCGAGTATCAGCAAGCCCCCCGCTGCCCAGCGCAACGTGGGGAGTCTCCCCGCGGAAATTCCTGATTCCTTCTTCTGCTTCACGGATTCCAAGCTCCCGTTCGTTCCTTTACCGGCACCAAACTTATTTGAATCACAAACAGAGGCCTTAACATCATAATCTCGCGAGGAACAACAGTTCGGGAACTCATGGGAAAACTCGACGATTATCTGGTAACAAAGGATTCGGCCAACCTAAGCACCCTTCTCGAGCGCGCAATCTGAAACACCCCTCACCTCTCTTGTGGTTTCCAGTTTGCCCCAATCTGTCCAAACCAAAACTTCACAACATACTGATTTTGATTGCTTCAAAAAGAATAAATCTAAACAAGAGGAATATCGAATGTAAAAGCCGTAATTTAGTCCCAAAAGGTTCCCGGGAGGAAGCCCTGATGAGTGATTCTGTTGATCAAACACCACCCCAACGTGTGAGTGGATCCATGAACAACCCCCTCGCATCCGGAGATCTCAATGAGATGTTCCAATGGATCGTGAGCAATGGCGTCCCTGGTTCAATCAAACAGCTCACTTTGGACGAAATGCTCCCCGTTCCCACGCATGAGGACGACGTTCGCTCCATCCAGTTTCTCCGCCTCAAAACCGAGGCTCTGGAAAAAGCCGGTCTGGCCTTCTACATCAGCAACGGCCTGGCCGATCGCTATGAATACATCAGTCCCCAGTTCCGCGAACTCTTCTTCCTCTCCGAAGAAGAAGCCGCCCAAATTCGCATCAGCAGTTTCTCCAAAAAGCATTTCCACCCCGAAGATTTCCCCGTCATGCTCCAAGTGGTGGGGGCTGCCTGTGCCCGGGCCAAACCCAACAGCGCGGAAAGTGTCCACCTCGTCAGCCGATTCGTCATTGAAGGGCGCGGTATTGTCTGGCTGGAACAATGGCAAACCATCTATTTTGATTCCTTCAATCGCCCCGCCTTTGCCATTGGTTGTTTTGCCAACGTCACGGAACTCCGAACCGCGGAGCAGGAGCGCGATCAACTCATCTAGTGCATCATCCACGATCTCCGAAACCCCCTCACCATTCTCAAGGGGTTTCTGGGTGTGTTGGATATGGAACTCGATGAAAACTCCCGCACCCCCGAGGTGCTTCACATCCTTCAACGCATGACCAAGGCCTGCGATAAACTCTCTGGCATGACCGAGGAGATTCTCCAACTTCGCCGCTTCGGAACCGCAGAGCAGCAGCTCCGGGAGTCTCTTCAACTCGCCGACTTTATCACCGAACGGGAAGAGGATTATCGGATTCTCTTCTTCCAAAAGGAACAAACCCTCCAACTCGATCTCCCCGGCGATCTTCCCAATCTCCAAGTCGTTCCCAAAATGCTGGAGGAACTTCTCGAAAACCTCCTGAGTAACGCCCACAAATATACCCCCCGCGGCGGCAGAGTCATCCTAAGGGCGCACTTGGGGCTTCCGGGTACTCTTCAAATTGAAGTCGAGGACTCTGGAGTCGGCATTCCCGAATCAGAGCTTTCCCTCCTCTTTCAACGCTTCTCCCGCACCAGTGCCAAACCCACGGAAGGGGAAAAGTCCCATGGCTTGGGCCTCAATATCTGCCGAAGAATTATGGAATTTCACCAAGGTAGCATCGAGTGTCGCTCCACACTCGGAGTGGGTACCACTTTCATCTGCACTTTCCCTGTCATCAAATCCAGTTTTCCACCCCATCAGGAGACTTCTAATCCATGATACTCTACCGATTCAGGGGCTTTACCCTGATTGAACTGCTCATTGTTGTGGCGATTATCGCCATCCTTGCAGCCATTGCTGTCCCCAATTTTCTGGAGGCACAGGTTCGTGCCAAAGTCAGCCGAGTCAAAAGCGATCACCGCACGTTTGGGGTCGCTATTGAATCCTACCATGTGGATAACAACCGCTACCCCTCGGTGTTTACTTCCATCACCACACTCACATCCCCCGTCTCCTACATGACCGCCTCCACCATCATCGATCCCTTCGGTGTCTCCTACGATCCCAACTACCCCGGGCCCCTCTACGGCTATGCCAACCTCACGGAGGATATCTTCGTGGCCGGCTTCATGGCTCCTGTCGCCACCTCACCCGAAAGTTTGGAACGCATGAAGTCCAACAAATGGATGATCACCGGTCGCGGACCCGACACCCGGCTGGAAGTCCTCGATGAGACGATCAACGATGTGCTTAGTCTTGCCAGTGGCCATCGATTCTTCACCAAAATGCAGGCGGGAACACTCCTCTACGATCCCACCAACGGCACCGTGAGCGTCGGCGATTTGGTCCGCACCCAAAAGGGCATCCAAGGCGAAGGATTCCTATACTAACCACTCCATGGAACAACCACCACCCAGCACCCTTTCCATCGCCGTTTACTGCGGTTCCAGCATGGGGACGCGTCCGCTCTATACCGAACACACCCGTGCTCTTGCCACGCTCATTGCCCGCCGTGGCTGCACTCTGGTTTACGGCGGCGGACGCCTCGGCCTGATGGGTATCCTCGCCGATGCCGCCCTCGCTGCGGGTGGTCGCGTTCACGGCGTTATTCCCCACTTCATGGTCAACATCGAGTCGCAACACACGGGCTGCACCATCCTGGAAAAAGTTGCGGATATGCGCCTCCGCAAAGCTCGCATGGCAGAACTCGCCCAAGCGTTTATCACACTTCCCGGTGGATTGGGGACGTGGGAGGAAGTGCTGGAAATCCTCACCCTCGTACAGCTTCGTCAAGAGAACAAACCCGTCGTGCTGCTCAACACCGGCGGGTTCTATAATCCCCTGCTTGCCTTGATGGATCATGCCGTTGAGGAGGGGTTTATCAAACCCGGAAACCGCAACCTGCTCCGTGTTGCCAACACCCCGGAAGAAGCGCTGGAAATGGCACTGAACAGTTCCCTTACCTGAAAGAGTCGTCAGGAAATTGCCAAAACCCAACACATTCCTCTGGAATTTTCCCGATATTCATCTTTCACCCAAAAACCACATCCTTCTCATCCCTCCACCTTTTCCCTCTTAGGCCCACCTCACCACCACATTCCCCCGCTTCCGACCCGTCTCCACATGGCGGTGTGCCTCCACAATTTCCCCGTATTCATACACGCGTTCCACCACCGACTTCACCGATCCCAGTTCCGCCAACCGAATCAACTCCCGCAACCCCTCCGGCGTGGAACTCGCCGGTGAGGCAATCACCCGCCCACCCAAAAACACCGAACGCAACACGTCACTCAACCCTGCCACCAAAAGCACCGCACGCCCCTCGGGTTTCAGCGCGGCCAACGCCTCCGAGCGGCTCACTGTCCCCGTGGTATCCATCACCGCATCGTACTTCTCACCACCGGAGAAGACGTTCCCCTTCCGGTAATCCAGAACTTCCTCCGCGCCCAACCCACTCACCAATTCCCGATTCGCCTCGCTGCAGGTTGCCGTTACATGCGCACCCCTAAACCGCGCCAGTTGCACCAGCATACTCCCCACACTTCCTGAGCCCCCCAGCACCAACACCGAGTCCCCTTTTTTCACATCGGCCTTGTTGAGAAAATGCAGCGCCGTCAATCCCCCAAAACACAAAGCCGTTCCTTCTTCAAATCCCAATCCTTCGGGGACCGGGGCAATCATCCCCTTTGCGGAAATGCCCACGTACTGCGCGTGGCAACCCATGCGAAAATCAGGAAACGCCACCACCCTGTCCCCCACGCGGAAGTCCTGCACCTCAGGCCCCACCTCGACCACCACACCCGCGCAATCCGTCCCCAAAATCGGCTGACGCGGCCGTTGGAATCCGAAGATCAAACGCCCCAGCGGACCAAACCCCGGGGGAAGCTTCAAGCTCCGCACCCGCCAATCTCCGGAACTCACCGTCGTTGCATGAACGCGGATCAACACACCATCAGCTCCCAGCTTGGGAGTCGGTCCCTCTCCCAGGCGAATCACCTCCGGAGCTCCGTAGGCGGTACACAGAGCGGCTTTCATTCTGATGGGGAGTGACACAGGCAAAATCCTCTAATTCTCGTATTCAAAACAAATTCCAAGTAATCACAAAACAACCACGTCACCAGCGGCCACCATAACAGAGCGCAACACCGAGATCATTTTTTTCTCTCGCAAAGGCGCGAAGACGCAAAGAGAAGAACTGCGCGCAGAGCCTTTGAGAACACGGTGTGGATGATATCGAGGTTCGGCGGGAAGCTTTAGGCATAAGGATATGTTGACCGATTACAAGGTAATCTCAGGACTGTACTCTGCGTTTTCTGCGGCTCTGTGCGTAAAAACAATCCTATCTTTGCGCCCTAGCGCCTTTGCGAGAAAACACTAATCGCCTCATCCACTTTCCATTTTTTGGGTTCTTCAATTTTTATCCCGACCGAGACTTCCGGCCGCAGCGCAACACCGAGATCGGGAAAACAAAATCCCACCATGTTGAAACCTCTTCCCGAAGGACGAAGGACGTTTTTCCGAGATCAAGGCGCGCAAGGCGGGAGCCGACGCGGAGCGTACTCATGTACGCGACCGAGGCTTCCGACCGCAGCGCAACACCGAGATCGGGAAAACGGACTAGTCCTTCTTCGTGGCGTAGCGTTCGATTGTCTCCACCACAATTTTGTTCCCATTCATCTTCTCAGGATTAATCCGCTTCCGATACTCCGGCACCCGCGACAAAAACCGCGACAAAATCTCCGGAGTCAACCCATCCAACTCGCACCATTCCCCGCCACCACTTTCCTTCAGGTAGTGCGCGTTAATATACTGCTCGTGATTGTTCGCCTCGGGCATCGCCAATACCGGCTTCCGCAAAAACAACGCCTCGCCCACCAACTGATTCCCCGCCGTCGTTACAAGAGCCCTGCAACTGCTCAAATCCGCCAAAAACTGCCGATCATCAATCGGGCAATACTGCAAATTCCCGTCGGTGGGTTTCTCCCCCAAACCATAAATCAACACCGGATGCCCACACTGCTTCAACGTGCCAATCAGCTCATCACTCGCGAATTTCCGCAAATACACCAACAAATGCGCCCCGTCCGTCGGGGTGGCCTCCAGAATATCCGGACGCATCAACACTCCCGCCATCGTCACCCGACCCCGATATTCGGGCCGCACGGGCGGAAAATAAAACTGCGAAATCACCGTCTCCGCCTGACCGCTGTAATATGCCCACACCACCCAACTCATCAACCAACTCGCCACACGCAAACGCCACTCAAGCCCCGATAAATCATTCACAATCAAAAAATGCTGGTGATTCACCGATAGAAACGGAATCCCACACCGCCGCGCCGCCCGAGGAAGCAACGGCTCAAAATCCGTCACCACCACATCCGGCTTGTGCTTCCGTAACATCCGCGCCAACCGCTTCACCCGACCCGGCATCCGCAACAAAAACTGCACCGCCTGACGCCCCGTCTCCACAAAATCCAGCTTCTTGTTTGGCTTGTAGAAAAACCGCAACCCCGGCATCGGAATCACCCGAACCTCCGACCCCCGATACACCGGCTCCAACAACTTGTACGCATCCCCCGGACAAAACAACACCACCCGATGCCGACCCCGTAGCTCCTCCACCATGCTCCGCACCCGCGTTGCATGACCACGCCCTTCACCCGACATGCTGAAGTAGATGGTTCCCATCGTAACTCCGGAATTGAACGCTCCCCAAACATCCCCCCTCAAACCCCGATCACCATCACCACCCACCCCCCATCGTGGCAAGGGTTATGGCAACAAGCTTTCCACCCTCCTCACCTCCTCCCATGGGACTCTCATAGAGCATATCCAGCCCATTACCATTCCAATACAATTCGGTCACGGGACCTCCGCCATTCGGTTTCCAGCACGAAAACCGAGTGGAATAGGGCAAAACAAGTCCCACAGACATCCCTGTCCGTGGGAAATATCGGCCTCCCCCACGTGGCGCGGACGTCCCGTCCGCGATTTTCCTTGGGAGCGTCATCTTATATGTTTCAGTCTTGACGGTTGAAGCAATAGAG